>CAMDDX010000362.1 GCA_945893075.1 Planctomyces sp. SH-PL62 | reverse complement strand
GGGTGGTCGTTATCTCGCGGAGGAAATCGCCGGAAGCGACACGTTGCAGATCGTCGGCGATGCGACCGATCCCGCCGAGATCGTCATCACGCGGCAAGCGTTGTCACTGTGGGCGGAACGAATCCAATTGAGTCACGTGCGTCTCACGCGGCAGTCCTCCGCCGTGGATCGGCCACCGCCGTTACTGATCGCGGATTGCCAACAGTTGGAGATTATTCACAGCCGCTTTGAACAAGGTGACGTGGAGGTCGCCGGCGCGCACCGCCCGGGTGCCGCGATTGCTTGGCGACCGAATGAAACGAGTCCTCCGCGTGAGACTCGCGTCACACTGCGCGACGTCGTGCTGACCGGAACTGGTCCCGCGGTTTATCTGCAAGTCCCTCCGCAGAAGCTCGTGGCTGAGAATGTGCTGAAAGTTGGTGGTGGCGATTTCATTCAAGTCTCTGATACTGGCCGTTCCGATTGGCGCTGCGATCTGCGCTGCATCACTCTGAGAGAGACCGGCCCACTACTTCGCTGTTGGCCAGCATCCGAGAACGCACCGCTCAGCCGACTGACGCTGACGGCGACGGGGTGTGTTGTGGATTTCGCTCGTGTCGCGAAAGGTTCTTCCGCGGAAGCCGTTCGCCCAGCGCTGATCGCATGGATGACGGGACGATTGCCTCCGAATTGGTTGTCCGCGATCGACTGGCAGTTGACGGGAATGCTCGTCCCACCGGACATCGACGTGATTGTTGTGGTCGATCCGGCAAACGGTCGTCGAACTCCGGTGGACGAGTCGCGACTCGACATTGATGGCCTCGTCGCCGGTTCGTTCGAGTTCAACGGCCTAGCGTCGCCACGTCCGCACGATTCTCTGTTGCGGTCGTGCGACGCACCGCTTCCGGCCGCGACGCAGGTGGGCATCGACGCCGACGTGTTGCTCGGGGAGCCCGCTTCCTGGCCGCAATGATCGCTGGTTCTCGCGGCCGTGTCTGGGCTGCTTGACAATGTGCGCACGCGACGACTGAAATGCCCTCGTCATCTCCCTGCTCGGCCGCTGCCGAGACCACTTCTCTTCGCGACCGGAGCGATCTCGCGCATGTACGACCATCTGACGCTAATCAGCGGACGAGCACACCGCCAACTCGCGCAAGAGATCGCCGACTATCTCGGCCTCACGCTCGGTCCGTGCGGGATCACCAACTTCCCGGACGGCGAAATCTTCGTGCAACTGGAGCACAACATTCGCGGCCGTGACGTCTTCCTGATCGAGCCGACCGGCCCCCCGGCCAACGACAACTTGATGGAATTGCTGATCCTGATCGACGCTTGCCTGCGAGCCAGCGCCGAACGGATCACCGCCGTCATCCCGTATTTCGGCTACGCGCGGCAGGACCGCAAAGACGCCGGCCGAGTGCCGATCACCTCCAAGCTGGTCGCCAACCTGCTGACCAAGGCCGGAGCCGATCGCGTGCTCTGTGTCGATCTGCACGCCGCGCAGATTCAAGGATTCTTCGATTGCCCCGTCGATCACCTGTATGCCGCCAAGACGCTTGATAGCTACTTTCAGTCGTTGAAGATTCCGCAGGACAAGCTGGTCATCATCAGCCCGGACGAAGGGAGCATCAAGCGCTCGCTGCAACACCAGGAGAACATCGGTGGCTCGTTGGCGATCGTCGATAAGCGCCGCTACAGCGCGACCGAGACCAAGCAAGCCAACTTGATTGGCGGTCCGATCGACGGCAAGGTCGCGTTGATCTTCGACGACATGATCACCACCGCCGGCTCGATTGTCGGCGCGGCCAACGTCGTGAAGGCACACGGTGCCGCAGAGATTTACATCGGAGCGACTCATGCCGTGTTGTGCGGCCCCGCTGTCAGTCGTTTGCGGGAGGCTCCGGTCAAAGAGATCGTCGTCACCAACACCTTGCCGATCGCCGAAGAGAAGCGGCTGCCCAACCTGCGACAAGTCACCATCGCCCCGCTGCTCGGCGAAGCCATTCGCCGCATCCATCGCAACGAGTCCGTCAGCGGGTTGTTTGATTAAGAACGACGACGCATATGAGCCGCAGGGCGCTAGCCCCGGTTCGGATCCCACCAACCGGGGCTAGCGCCCTGCGGCTGATCGGGAAGACTCGTTTCTATTCCACGTACAAAAAACTATTTGACGACAGCAGCATCTGGCAGAAGTCGGTCCAGGCACGCGGCGAAGCATTCTCCGCCGGCTCATACGCACGGCTTTGCTCTTCAATGAACGCCAGCGACGATCGCAGTTCCACCTCCGAGGGGGTGTGACCGGTCGCGAGTTCAAAGGCCAATCGCGCTCGATGACGTGGATGGGGCGGAGCCTCATGCTCCAAGCGCCGCGCGAAGTCGGCCGCGCGAGCCAGCGCGAACTCGGAATTCAATTGGCTGAGCGATTGCAGCGGCATCGTCGTCGTCGGTCGCTGCACGCAGTTGAATGTCACGGCCGGAGCGTCGAACAGATTCAACATGCTCAGCGTCTGCGTGCGTCGCTGCTGCAAGTAGATCGAACGCCGATGGGCACCGGGATGGCCGTCGTTCACGACCACCTCAGCCGCGCTGCTGCGCTGCGTCGGCACGTACGGCCCGCCGAGTCTCCGTTCCAGCGAACCGCTGACGAACAGCATCCCGTCCCGAATCGCTTCCGCATCCAATCGCCGCACCGGCTGCCGCCACAGCAGCCGATTGTCGGGATCGACCGCCAATGCGGTCTCGTTGAGCTGGCTCGATTGCCGGTAGGTGGCCGAGTACACGATCTCTCGATGTAGGTGTTTGAGTGATCGGGAATTTGAGATTTGAGATTTGAAATTTGAAATTTCAGATTTGAAATCAGAGAACTCAGCCGCCAGCCATTCCAACAACTCAGGATGCGACGGAGCCGCGCCGCTGACTCCGAGATTGTCCAGCGTTGTCACGATCCCACGACCGAAATGACGCTCCCAAAGTCGATTCACCTGCACGCGAGCCATCAGCGCCGAGGCAGGCGAATCACCGCGCGTCAGCCATTCGGCCAGAGCGGTGCGGCGTCCTGAAGTGCGCTCGGCGCGGGTCTCCTGACCCCGCCGCTGACTTGGACCGAAGGTCTCCGTTGTCACAGCGGGAGCGTCATTGGGGAGACCTGCGGTCGGCGAATTCGGCGGGGTCGGGAGACCCGCGCCGAGCGCGATCACTCGTAGTGGCGCGGGCTGCACGAACTCACCGGGAGTCGTCACGTTGCCGCGCAACAGGATCGGCACGTTGGGCGGCTCTGCGGCAACGTCACTGGCCCAGGCGATCTTGCCGGGGCGCGCGGTCTGACGCTTCTGAACTTCAGCGACTGCATCG
The DNA here is from genome assembly GCA_945893075.1 of Planctomyces sp. SH-PL62. Classification (GTDB taxonomy): domain Bacteria; phylum Planctomycetota; class Planctomycetia; order Planctomycetales; family Planctomycetaceae; genus SXKJ01. The sequence goes on along the minus strand of CAMDDX010000362.1, from coordinate 3,906 downwards.
GCCAGCGTCTTGTGTCGCGATTCGTATTCGGTGCGGAAAGTTTTCAATGCGGCTTGAGCGGCTTCGTCCTGCGTGCTGCCGGTCGAGGATTCGACGGTGACGTTGTCCACAATGAAGCTGCGGTTGCAGCAGAACTCAAAACCGAAGCCGCCGTCCGGCAAGTCCGCGGCCGTCAGGTCCAGCGTCCGTTCTTCCGGCAGCCAATCGACGAGTTGTTCGAGTTTGAACTTCTTGCCGTCGAGATTCGTAACGCGCACGCCGAAGTTTCGTCCCGGCGCGTACCCGCTCTTGCCGATCACGCCGCGATGCGACTGATCGGTGCCGGGATAATCGAGATGCACCGCTGCTCCGCCCGCCGGATTGCCGTCGATCAAGATGTTTCCGCCAGCGGTCGAGCTGTTGTCGTTGAAGTCGTGCAGCGCGAGGAAGTACGCGATCCGCTCGGCAGGCTTGTCATCGGGACTGACTTTGTTGTCGAGCAGATCGAACGTCGCCTGAATCCATTCGCCCGGCTGGTTCGGGGTCCAATCGAAGGCTTTCTTGGTCGAGATCCATTTATCGCCAGACGGTCCCCCTTCGATGATCCGCAGCGTGCCGTTGGCGCGGACGGCGGCGGGTGCTTCGACCTTCGGCGGGGTCGGGAGACCCGCGCCGAGCGCCGTCAGCGTCACGACTCCCGTTCCACCCGGCGCGTCATCGCCCGGAGCGGTGTTCGACCAGTTCGCGAGGAAGGTTTCTTCCGGCCCATCGAAATCATCGGAGAACAAGACACAGGCGACGGGGCGATGCTCGCGCAGCCAGCGGGTGAACTCGGTTCGCAGCGCCGCGACGCGAGTCTCCGCATCACGCTGCTGAGTCTCCCACGCTTCGACCTCGCCGGGGAGCGCGGCGTGTGTGAATCGCTCGTTCGGCTTGAGCCACTTCTGCATGTTGAAGATGGGGTGCAGGTACGCTTGCAGTTGGTAGAACTCGCGCTGCGTGATCGGCTCGAATTTGTGGTCGTGGCACTTCGAGCACTGAATCGTCAAGCCGAGCAGTGACGACGAGAGAATCTGCTGTGCCCCTTCCAGCGCGAAGTAGCGGTCGATCATGACCTCTTCAGGATTGCCATCGCTCTCGCCCGAACCATCCGGGCTGTTGCGGAGAAAGTGCGTCGCTTCGAGCAGGTCGATCATCTCCGGCGTCGCGTGCCGTTCGTGTTGCTTGGGATCGAAGCCGCTGAGTTCATCGCCGGCGATTTGCTCGCGAATGAATTGGTCGAACGGCTTGTCGGCGTTCATCGCACGAATCACATAATCGCGATAGCGGTACGCCAGCGGCCGATCCGAGTCCGCATTGAAATAGCCGTTCGAGTCCGCATAGCCCGCGACATCCAGCCACCACTTACCCCATCGCTCGCCGTAATGTGGCGAGGCGAGATATCGCTCGACCATCCGTTCGTAAGCGTCGGGTGATTGGTCGGCCACAAACTCCACGAGGTCGCTCGGCGTCGGCGGCAGTCCGGTCAGGTCGAAGGCGACTCGGCGCATCAGCGTCGGCTTGTCCGCTTCCGGGTTGAGAGACAAACCTTGCTCTTCGAGTTTCGCCAACACGAAGCGATCGACCGGTGAACGAGCTCGCGCGGCCTCTTTCACCACCGGCAGCGTCGGTGTTCGCAATGCTTGAAACGCCCAATGGCTCGACTTCTCGTTTGGCGCGGGTTCCTCGGCGAACGTGGCGACGAATGCTGCGAAAAGCAAAACACTCACGATCGTGATGCGGCGTGTCGGCATTCGTGAAGTCCGGCGTAGGTCAGCCTTTCCAGGCTGACCCGATGAGCGAGCGACGTCATTGGCCATTCGGGTCAGGCTGGAAAGCCTGACCTACGGCGGAGCAATCTATCGCGAGCCGGCGCGAGGGTCCACGAGTTCCTGGCCGCAGGCTTCACGCAGCGCGGCCAAGGCTCGGACCCACAACATGCGGACGGCACCCGGCGAGCGGTTCATTCGCGCGGCGATCTCTTCGTGAGACAAGTTTTCGAGATGCCGAAAAATCAGCACGTCGCGGTAGTCTTCCGGCAATCGCGCGAGGACGTCGGCCAGCAGGACATCCAATTCTCGCCGAGCGGCTTGTTGACTGGGAGACGGCCCCGATTCGGCGAGCAGAGCACCGAGGCGTTGTGACGACTGCGCGAGTGCCGCATCCAGCGATACCTCTTGCGTGATGTCCCGTTTGGCCGTGCCGTGATAGCGGCGAATCTCATGAGCCAGCGCGTGCGCCAGAATCTGTCGCAGCCACGCGGTCAGTTCGGCTTCGGTCGATCCGCGGAATTGCGGGAACGCTTTGATCGCTTCGAGCAGCGTTTGTTGTACGACATCCGAGGCATCGAACTTGGCGGCGAAGCGGCTTTCGAGTTGCACTCGCGCCAGCAGCCGCAGCCACGGTTCGAACCGGCGCAGCAATTCGCCCTGCGCGGGAGACTCGCCGCGCCGCGCGTGATTCAGCAGCGTCTCGAACGAGGTGTCAGCCATGCCGAGCGGGTTTCCTCCGAACGAAGTTCCACAGCTTGGAGACGTGCGGACCGAAGCCGCGCCAGACCAGCAGCATTGCGCCGACCGCGAAGGCTCCGAAGAGCAGGATGAACCACCAGCCGTGCCACGAGTAATGTTGTTCGGGCGACTTCGTCGAGAACTCCATCGCCAGGAGGATGATCGCCAGCATGAGCGCGGCGAGCAAAGTGCCGCCGAGCAGCCAACGCAGGCGTCGCCATTCGCCGAGGAAAACACTTCGTAACACCGCCGCCGGCCAGGCGAGCATCGGTAACGCTAGAAACGCCATTGAGAGTTGTGCGCCCCAAGGCAGACCACTTCTTCCCGGATTCGACGAAACGGACTGCAGCGCGGTGATGCTCAACGCCGCGACGGCGAAGCCGGCGACGATCAGCACGCCGCGCCATCGGCCGAGTTCGCGACGACGCACGCCCGCACGGATCAGCCAGAATGGAATCAGCACGATCACGAGCGACAGCAGAAGAGCGCGAGAGAGCTGTATGACGAGGAGGATCCCGAATGACGATGACCACTCGTTGGGCGATGGTGCCCACGGCAATTGGCGGACAAGGCGCGGATCATCTACGTAGCCATCACGCTCCGCGTGATGAGCCGAGCGCGCGTTCGATGTTGTACGCTGCGCCAACGCTTTCTCCACGTTCGGCTCGTCACGCGGAGCGTGACGGCTACGTTGGTAGCGACCATCCTCATTCGTCGGCAGTACGGCTCGCGAGACGACGTGGCCGAGCATTGTGCCGTCGCCGACGCGCGTCACCAGGCGCGGCAATTCACCGGCCGAGTTCAGCTTTGGCCGATTGAGGTCCAGCATCCGGCCGTTCTCGTTGATCGAAGTGTTGCAACTTTTCCAAGTGCGACCGAGCGGCTTGCCAGTCTTGCCGTCGAGCATCGTCATGGAGTCGTTGCTGCCCATGACGACGATCACACGTCCGTCGGCCGTTCGCTCAATGTGCGAGACCCAGCCGTAGCTCAGCGGTGGCGGCGACCAGGACCACAACACGTCACGCAGTCCGCGAGTCGCTTGAATCTTGTTGGCCGACCACAGCAGTTCCTTACCACCGTCACCGTCGAGATCGTGGGACCAACGTTGGCTCGATGCGTTCGGCATCCGCTCGACGAGCTTGCCGGTGTGATCGAGCAATACGACTTCCCATTGCGAGCCGGTCTCGTTGATGGCGACGGCGACGCATCGCTTCGTAGGTTGGGACTCTGTCCTGTCGTTTATACACAACTTGATCAGTCGTTCGGACCGAAGGCGAGCCAGGCGGTGGCGAAGTCGTTCATTCTGCGAAGTCCGATCCAGAGGGGTTGTGGGCCGGGTGGTAATTCCGTGGCTCGGTTGTTGTAGCCGCCCAGTTGT
>CAMDDX010000361.1 GCA_945893075.1 Planctomyces sp. SH-PL62 | reverse complement strand
GCCGATCCCCAAACTCGAATGCAAAATCTAAAGCAGTCTGTAAACTCATCGCGGCCTCCGTGCGTGTTCTGAAGTGGCTTTCAATCCAACCACTTAGATGCGCGAGGAGGCCGCTTTTGTTTCTAGCCGTGAATAATTCAGGCTAGCCCCGGTTACACGGCATGAACCGGGGCTAGCGCCGCGCGGCTAATTGTCGGAATGCGGATGACGTGTCTCGCTCGCGAAGTTGTCTGTAAAACTTTTCCGCGCAGTCCGCTCAGCGGGGCTTTGCCCAGACTCTAACGGCAACTCTCCGCACATCGCCGAGTTCGCATCATTCTGCGAATGCTGCCGCTCCGATTCCTAAGAAGACGCGCCGCCAGGCATGTTTGACCAATGCAGATTGTCCGGCCACTGGTCGGATCGGGGGACTTGCGTGATGAATTCAACGCCGCTATCGGCGACGGCCACCGCGATCGCGGAGGATCGTTCTGTGACATCCAGCATCTCGATTGTGCGATTGTTGCCGCTCGCGGCACTGGCTTTGTTGTCTGGCTTGGGAGCGACCGCCTGGATCGCTCGCGCCGGAGAACTCAGCCTGATCGGATTCCTCCGCGCCGAACAATCGGTGGTTTACTCGCCGCACGCGGGACGAGTGGTGTCCATGCAGGCTCGGACCGGCGAAACGGTCAAGCCGAAGCAGTCGTTGCTGCAACTGTCTGACGCGGCGCTGGATCACGAGATCGCGGTGAAAGTTCGCGAAGTCGCGTCGTTGCAAGCAGTGCTCGATCAATGCCGAGCCCAGGCCGAAGTTCAGTTGAGCCTCGAGCGAAAGAGTCTCGACGACGGACTGCTCCGCACGCGATTGGAGTCGGCGAAGTATCTCCGTGACCACTTTGCCGCCAACTTCGAGCAAGTCACTTGGCGAAATATCGGCAAAGAATCGCACACGGGCCGCTGGCTGGCCGCGACTCCCGACTTCCTCAATCAGCCGGAGCGGCTGTTCGATACGGTGGTCAACAACCCCATTGCGGCCCCGGAAGAGATGCGTCTGAGTGCGATCATGCGGCAGGAATTGGCACGTAACTCGGCGGAGGTCAACAAGGCCCAATCCGAACTTTGCGACCATCACATTTCGGAGCTGCAAAAACTGCGGCAGAATCTACCGGACATGATTCGCAAAGCGGCGGGAGTCGATGTGGCCGAGGCGAAGCTTGTGGAAGCGGCCGAACAACTCGATGCACTGAATCATCAAAAGGCGGCCCTGTCGGTGATGTCGCCGGGCCACGGCGTCGTGGGTGCTTATTCCAAGCAGGTGGCTGATCCGATCTCGGCCGGCGAAGCACTGGTCACGATTCATGACCGCGAGCGGCCGTTCGTCGATGTCGATGTCCCGTCTCGCCAGATCAGCAAGCTGCAAGTCGGCCAGACGATTCGACTCGATTTCGCGGGCGAGGATCACAAAGGCCGCGTGGAGAGCATCTCGCCGCAAGCTCATCATCGCGATGTCGACAGCGACTCGTGGGTCGCCGTTCGCATTCGCCCCGCTGGCAAGCTGTGGCCGAATCTCGCGATCAACTCCGCAGTCGCCGTGCGGTTGAAGTAGACGATCTACGCACGCTCGATCGCCACGATGTCGTCAATCGAGATGGCTTCGGACAACTCGTGACGTCCGCTGTCCGTCGATGTCTCGCATAAGAGTCGCAGTTTGCCGTGCCGGCTTTCGCGGTTGTCGGGATAGCCGACAAGTAGTCTTCCATCGCGAGTCGTCACACGCAGCAGATGCGTCTCTTCAATCCCCGGCAAGCCGTCATGTACGAGCGCCGGAAAGCGACTCCACGCCCAAGCCCACAGGGTTCCCTGCGGATCAACTTTCCCCGCAATGTCCGGCCAGTCCTGCTCGGCACGGAACAACTCTTTCCACGAAGCGGCGAGACACCACGGCTTGAGGATGTCTGCAATCCATGTTTGTCGAGACGCGACAAGGTCGGCGAAGGTCGGCATGTAATTGTCGTTGGCTGGCTGCCGTAGCCACGTTCGCCAGAACGTGGGAGGAACACGGTGCGCTCACCCACGTTCTGGCGAACGTGGCTACGAACTATTTGCGTGCGAGTTTGTGCTTCAACGGCAACCACGCGCCCTTGTCTTGGCTGCTGGCGACACATTGCTGGATGAAATACATCCCCTCGACACCATCGTTGACGTTGGGATAAATCGTGTTGACCTTCTCCCATGCTGCTCCAGTCGCACGGGCGACCATCGCGTCATAGGCCGAGCGATACACGTTGGCAAACGCCTCGAAGAACGCTTCGGGATGTCCTGCAGGGAGACGACACGCGGCCTTGCCCGCATCGTTCATGTGCGGAGCGTTTGGGTCTCGCGTGTAGATCGCGTGTGGCTGTCCGTTGCGTCGCAGCGTGAGCAGGTTCGGCTCCTCTTGTCGCCACTGGATCGCTCCCTTGGTACCGTCGATCTCGATGAAGAGATCGTTCTCGCGGCCGTGCGAAATCTGGCTGGCGGTGACAGTGCCCAGCCCACCGTTCTCGAAGCGAACGACGGCATGGCCGTAGTCATCCAGCTTGCGGCCCGGTTCGAAGACTTTCAAATTGCACGAGACGGATTCCGGGAGAAGTCCGGTCATGTAGCGGCCGAGGTTGTAGGCGTGCGTCGCGATGTCTCCGAAGCAGCCCGCTGCTCCCGACTTGCCTGGATCGGTGCGCCATGCGGCTTGCTTCTGGTCACTCTCTTCGAGCCGCGTGCGCAGCCAACCTTGGATGTAACACGAGCGAACCGCCTGAATCTCGCCCAGCTCGCCCGCCAGAATCATTTGCCGAGCCATCCGCACCAGCGGGTAACCGGTGTAGTTGTGCGTCACGGCAAAGACTGCACCGGACTTCGCGACGAGTTCGGCCAGTTGCTCGGCCTGCGCCAGATCAAACGTCATCGGCTTATCGCAGATGACATTGATGCCCGCCTCGAGCGCGGTCTTTGCAATCGGGAAGTGCGTGTGGTTGGGAGTCGCGACGGTGACGAAGTCGATCCGTTGATCGGCCGGCAGCTTTAATTCTTTCTCGACCAGTTCTTGGATCGAGCCGTAAGCCCGGTCCGGCTTGATGTCGTAAGCGGGAGCGGAATCTTTTGCCTTCTCGGCGTTGGACGAGAGCGCGCCGGCGACAAGTTCCGCACGGTTATCGAGGATCGCGGCGGTCGCGTGAACGCGGCCGATGAAAGCTCCCTGGCCGCCGCCGACCAGAGCCATCCGAAGTTTGCGGTTGAGCGCGCCGTTTGTCGTATCCATGGGGTCAATCTCCTGCCAATGATCAGCGAAAAAAGCAGCCCTGCACGGGCGAGCGGATTACACGGCTGGCACGACCAAAAATCAACCAAGCCGTTGCGTCAGGCCGCTCCGACTGTGCGAGCTCTTTTCATCTGCGGCCGTGCCTGAATCCGCGGGGGCAATTGCAGACGATATCACCCCGCGGATTCAGACACGGCCGCGGATGAGGCTGCTTGCTGGTCCTGACGAAGCAGTGCGGCCATCACGCGGCATGTGAGGCAGAGATGGCGGACTCCATCGCGATGACCTCTTCGACGATCGACGCGTAATCCTGCGCGCCGGCGGATTTCGGTTCGTAGTCGAAGATGGATTGGCCGAAGCTCGGCGCTTCCGCCAGCTTGATGTTGCGGCGGACCTTGGTTTGAAAGATGCGTGCGTTGGCCCACGGAGCCTGCGGATCGCTGGCTCGCAAGAAGTTCGTCAGGTCGGCAATGACGTCGCTGGCCAAGCGTGTGCCGGTCTCGAACAGGCAGATCGCGACGCCGCTGACTTTCAGCTCGCGGTTGAGCCGCCGAGTCACTCGCGCGGTGGTCTCCAACAACTTGGACAACCCTTGCAACGCGAAGAAGTGCGGTTGCAGCGGGATCATGACTTCCTTCACTGCCGTCAATGCGTTGACCGTCAGCACACCCAGCGACGGCGGGCAATCCAAGAGGATGTAGTCGAGCGGTTGGGTTTGAACAAACTGTTGCATCGCGCCGCGCAGGATCAGTTCGCGATCCGGGACGTTCGCCAGTTCGAGTTCGATCGCCGCCAGTTCCGTATTGGCCGGCGCGACCCACAGGTTCGGGGCCACGAGTTGCCGGATTTCGGCGAGCGTCTTCTCGCCGGTGAAGACTTGATAGATCGTCGGCGTCGATCCAGTTGGCTCGACCCCCAGGTGCATTGAAGCGTGCCCTTGCGGATCGAGATCGATCAGGCACACCTGACGCCCGCGAGCCGCCAACCCCGCTGCCAAGTTGACGGCGGTCGTCGTCTTGCCGACGCCTCCTTTTTGATTCATGACGGTGATCGTGCGCATGAGATTCCCTTCCCAGACGGCCGACTGAGTCCCGTCAATCAGCCGCAGGGCGCTAGCCCCGGTTGGCGTGACGAGAACCGGGGCTAGCGCCCTGCGGCTGATTCGATTTACGGCACAGAGCCTAGTGCAACCGCGACAAATCTCGGAAGACGAGTTCCCCTAGTCGTTTCCGAAACCTCGCGGTAGATTGCGACCCAATTCCCAACCCCTTCGGCCACTGGGCCTCTGCCACCTTCGACTCTCTGGAGACATCACGTGGAACCAACCGCTCCCCAAACGAATTCCGTTTCTTCGGCTCGCAAGATTCCCAGCGCCCTGTGGTTGATCGCCGGCACGCTGGTGGGCTTGGGGATCGCGGCGATATGGCCGCATCGCCCGCTGACCGCCGCGACGTCCGATCGCAATGAGAAATTCGGCATGTGTACCGCAATTGTCGCGGAGAACTTGGAAGCGGTCTTCGTGCTGGACTTCCTGACGGGACGGCTCTCCGGAGCCTGCTTGGGAAAACAAGGCAACGGGTTCGTGGTGGGCTTCGAAGCCAACGTCGCCCTCGATCTGAAAGTGCAGAGCGCCAAGCCGCAGTATGCGATGGTCCCTGGATTGGCGACGATCCGTGCGACTCCAGGGGCTCAACCGGCTCCCAGCGTGATCTACGTCGCTGAACTGACCACGGGAAAAGTCGGCTGCTACCAGATTCCGTTCAGGCTGCCCAACTCGAGAAGCAACATTCCGATCAAGCTCTTGCCGCTCGATCAATATGAGTTCCGCGCGGCGGTTCCGGCGGAGTAATCATGCGTTCGGAAACAGCGGATCGAGCACCGCGCGGACTTCGTCGATGCGAAAGCTCTTGTCGATGATCGCGGACGCGCCGGCACGTCGCAGCGCTTGCAGCTTGGCCGGAGCGGACTCGGTCGTGACGAGCAGAATGGGCGTGTCGCACGACGACGGCGATTGGCGAATTTGTTCGATCAGTTTTTGGCCGTCGACCCGTGACAGGTTCAACCCGGTGACCACCAGATCAAAGCGTTGAGCGTCCAATGCGGCGACCGCCTTAGCGCCGTCCGACACATCGGTGAGCAGCACGAAGCCCAAGCTCGTCAGCGTATTGCGGACGTGAACCCGCGCCGTGAGGCTGCCGTCGGCGATCAGCACGGTCAGCGAACTGCGAGCGCGATTGGACGACGGCAAGGAACTGGCCGCCTCCGGAGCCGTGGCGACGCGTGCCGGCTGAGGCGCGGACGAACGCGGCGAGGAATCCAGATCGGGCGTTCGCAGCCGTTTGACTTCCGTTTGGAGGTCGGTCTCCGTGAGCGCCAGTCCGCTCCGCTCCAAGGCTCGCACGACGAGCGACATTGAGAGGAACCGTTCGGCAGGTCGCTTGGCGAGCATTCGCTTGTAAAGGTCATCCAGCTCGTAGGGCATGTCCCCGTGCAGATTCAGCAGCGAGGGAATCGGATCTTGCTTGTGTAACAGCAGAGTCTCCATCGGGGTCTCTCCGCTGTAAGGTGGCCGACCCATTACCAAGTAAAACAGGGTGCAGCCCAAGCTGTAGATGTCGGCTCGATGATCGACCTGCGACGGATTGAAAGCCTGCTCCGGCGACATGAAATCGACCGTCCCCAGGATGCCGCCATGCGTCGTCAGCGAGGTCTCCTGAAAGGAATCTCCGCCAAAAACTTCCGTGCTGCGAGCCAGTCCCAGATCGGTGATCTTGAGCGTGCCGCTACCATCGATCAGCAGATTGGCCGGTTTAACATCGCGATGGATGACTCCTTGCGAGTGGGCATAGTCCAACCCACGTGCCGCTTGCAGAATCATCGTCGCGGCCAGGTTGGGTGAAAGTGTGCCGCGCGTCCGCACCAAACGGTCGAGGTCGGTCCCTTCGACATATTCCATGACTAAATACTGCCCCGCTTCGCACACGTCGGCGTCGTGCGCCGTCACGATGTTGGGGTGGGCGAGCCGCGCGGTGGTCTCGACCTCGCGTTGGAAACGCTGCACGAACGATTTGTTTTCGCTGAAGCTCCAGGACAGCACTTTGATGGCCACGGTCCGCTTCATGCGGCGATGACGTGCTTTGAAGACCGTTCCCATGCCGCCGCTGCCCAGCCGGTCGAGCACATCGTAGTTGCCGATGTGCAGATCCTTGAACCGCCCGTCGTAGACCGCCATCGCTTGAAACGTCGTCAGCCAACCTTCCGTCGCCAGTGCTTGGATCACAAACGAACGGCCGAGTTCGCTTGCTTGAGTATCCAGCCACTTCAACGACTGCTCCAGCTCTTCCCCCTTCAACAACGAACTCGCGTCGAGACGCTCGCGCAGAGCCTCTCGCGGCAGCGGATCATCGATCGTGTGAAATTGAGGAGTCATGGTTGCCTTCATCAGTCCAAAATCAGTTGCAACAGATGCACGCTCAGGCGCTGGCCGAACTTCTTCCCGACTTCCTTTAGAACACCGACGCGTGTGAAGCCCACGCTTTCGTTGATGTGCAGACTTTCGCCACTCCCTTCGGCGACCCGCGCGATCAGCGAGTGGAAGCCGAGACGCCGCGCTTCGGCGATGATCGCCAGCTTGAGTTGGCGGCCGATGCCATGACCTCGAGATTCGCTCTCCACATAAAACGAGGTCTCCGCCGTCTCGTCGTACGCCCGGCGATCCGACCAAGGCGTTAGAGACGCCCAACCGATCACTCGGCCCGATAACTCCGCGACCAGAATTGGATGTCGCTCGCTGTGAGCCTGAAACCACTGCCGACGATCATCGAGCGTCTTAGGCTCCGTGTCGAAGGTCGCGGTCGAGGTGAGTATCGCGGGTGTGCCCAGAGATTTTGGCGGTGTTAAGTTTTAGTGGTGTCGCAAGTTGACCAATAGAGTTGCCATTGATTGCTATCGCGGAGGTTGGTCAGGGCGGAGACGGATTCGGCGTTGCGGAGATTCCAGCGGGCACCGGAGCGTT
>CAMDDX010000360.1 GCA_945893075.1 Planctomyces sp. SH-PL62 | reverse complement strand
GTACAACAACACCACAGAATGCTCACGGTACTGAGTTGGAAGTGTTTTATCGCTGGCATCCGTGGTTTGGCCGGCGGGTGACGTTGATTCGGACGCTGCAGAAGCAGGCGATTGATGCGGTGCAGGTGGAGTTAGAGCAGGATGGTCGCACCTGGTCGTTGGAGTTTCCGAGCTGGATGCTGGACCGTGTGGCCTGCGCGGGGATGGAGTTGCAGAGCGAGCCGCGAGTCGGCTGTGCGCATCTGCGGAGCTTGCGGGAACTGCTGCGGTATGTGACGCCACGGGACGTGAGAATGGATCGGCATCCCTGTTCCTCAATTCCAGGAGATGCCGATGAAGACTCGACCCCGTCCCTTGCTGGTTCAAGGCGATCTGTTCCAGCCGCCCCCCGTGCGGCCTCTGTGGAGGAACCTGCCCCCGGACATGCAAAGCCGAATCCAGGAGCTGTTGATTCAACTGCTGCGGGAAAACAGAAACGCCCGCGCCGTCGATCCTCACGGAAAGGAGGCCGATCATGAATGACAAAGTGAAGCCGCAGCATCTGGAGCGGAAGGCGGTCGTGTACGTGCGGCAGTCGTCGCCGTATCAGGTCGCGCACAACGCAGAGAGCCGACGGTTGCAGTACGCCATGCGGGCGCGGCTGGAGGAGTTGGGCTGGCGGGAGATTGAGGTCGTCGATGACGATCTGGGATGCACGGCACGCGGAGTCATTGTGCGGGCAGGCTTTGATCGGATGGTGGCTGACGTCTGCCTGGGAAAGATCGGTGCCGTCGCCACGCGCGAGCTGTCGCGGTTCGCACGCAACAACCGCGAATGGCAGCAACTGATGGAAGTCTGTCGCATGGTTGACACGCTCTTGGTCGATGTGGACGTCGTCTATTCGCCGCGGCTGAGCAACGATCGGCTGCTGTTGGGACTCAAGGGCAGCTTCAACGAATACGAACTCGATCTGCTCCGACAGCGATCATTGGAAGCTCGTTACGAGAAGGCCCGTCGCGGCGAACTGGTGGTGTCAGCGCCGGTGGGCTTCCTGAAAACCGAGGACCAACGATTCGAGCTGCATCCGGATCAGCGGGTTCAGGAACGCATTCGACTGGTGTTTCACAAGTTCTTGGAACTGGGGAGCGTTCGCCAGACGTTGATGTGGTTCTTGGAAGAGGATCTGCAGATGCCGGTGGGCGCGCTGGACGGGACCGTGAGCTGGAAGCGTCCGCGATATTCCACGGTGCAACATGTACTCACCAATCCGATTTACGCGGGCGCGTATGTGTTCGGCCGGACCGAGCATGGCACACGCCTGGAAGGCGGACAGCCGCGGAAGCGAATCCGCCGCCGCACGCGTGAGGAATGGATCTCGTTGATCCCACGCCATCACGAAGGCTACATTTCGTGGGAGCAGTTCGAGCAGATTCAGGCGATGATCTCCGGAAACCACAACCGTTTCGATCGACCGGGCGCAGCCAAACGGGGACCAGCCCTGTTGGCCGGCGTGCTGCGTTGTGGCCGGTGTGGCCGCAAGCTGACCGTGTCCTACACCGGCGGGGGCCAGCGCTATCTGCGGTCCTGCTGCGTGCGCGGTTATCTGGACGTCGGCGAGCCGAAGTGCATTAGCCTGGGAGGTGTTCCCGTGGATCGGGCGCTGAGTCGTGAAGTGTTGCGCGTGGTGCAACCCGCTGCGATCGCCACCGCGATCGAGGCCAGTCAGCACGTCGATCAACAACGGGATGCCGCCGTGCAAGCGTTGGAACATGACCTTGAGGCCGCCCAGTACGCAGCGCGGCGCGCGCAAAAGCAGTTCGATGCGGCCGATCCCGAAAACCGTTTAGTGGCCGACGAACTCGAACGCCGCTGGAACGAGGCGCTCCAGCGCGTGCGCGAAGTCGAATCGCGGCTCAATGAACAGCGCCAGGTGCGGGACCAGACGTCCCCCGCCCAAGCGATGGAATTCGCCGACCTGGCCGAAGAACTTCAACGTGTCTGGAACGACCCCCAATCCGATGCCCGGCTGAAGAAGCGGATCGTACGCACATTGATCAAAGAAGTGATTGTTAATCGCGACGATGAACGGAGAGAAGTGGCGCTGGTCATCCATTGGCACGGAGGCGTTCACACGGAACTGCGCGTGCCTTGTCGACGCCGAGGCAAAGCGAACTGCACGGCACCGGACATCATCGACGCCGTGCGCAGCCTGGCCCGCATCTGCACCGACCGAGTGATCGCCGGGTACTTGAACCGCAATGATCTCCTGACCGGCCGCGGGAACCGTTTTACGCAAGAGCGCGTGACGTCGCTGCGCACCCGTCACGAAATCGCCTGCCATGATCCCGCACTGCGGGATCATGAGGGCTGGCTAACGCTCACTGAAGCAGCGGAGTTCATAGGCGTCAGTACGCGGACACTGCGGATCGCCGCCGAACACGGCAAGATTCCCGGACAACACCCTCTGCCCAACGGCCCCTGGGTGTTCGTGCGTGCCGATCTTCAGACCGAGGAGGCGCGGCAGTTCGTCGCATACGCCCATCGTCCCAACCGACGCCACCCCGCGGTACCAAATTCTCAGCAGAAAAACCTCGGCTTTTCAGGCACATAGCACAAAGGGGCAGTGTGATGCGACGTTGTAATAGTCCACGAACTCCGAAACGACATGGTCCAAGTGTCGTTGGCCAAACAGGATGAACTTGAAAAGACACTCGTATTTAATGGTCTGAATGAATCTTTCGACCCTGCCGTTCAAATTCGGCGAGGCAATGGGAAGCACGTTGGTTCGGACACCTTTGGCTTTCAGAGTGGCCGTGAAATCCTTGGTGAACTTCGTATCGCGATCGTGCATCACAATGGACGGCTTTTGTTCGCGATTCATCGTTTGATCAAGGAAGTCTTTCGTCTGCTCCACCACCCAAGCCGAATTTGGATGCTCCGTGGATGAAGTCACGATCACTTCGCGACTGCTCAGGCACAGAAACGCCATGAGATACATGTCGCGCAGCCCCTTGGTCGTCACCGTCTTGACCGAGAAGAAATCCACGGCCCAAAGCGTCTCGGCGTGACGTTTGACAAAGTTGTCCCAGCAATCGGATGTTCGATCCGGTCCCGGCACAATGCCCTCCTCCTTCAAAATGTTGCGAACGGTCTGCCGGCCGATACCCTTGATCCCAACCTTCCGCAGTTCACCGATGATCCGCGTGTAGCCGAAGCCGGTGGTCTTCGCGATCTCGATAACGAATTCACGTATCTCGCGCGACTTGCGTTGGCCACCTTTCGGATTCGCTCGCTTCTTCCCGGAGTCCGCTTCTCGGCACCAACGATAGAACGTCTGCGGAGAGACGATCGTGAGCAACCCTTCGAGACATCCGGCCTACGGAACCGAAGGACGGAAATCGGGAGGACGTCAAGCCAACAAGCCACCCAGTGCCACGTCGTCCCAATGCGTTTCAGAAATTGGTCAGCCCCTTGCTGATAATTAGCTTGAGCAGATCGCCGACGCGGTTGCTGTAGCCCCATTCGTTGTCGTACCAACTGATGAGCTTGAAGAAGCGGCTGTTGAGTTCGATTCCTGAACCCTTGTCGTAGATCGACGACGACTTGCAATGGATGAAGTCGCTGCTGACCACTTCATCCGCGGTGTATTCCAGGATGCCTTTGAGGTACGTCTCGCTGGCCTTCTTCATGGCGGCGGAGATTTCGGCGTAGCTGGTTTCCTTGACGGTCTTCACCGTCAGATCGACGACGCTGACGGTCGGGGTCGGCACGCGGAACGCCATGCCGGTCAGCTTGCCTTTCACCTCCGGGATGACCTTTCCGACGGCGACCGCGGCTCCGGTGCCGCTGGGGATGATATTCAGAGCGGCCGTGCGGCCTCCCTTCCAATCCTTCTTGCTGGGACCATCGACGGTCTTCTGCGTCGCCGTGTAGGAATGCACGGTCGTCATTAGACCTTCTTCGATGCCGAAGCCTTCCTTGAGCAGTACATGCACGATCGGGGCGAGGCAATTCGTCGTGCAGCTCGCGTTGGAGATGATGTGGTGCGAATTCGGATCGTACTTGTCGCAGTTCACGCCCATGACGACCATGAAATCTTCGCCCTTGGCCGGGGCGGTGATGATGACCTTCTTGGCTCCGGCGGCGATGTGGCCTTTGGCCTTCTCCGCTTCGGTGAACAGGCCGGTCGATTCGATGACGATGTCCACGCCCAACTGCTTCCAGGGCAACTCGGCGGGAGACTTCGCACTGACGACGGCGATGTCCTGGCCGTTGACCACCAGCACGTCATCTTCGGCTTTGTCCGGCGAGGATTTCTTGCTGCCGACGGTGCCGGCGAAGCGGCCTTGCGTCGAATCGTACTTCACGAGGTACGCGAGGTTGTCGGCCGGGACGATATCGCCGACGGCGACCACTTGGACCTCTTTGCTGACGATGCCCTGCTCGACCATCGCCCGAAACACCAGCCGCCCGATGCGGCCGAACCCATTGATCGCAACTTTGACCACGACACATTTCTCCTTGAAATCTGGCGGCCAAGCTGGAGCATGAGCTGCTCTCCCAAGCTTGACCGGTTGAAAAGCGGCGGGAGTTTAGCCCGCGACAGAAGCGATTT
This sequence comes from Planctomyces sp. SH-PL62, assembly GCA_945893075.1. Lineage (GTDB taxonomy): Bacteria > Planctomycetota > Planctomycetia > Planctomycetales > Planctomycetaceae > SXKJ01. The sequence goes on along the minus strand of CAMDDX010000360.1, from coordinate 2,718 downwards.
CCAATCGGCCCCGACGCTGCTCCAGAAGGTCAAACGGGCTTGAGGATTTGCAGCTTGACGGACTTCACGAAGTCCTTGACCTTCGGCCGGTACTCGACCATGTGCGGCGCGACGAGGTGAGCTTGCAGGTGCTCCAAGCTTTCCCAGCGTTCAACGACCGTGACGACGTCGGCTCGCACTGAGCCTTGAGCGGCAATGCCCGTCTCAGCATCGATGGTCGGGCCGTAGTCGAGGCAACCTGCCTCGGCGCAAACGGGAGCGACGATCTTGTGGAACTCCGTCAAGAAAGCGTCGCGCGTGCCGGGGTTGAGATCAATGCTAGCGATGACGTGGATCAAGGTGGCGTCTCCGAGGTTGGTGAATGTGTTTTGTTGGGGGTTGATTCGAGCTCGGTGCTGCGAGCCTTGTCTGCTCCCTCTCCCCTTGGGAGAGGGCTATGGTGATGGAGCCGATTGGCGTTTGAATCCCTCATCCGGCCTTCGGCCACCTTCTCCCAAAAGAGAAGGCGAGAAATTGACTCAACCGGCGTATTGGGCACGTCACAGGATTGCGTGAATTGGTTCGCCGGTCGAGAGTGGCACCGGTTGGCCTTCGGGCGTGCGGAGCAAGCGATGCGGATCGATGCCGAGCAAATGGTAAATCGTCGCGGCGAGGTCTTCCGGTCCGACTGGGTCGCGCGCGGGGTACGCGGCCTGACGATCGGAGGCTCCATGAATCATGCCGCCGCGCAGGCCGGCTCCGGCAAGCACCACAGTGTTACACGCTGCCCAGTGATCGCGGCCGGCGTTCTTGTTGATCGTTGGCGTGCGGCCGAACTCCCCCAGCCAGACGATCAGGGTTTCGTCGAGGAGTCCGCGCTCTTCCAGATCGAGCAGCAATGACGAAAAACCTTGGTCCATGTTGGGCAACAATTTTTTCTTGTGCAGGTTGAAGTTGTCCGCGTGCGTGTCCCAATAGGCGTCGTCCCGTTCCCAATTCACCGTGACCAGCGAGACACCCGACTCGACAAGTCGCCGAGCCAGCAGACAGCCTTGGCCGAACGGAGTCTGGCCGTATCGCTCGCGCAGCGGGGCCGGTTCCTGAGAGACGTCGAACGCGCGTCGCACGGCGGGCGAGGTCAGCAACTCAATCGCTTGCTCGTGGTAGCCGCCGAAGTTTTGGACCTTGGTCAACTGATGCAGATGCGCGGACTGCTGATCGAACTGCGTCAGCAAGTTTCTGCGATCGAACAGCCGTTGCGAATTTTCGATCGGGGGCAGCGGTTGAAAGTCGGGACGGTTTGCATGTTGCGGAATGAACAGCGGATCGAATTCCTGCCCCATGAAGCCTGCGAAGAATCCGGGGAAGATGTGATTGTTCGCGGACACTTGATTCGCTGGTGCGTTGAGGCTGACGGACGTTGGCAGCCGCGAATCGCGACGACGTAGGGCGTGATTCGCGACTGCTCCGAAGCACGGAAAATCGTCCGCCGCGTTTTGCGGGTTCGTTGCTGGTCGGCGATGTCGCACTCCAGAGAGCATGTAGTGCATCGCGACCGTGTGCGTGTTGTCGGGATGCGTGAGCGATCGAATTTGCAAATATCGATCCGCCATCTGGGCCAGTCGAGGAATGTGCTCGCTGACGTGGATGCCCGGCACGTTGGTCGCGATCGGCTGGAACTCACCACGCACGGCGGAGGGAGCATTGGGCTTCAAGTCCCACGTGTCTTGATGCGCCGGCGCGCCGAACATGAAGAGCACGATGCAGGCTTTGGCTCGCGGCTTTCGATCGCTCGCTGCGACTTGGCTTTGCCAGAGCGCCGGCAATCCGAGTCCCGGAAAGCTCAGGCCGCTCAGCCCACCGACACGCAACCATTCGCGCCGCGAGAGTCCCTCGCACGTTCGGACTGGTTGGCCAGAGATCGTCAGCATGCTCGGATCCTCTTGCGCTCCCACGGGACACGGGCATGATAACGGCCGCTGGACTGATTGCGACGCCTTGGCCGGTCGGAGTTCGACGGCAGAACAATCGGTATCGTGGACACATCGTGTCCAGTCGCGCGGGTTCACGAGCTGGAAGTCGAGTTGCCGCGGGTGACTCGCGAGCGTGACATCCTAAAAAAACGTTGGTCATTTCGGCCGTCAGGAGTGACCGACGCATCTGCCGCAATGGAGTCAATCGTGAAACAAGAAGACGAAGCGAACGGGGCCCACTCTACAGGATTTCATGGACGACGCGGCCATGCACGTCGGTCAGGCGATAGTCGCGGCCTTGGAAGCGGAACGTCAATCGAGTGTGATCGAAGCCCAGGCAGTGCAGCAGCGTTGCGTTGAGATCGTGGACGTGGACCGGATCGCGGACGATGTTGAAGCTGTGATCGTCGGTCTCGCCGAAGGTTTGCCCGCCGCGAATGCCTCCGCCGGACAGCCACATCGTGAAGCAGCGGCCGAAGTGATCGCGGCCGTAGTTCTCCGGCGTCAGCTTGCCTTGGCAATACACCGTGCGGCCGAACTCGCCGCCCCAGACGACCAGCGTCTCGTCGAGCAGTCCGCGCTGCTTGAGGTCTCGAATCAACGCGGCGCAGGCTTGATCGACGTCGCCGCATTGCAGACGCAGGTCCGACGGCAAGTCGTAATGCTGATCCCAACCGCGATGATAAAGCTGCACGAACCGCACGCCCCGCTCGACCAACCGCCGAGCCAGCAGACAATTCGCCGCGAACGATCCGGGGCGGCGAGC
>CAMDDX010000359.1 GCA_945893075.1 Planctomyces sp. SH-PL62 | reverse complement strand
GGCGTTCAAATTTCAAAATTGCCGAGGCAGTTTTGAAATTTGAACGCCCGACCCCCACGCCACCCTCCTGCTCCAGAAAGTGAGGCTTTGATGTTTGGCTTTGAAGCAATGAGCTCGTATGTCCTGACTCTCGGATTGGCCACGGTGTTTGTGTTGGTCTGGATCTCTCGTCAGCAGAAGACGAAACAAGACGCCCAGATTTGGTTGATGTCTGGTGTCGTTGGCGTGTTGCTGGGAGCCGCCGGCGCTGCGGCCAGCGTGCAGTTGTTAGGTTTTCAAGTCACGGAGATTCCGAAGAAAGAGCCGGCCGGTGAAGCCAGCACTTCAACCCCTCCTGCAATGGGCGGCGGCGGTGGGATGATGGGCGGCGCGGGCGGCCCACCTGGCGGTGGAATGATGGGAATGGGCGGTGGAGGCGGCGGTGGATTCGGAGGCCCTCGGCCCAAGCAGCAACTCACCAACTTGGTCCGCAAGCTCGAACTACTCACCGGCGATGTCGCGCTGACGCTGACGGCCGAACAACAACCAGAAGTTGCCAAGCGGCTCGATGCGCTGGCCGAACTCAAGACGCTGACGGACAACGAAGCCGAAGCGAAATACAATGATTTGCTCTCGCTGCTCGATGACGCGCAGAAGGCCAAACAAGACGCCATTGGACTACCGTTCCGCCGAGGCGGCGGTGGAGGTTTCGGCGGCGGCACACAACCGCCACCAGACGCCAATCCGTTTGAGAGCGAGCAAAACGCCAACGCGTTGCAAACGCTGCGAGACCGCGTGAAGGGTTCCGCGGCGAAGTAATGTCATCGGCGAGGGGTCGGGTGTTCGGTTTTTCGGAATTGGCGGGAATTAAGCTTCAATTGCAATCCACGCTGTCTTCCCGCCAATTCCGAAAAACCGAACACCCGACCCCGGATTGGTGGAATCCACAACCAGCCGTCGTCCCGCTACAGTCCCGCCCTTTCCGATCATTCCTGGTGAGGGTGCGTGACCGATGGCTGTGTTGATGCAGATTCAGAAAGCGTGCAAAAGTTATGGCGAGCAAGTGCTGTTGAATGAAGCCGAGGCGACGCTGTCCGATGACGTTAAGGTCGGCTTCATCGGCCGCAACGGAGCGGGGAAGAGCACGCTGCTCCGCATCCTGCTGGCAGAAGAAGAACTCGACAGCGGCGAGGTGATTCGGCATCCCAATCTGCAAATCGGCTATCTGCGGCAGCACGATCCGTTCCTGCCTGGCGAGTCAGCTCACGACTTCCTGATCCGCGATAGCGGGCAACCCGAATGGAAATGCGGCGAGGTGGCCGGGCAGTTCGAGTTGAAGGGGGACTATCTCGAAGGCCCTGTCGCTCGGCTGTCGGGTGGCTGGCAGACGCGCGTCAAATTGGCGGCCCTGCTGTTGCACGAACCGAACCTGCTGCTGCTCGACGAGCCGACTAACTTCCTCGACTTGCGCACGCAGATTCTGCTTGAACACTTTCTGCGAAACTTCAAACAAGCCTGCTTGATCGTCTCGCACGACCGCGCGTTTCTGGGAGCGACGTGCGACCACACGCTCGACCTGTCGCGCGGCAAGTTGACGATGTATCCCGGCAAGATCGACACCTTCCTCACCTATCAGCGAGAACAGAACGAGCACCTCGTCCGCTCGAACGCGGCGATCCAAGCCAAGCGCCGCGACCTGGAAGTCTTCATCGCCAAGAACAAAGCACGAGCCAGCACCGCGTCGCTCGCTCGGTCCAAGTCCAAGCAACTCGAACGACTGGAACTGACCGACATCGCCAGCGACGAACCGACCGCGTGCATCCGCGCACCGCTCGTCGAACCGCGACAAGGAGCGGCTGTGCGATGCAAAGATCTGACGATCGGATATCCCGAACGCCAAGTCGCCAGCGGTATCGACGTGGAAATCGATCACGGTTCGCGAGCGGTCATCGTCGGCGACAACGGCCAAGGGAAGACGACGTTCCTGCGAACGGTTGTCGATTCGATTCAGCCGCTCGCCGGTGAAGTGCGCTGGGGATTCGGTTGTCAAATCGGTGTCTATGCCCAGCACGTCTACACCAGTCTCCCCGCGAAGGACACCGTGCTGGAGTACCTCCAATACAACGCCGCATTCGGAACGACGACGCAGAAGATTCTGAACGTTGCCGGTGCGATGCTGTTCCGTGGCGATGCCGTCCACAAGCGGGTCTCGGTCCTCTCCGGAGGCGAACGTGCGCGAGTCTGTCTCGCGGGGCTGTTGCTCTCTCAATACAACGTGCTGGTGCTCGACGAACCGGGAAACCATCTCGACGTCGATACGGTCGAAGCACTCGCTCAAGCACTGATCGAATACCAAGGAACGGTCATCTTCACGACACACGATCGGCACTTCATGAAGCGTGTTGCCACGTGTGTCATCGAAGTCCGCGATGGCCATGTGACGAACTATGGCGGCGGCTACGACGCCTATCTCTATTCCGTCAACAAAGAGATCGAAGACGGCGAACGCGAACTGGCCACGCGCCTCAGCAAAGCCCCACCCACCGTTCGCAACCTGGCCGCCGCGCGCGCACCGCGCCGCGACGATCGCACCGTTCGCAAAGAGATCGCGACCATCGAGAAAACCATCGCCCGCCTCGATGACCAAAAGAAGGCGGCCAGCAGCCGACTCATGGAAACGTGTGACGCCAGCGAATCCCTGCGCCTGCACAACGAAGTCACCGCCCTGGCCGCCCAACTCGCAGAAGCCGAAGAACGCTGGTGCCAGTTACAAGCCGAGTTGGAAGAGGCCGCGTAACGCGCTCGTAGTGACCCGATTCATCGAGTCCAGTTCGCGAGTCTTGGCGAGCGGTGTATAGAATCCGCACGTCGCCAATCAGCTCGCTTTACACGCCCATTTGCAGGAGGTCCGCTCATGTCTGCCATCGACCGCCGTGACTTTTTGAAAGACTTGGGAGGCAGCGTCATCACCGGAACCGCCGCATGGCAGGCGTTGCAAGCGATCGTCCCCGCGCGAGCCGAAGACGCGCAGGTCACCCCCGGCATCGTGCAGTTCCGACCGGAGATGGAAGAGGTCGTGCGCTGGATCGAGAAGTCACCGCGTGAACGAATCCTCGAAGAAGCCGTGGATCGGTTGAAGAAGGGTTTGCCCTATCGGCAACTGGTCGGCGGTTTGTTTCTCGCCGGCATTCGCAACATCAAGCCGAGACCGGTCGGGTTCAAGTTTCACGCGGTGATGGCGATTAGCGCTGCGCATCAGCTTTCGCTTGATGCGCCGCAAGCGGATCGGCTGCTGCCATTCTTTTGGGCGCTCGACACCTTCAAGAGTTCGCAGGCTCAAGATGTGAAAGAAGGGGATTGGACGCTCGCGCCGGTCAAAGAATCGGCGATCCCGTCTCCGTCACAAGCGCGGCAGCGCTTTGTCGAAGCGATGGACCGTTGGGACGACGAAGCCGCTGACATCGCCGTCGCCGGCTTGTGCCGTTCTGCCGGGGCCGCAGAGGTCATGGAGTTGCTGTGGACCTACGGCATTCGCGACCAGCAAAACATCGGACACAAAGCGATCTTCACCGCGCACTCGTTCCGCACGTTGGAGCTGATCGGCTGGGAACACGCCGAGCCGGTGCTGCGTTCGCTGGTCTTCGGCCTGCTCAACGGCGGCAAGAGCGAATCCGCCGCGCCGTTCGATCACAACAAAACGCTCATCGGCCAAGTCCGCCCCGATTGGGCCGTCGGCAAACCCGATCCGGGCGCGACGACCGCTCTGTTGCAAGCGCTGCGACAGGTCAACACGAAAGACGCGGCGGTCGCAGTTGTCGAACAACTCAACAAAGGGGTCTCCGCGAGTTCGCTCTGGGACGCGATTCTATTGGCCGGCAGCGAACTGCTGATGCGCAAAGCGGCCATCGTCACGCTACACGCCACGACCGCCTGCAATTCGTTGTTCTACACGTTTCGACAAAGCGGCAACGATGCGACACGATTGCTCTCGCTGCTGCAAGCGGCATCTTGGATCACGATGTTCCGCGACGGCGCTCGCTCGCGAGACGGCCTGCCGGACAAACCGCACATCGACGAGTTCGCTCCGTCCGACACCGCTCCATCCGATGTCACCGAGATCTTCGATGGTCTCAAACAAAATCGCACGAACGCCGCCGCTCAAGCGCTGGCTTATGCTCGCGCGGGGGGCAGCGCGAGCAACTTCTTCGATGCCGCGCGGCACTTGATCCTCACGAAAGGGACTGACGCGCACGACTTCAAATTCGCCGCCTCGGCCGTGGAAGACTTCACGCACGCGAGTCCCAACGTCCGCCCGCAACTGCTGGCCGCCAGCATCTTCTACCTGAAAGGGAGCCGCGACGGCGATTCGCCACTGCTGCAACGTGCGCGCGGAGCGTTAGCCTCGCTGTGAGCGACAAAGCCCAGTAGCAACGGGTCAAGCTGACCGTGAACGTGAAGCAGACGAAGCGATGCTGCGTCCCGGCGGCAACGTTCGGCTCATCAGGCGAGGGGTCAGGTGTTCTGATTTCTGTTTTGGCGTCGCAAACGGAACCAAGTGTGGATTGGAAGACTGTCAGGCGACGGCCATCGACGGCAACTTCACGGCCAAAACAGAAATCAGAACACCTGACCCCGGCTCGCGCACAAAGTGCGTCGTGCGCCCAGCCTCGCTGTGAGCGAAGATGGCGACGTTCACGCCGGCATATCAATGCTCGGATCGAAGCGGTGAAAGGCATACGTCAGCAAGGGGACCAAGCCGGCGCATTCGGCGAGCAGCACCGCGACAGCCGGGATCACGGCCAGCAGCGGCGAGCGGAACATCACTCCCGGAATGACCGCGACCCCCACGAGCGTCAGGCCGCCGAAGAGCAGCAGCATCTTCAAAAACATGAACAGCATTTGCCGGCCGGCGTTTTGGAAGTCGCCGGGGGCTCCTTTCGCCATGCGCGTTGGATAGAGATAGAAGATGAACTTATCGATTCCGAACAACAGAAAGTTGAGCGGCAACGACAGCATTGCAGCACACACCAGCCAGCCGGCAATCGACGGCAGCAGGCCGCACAACGCCAGAAAGAACAAACCTTGCACCGCCGACATCAGTCCGACAAAGCCCAGTAGCTCGCCCAGCACGATCGCGACCGGACGCAGCGGGAGCGACTTGAGATAGCCGACTCGTTCGATCTCGTTTTGCAGCGACACCGAGATCAAAAAGCTGACGTAGATCATCACACCGAGTCCCGCCCCCGCCGCGGCGAACGGATTATCCGGAGCCTTGCGATGAATCGTGAGCGTCAACCCTCCCGCCAGCAGCACGGCACCGCCGAGCACCCAAAACAGCTTGAGCGAAGTGCGGAGATTCGTTGTCAGTCGCTGCCACACGATCGGGCCGATCCCGTTCCAGAACGGGAGTCGCCGCAGTTTGCGACGAGCGACTTGCGAAGTGGGTGAGCCAAACATGTGCCAGGCCCCCTTCGTCTGCGCCTGCTTGATCCGGGCGGTCAGTTTCTCGCTGATGGCAAGAGCCGCTTCCAACGACAGGCCGTCCATCCGATACGCGACCGCCAGCAGGCTCGCATCGAGCAGCAGAACCAGGCTCGTCGAGATGCCAAAGCTGGTCGGATCAGTCGCGAAGATCATCCGCGCGAACACGTCAAACGGCGCGAGTAACCAGCGACCGGCTGCAGATCCACGAAACGAGATCGCCAAGGCTGCGAAGTCGCCGCTCGGAGCATTCAGCACCATCTGCGTCACGGCGATCAACACCCACACACTGACGCTGTAGCCGAGGACTCTGCGAATCAACACGTTCGCTTTTGCCTCCAAGACCTGCCGCACGAAGGCGACATTCATCGTCAGCAATTGAATGAACGACAACGTCAGCGTGACAGCGACGAAGCCACCCAACCACAACCAAAAACCGCGAGCGAAGCACGACGACATCAGCAAGCTGAGGAACATCAGCCCGAACAGACTTTGCAGCAGTTTGTACGTCAGCAAATGCCGCCGCTGAAACGGAGCCGGAAACAGGAAGGCGACTTCACTGGCGGTGAAATAGACGGTCGCCTCGCCCGTCGAGAACAGCATCGCCCAAGTCGTGAACGCGAACAGTCCGAACGCCGCGACGTCGCGCAGCCGATCGGTCATCATCGCCGCGGCTTCCGGCGCGGCCGACGACATGCGTCCGAAGAAAAACATCGAGCCGAAACCGTAAGCCATCATCAACAGAATGAAGCCAACCTGCACCGCTCCACGCACGGTCTTCAGGCTCCGCCGCAATTGGCGAAACCCACCGCGCCATTTCAGGCGAATCAATCTCCAGAGGGCGGAGTGAAACATAGATGTCCTTAGATGTAGGACGGGCACTCTTGCCCGTCTCCGGTCGGGCAAGAGTGCCCAACCTACGCGGAGTGTTCCGTCATTTGAAAGAAGACATCCTCCAATGAGGCATCCGCACCGAGTTCCGCCAATTTGTTCTTGGCTTCGGTCATCGTCCCTTGAAACAAGCACAGGCCGCGGTGCATCAGCAGCAGATGGCTGCACAAGTCTTCGATCAAGTCGAGCAAGTGCGAGCTGATCATCACCGCCGCACCGGCCGCCGCTCGTTCGCGAATGGATTCCTTCAAAGTCCGGATGCCGCGCGGATCGAGTCCGGTCAGCGGTTCGTCGAACAAGATCGCTTCCGGCTGATGCAGGTACGCGCAACAGATCGCCACCTTCTGCCGCATCCCACGCGATAACTCTTGAGCGATCGTGTCCCGCTTCTCGGTCAGCTCAAACTGAGTCAACAGCCGTTCGGCTTCCGCCTCAAAAGCCGGGACGCGATAGACCGAGGCTGTGAAGTCGAGGTGTTCCCAAACCGTGAGCACGTCGAACAACTGCGGATCGTCGGGGATGAACGCCAACCGGCTCTTCGCCGCGATCGGGTCTTGCACGATGTCATGCCCCGCAACCAACAGCCGGCCACGAGTCGGCGGAATGATCCCGGCCAACGCTCGCAATGTAGTTGTCTTGCCGGCTCCGTTCGGTCCGACCAATCCAACGATCGAGCCGGCCGGGACTTCAAAGCTCAGACCGCGCACCGCGAGCGTTTCACGATAGGACTTCTCATAGCCTTCGACTCGGATCATGGTCACTCCATCTGCGGCGACGTCTGGCAATGTTGCGCAGACCGACGTCACTTATAGCTCGTGCGTCCCCAAATGAGACAGGCGAGCGGGGCGGCGTCAGCCCCCCGGTCCTGCGGCGAATGCACCGGGGGGCTCGATGCAGTCGCATTCGCCGGCGAGGTGCTCATCGACCGAGTTATCGACGATCTCCCAAATCAGGTGATGCAGTCCGCGAGCATCGA
>CAMDDX010000358.1 GCA_945893075.1 Planctomyces sp. SH-PL62 | reverse complement strand
GTGTGATGCAACCAAACTGTGTTGTTTTTGGCGGCAGATGTGGGCGGCGACTGACTCAAGAATTGTCAGGGTCTCTTTACCTAATTCGGTTTCGTCCTTCGTGACAAAACTTTGACAAAAAACAGTGCGTGCCAGAACTACAGCGACATCAACAGGTCGCGGCCACGGCCGCCGTCCAGTTGCCGAGAAAACTCGCAATACTTTCACAATTGAAAGTCTCTGTCCCGATGTCGGCACGCTGATCGCGGACAGGCCAGCACACAAGCCGCTTGACGTTTGCCGGAATCAGTTCGATTCGCCATCGAGGGCTTCAATTCTGACGCAAAGTTTTTGATGGATTGTCTTCAGCCACGAGTCTTCAAGACGCGACATGGATCAGTCGCAATTCTCCGTGGCACTTCTGGCGAGCCGCCTGCTCGCGTTTGAAATGGCAGCCTTGGTTGAGTCCTTGTATCGGACTCAGCCTGTCAGAACCCGCCTCCCAAGTCTTTCACGGAAAGAGTTCAGAATGATGTTGTCGAAAGTGTCTTCCCAGAAACCAGATTCCTCACGGCCGCGTGGATTCACGTTGATCGAACTGTTGGTCGTGATCGCGATCATCGCGATCCTGATCGCGTTGCTGCTGCCGGCCGTGCAGCAAGCTCGCGAGGCAGCTCGAAGGTCTCAGTGCAAGAACAATCTCAAGCAGATCGGTGTGGCGCTGCACACGTATGAAGAGTCGAGTCGCGGCTTCCCGCCGTCGGCCACGATGCCCGCCGCAGCGTTCGAGCCGTGGTCGGTTCACGCCCGATTGCTTTCGTCGATGGAAAAGAGCAGCCTGTCCAAGACGATCAATTGGGGCGCAAGCTTCACGACGCAACCGGCGGTCACTCAGGCCCAAATCCCGACCTTCATCTGCCCCAGTGAAATCGAAAATAAATTGCAAGGCTCCCTGTTTCCGGCGAACTACGGAGCCAACGCCGGGCAGTGGTTTGTCTTCAACCCCACGAACGGCACCGTTGGTGACGGCGTCTTCTTGCCGAATCAGGCTATGAAAATGTCGGCCCTGCGCGACGGAAGTAGTAACACGTTGGGATTCTCTGAGGTGAAAGCGGCGCAGCCGGTGTACCGCGATGGTCTCACGCCGAACACAGCGGGAGCCGCCATACCGGCGAATCAGGGAGCACTCGGAATCGCTGGCACGCTGGGTTCCGTCGGCACACGGGCTGGGCCGTCGGACAGACACATCAGACGGGCTTCACGTCTGTCTTCACACCCAACCAGAAAGTGCTGTCCGGCACCACGGACTATGACCTCATCTCCAGCCGCGAAGGGATCAGTATCACGAATCTGACTTACGCGGCCGTGACCTCCCGCAGCTATCACACGGGGGGCGTGAACGTGCTGATGATGGATGGCTCCGGCCGTTTCGTGAGCACCAACATTGGATTGGCCACTTGGCGAGCGCTCTCGACGCGAGCCGGCAACGAAGTAATTGGCGAATTCTAGGATTGCTTGGGATGGCGACTCAGTGCGTGATGCAGAAGCCCGGCTTTTTGGAAAAGCCGGGCTTCTGGCATTATCGCTCGATCTTCGCCTTCGCCCGTTCTTGGGCGAGCACCTCGCGCTGCAACTCGGTCGAAAGCTGTTGCAGGATTTCCGGCCGAGCGTCTTCCAGGCTGAGTTGTCCTTCGCTCCGTTCGGTCACGGTGATCAGCAGCACTCCGAAAGGCGAACGCACCGGGTCGCTGACTTCGCCGACTTTGAGACCAAAGGCGACCTGCGGATAAGGAGGCGGCTGCTTGCCACGGAAACCAAACCGGCCGAGATCGCCTCCCTTCGCTGCGCTCGGTGCCTGCGAGTGTTTTTTGGCGGCGTCGGCAAACGAGATTGTCTTGTCGAGAATCTTGTTGCGAAGTTCGCGAAGCGTCTGCTCGTCGGCGACGGGATCGTCACTCTTCAATGCGATCTGTGCCGCTCGAACTTCGCTGCCGTCGAATTCCTGGCCGCGTTGTTTCCAAACATCGCGCAACTTGGCGTCCGTCACTTCGAGTTTGACGAAGGCTTCCCAATCGAGCGGCAGCCGCAACTCGTGGCGCAGCGACTCCAGGGTGATTCCCGACTTCGCGAGCAACTGATCGAAATCCACTTTGCGTTCCTTCAGCCGCGTTTTCAGCCGCGTGAGGTGCGCCTCCAACTGCTCCGGATTGGCCGCGACTTTCTTCTGAGCCAGAAACGCTCGCAGCAACTGCCGGTCGATGAGTCGCTCCAGCATCTGCTCGCGGCGTTGCGGAATCTCGTCGGCCGCCAGCTTCAGCGACTTCGCGAAGTAGTCGAGGTCCGCCTCGGTGATCGGCTGCCCGTTGACGCGGACCAGCACCGGCGAGTCGCTCTTGGCGGCCTTCGATTTCGTGGATTTGGGTTCGTCCGCGCTCAGCCGGCACACGCCGAGGACCAACAGAAAAACGACCACTGTTCTCGAAATCCGTGTCATGATTTTCATGCCACCATTGTGGTGCGCCCCGCGAGACTTTCGCAATCGGCAGAGCTTCACATCGCTGCCGGACCGACAGGACGCTCCCGGTCGAGGTGAAGCGTGCAAAGCTCGGCACGGTCACAGCGGATTTCGCGGTTGGGGCGGCGAGATTGGCCGATGTTCCCGCTGGTGTTCTCGACGTTTCGCACGAGCCGGGGTCAGGTGTTCTGTTTTCTGTTTTGGCCGTTGAATCGCGTTTGATTTCCATTGCAAGTCAAACTCCAAATCACGTTTGACTCCATTTGTTATGCCAAAACAGAAAACAGAACACCTGACCCCTCCACCGGAAATCATCCATCATGTCCGCAGTCGTTCCCGACAAATTCGAGCCATCAGCAACTCCGCGCCGCCGCCGCCGTCGGCGCTGGATCGGATTGTTCCTCCTCGGATCACTCGTGGGCGGAGCTTGGTTTGCTCCGGAGATCGTTTCGCAAACGAGCCTGCGGAATACCGTCGCGAACTGGGCAACACGAGACCTACCGCTGCGAGTGGAGTTGGGGCCGGCCTCGCTGGGCTGGATGAAACCGGTCGTGCTGCGCGAACTGCGAATCTGCGACTCCAATGGGCAGGCATTGCTTGAGGTCAAAGAACTTCGCAGTGAGCGGACGTTGTGGCAGTTGGCGACTCAGCGCGGTGTGTTTGGCACTTTTACGTTGATTGAACCAACGGGACATGTCGTCTTGCGTGCGGATGGCTCGAACGTCGAGGACGTGTTGGCCGTTTTGTTGAGCGGTCCCACCACAGAGCCGGCTCCTGACTTCCGCGTTGAGATCGTGAATGCTCGCGTCGAGTTCGAGCATCCGGCGTTGCAGCGAAAGTCGACGATTGAGTCGCTCGACTTGAAAGTGTCGAGCGGAGCCAAGGGCATCGAGTTGGTCGTGGCCGAGATGCCGTCGAAGTCTGCTGCGGTGACTGTCGAAGCTGGTCGCTTCGCAGCGTACTTCGGAAAGCCGGTCGATCATCCCGACGGCACTGACGAAGCGACCTCGAACGCCGATGGTGCGCAGCAGTTGCTGGTGCGAGCGAAGGACTGGCGGCTGGATTGGCTCAACCCGATCCTCGCGCGGTGGCAGCCGAAGGGGGATGTGTCCGGAGTGCTGTCGGCGGACTGGCGGCTGAAGCTGGGAGCGGAAATCTCTGGGAAAGGCGATGTCGCCGTACACGACCTGAGCCTCGCTGGGTTGAACGGCATGGGCACAGATCGGCTGCGGTTGGACGAAATCCGTCTGCGCGGAAACGTCGCGACGAAAGGCGAGCGATTGATTCTGGAAGAGGCGGAACTGCGCACTGAAGTCGGCACATTGACGGCATCGGGCGATCTACCGCTGGGCGGCTGGTCGTTCGCGTCGAGAGAAGAGGCGTTGCAAAAGATCGGACAGGATACATTTCGCGTGGACGGAGATGTCGATCTCGCGAAGCTCGCAGTTCTCCTGCCGCAGACGTTGGCGGTGCGCGAGGGGACACGGATCGACGGCGGTTCGATCCGGATCGCGTTGGCGAGCCAACCTCAGAACGGTTCGCCCGTCTTTCAAGGAAAGGTCGAGGTGGCTCGGCTGTCTGCCGTCGCCGATGGTCGGCGAATCGAATGGGACGTACCGCTCGAAGCGCTGCTGACCGCGCATCGCGACGGCGAGCAATTCGTCTTCGACCGACTGACGTGTCGTTCCGACTTCCTGCAAGCGGACGCGAAGGGGACGCTGACGGATGCGACGTTTCAAGCGCGAGCCGACCTGGATCGGCTGCATCACAATCTCAGTCGATTCTTTGATTGGGGTCTTGTGCGTTTGAGCGGTCAGTTGTCGGCGAGCGGTCAGATTCAACGCCGCGACGGCGGCGAACTAGAACTGCACGCGAAGGGGGAACTCGCGAGCTTTGAACTGCAACGGCGCGGCGAGTCGCCGTGGCGTGAAGAGCGACTCGAAATCGTCGCCGCGTCATCGGCGCGAATCTCTGAGACTCAACAATTGCGATCCGTTGAGTCGGCATCGCTCCGACTGGTCAGCGGCGAGGATCGGCTGGACGTGAAGTTGACGGAGCCAATCGCCTGGTCATCAAACGCACGTTGGCGAGCCGTCGCCGATGTGGTCGGTGGTCTCGATTCGTGGCAAGCTCGGCTGCGACCGTTGATGACGGTTGAGGGCTGGCAGACCGCGGGACAACTTGCGGCCCATGCGGAAGTCGAAGCGGACTCGCGGGGGATCGACGTCGCGAAGCTGACGATCGCGATCAATGACCTGCAAGCACGCGGCCCGGAGTGGCTGATTCAAGAGCCGAAGCTGTCGCTCGAAACAGCGGGACGCTGGGACTCGGCGACGAGCCGCTGGGCTGCTCCACAAACGGTCTTCACCGGGACGAGCGCGGCCGCGACGGTCAGCAATCTCGATTGGTCGCTCGACGGCGCGAACGGCGACGCTCGATTCCGAGTGCATCTCGGCAACGTCTCGCGCTGGAAGGTGCAGGCTCAACAACAACCGAGCTATTTCGTCACCGGCGAAGCGACCGGCTCGCTGCGTCTGCAACAGCGCGGCACGATCACTCAGGCAACGCTCGATTCGCGCGTCGAGAAGTTCGTCGTGGCGGACGCTGCTAGCGTCCGTCCCAAAAGAACCGACGCTGGCAGCGTCGGCTACGGCGGGGAAACCGTCTGGCAAGAACCGCAGATCAAGCTGACAACTCAAGCAGCGTTCGATTCCGTAAAGCAGTCGCTGCGGCTGAAGGAGACGAAGCTGATCGCCGACGGACTCGAAATTGATCTCGCGGGTCGACTCGACGAACTGGCTGCGACCCCGGTGGTCGATGTCACCGGCGAGGTCGCGTATGACTGGGAGCGGCTGACTCAACGGCTGGGAGATTCGCTGCGACAGAACGTGCAATTGACCGGACAAGAGCGCCGCAAGTTCTCACTGCGCGGCCGGCTATCAGCGCCGGATGTCGCGACACGCTCGACCGACGTGGAATCGCAGACGGCGCTCGGCGCGGGTCTCCCGACCCCGCCGCGAGCGACTCAGTTGTCGAGCATCTCGCGGACATCGTCACCATCAAACTCATCGCTGACCGCGCTGACCGGCGAAGCGGGACTCGGTTGGCAAACGGCGAACCTCTACGGGTTGTCGGCCGGAGCGGGTGATCTGTCGTGCCAATTGAACGAGGGAATCGGCACGCTCGTTCTGCGCGACCTTCCGGTCAACGAAGGGACGGTGCGGCTGAACTCGCAACTGCGGTTGGATCGCACGCCCGCGCTGATTGTGCTGCAATCGGATCGAGTCATCGACAAGGTGCGGTTGTCTCCGGAACTGTGCGCCGGCTGGCTGAGGTTCGTGGCCCCGATCATGGCGAATGCGACCCGTGTTGAAGGCCGATTTTCCGTGGTGCTCGCGAAAGGAGCGTTGCCAGTCAGCGATCCCTCGACCGGCGATGTCTCCGGACAGTTCGCGATTCACGCGGCGCAACTCAGCCCTGGACCGTTCGCCAATCAAGTCGTCGCCGTCGTGGATCGCATCCGAGCGATGACGAAATCGCGCTCGCTGAAGCCGGCCGACTTTCTGTCGCTGGCCGAGCAATCCACGTCGCCATCCAGTGGCGGACGCGAGCGAGTTTGGGTGACTCTGCCCGAACAGCAAGTCCCCTTCCACATGATCAACGGCCGAGTCCATCACGAAAGGCTGACCCTCGTCACGAAAGAGGCGACGCTGATGACACGCGGCTCGGTGGGCCTCGATGAGTCGTTGGACTTGATTGTCGATGTTCCCGTACGCGACGAATGGGTTGCTCAAAACAAACAACTCGCGAGCCTGCGCGGCAAGTCGTTGAGCATCCCAGTGCGTGGCTCGCTCACTCAGCCGCAACTCGATCTGCGGGCCTTCGAGAGTTTTGCTCGCGAAGCGTTCACCGCACCCGTCGAGAACTTGCTGGAGAACGAACTCCAGAAGGGGCTGAATCGCTTTCTGCCGGGCAAGAAGAAGTGACCCACAACAAGCTGGCCGGAAGCCGAACGCCGATAGCCGTTGGCCGTGATACCGTTTTTGATTCCATGAAAAACGGTATCACGGCAGTCGGTGATCGGCTCACGGCGATCAGCCGGAATCAAGGCTCAACTCACGCTCGGAAGAGCCTCCTTGACTTCTTTCCGGCCGTCCCTCAAAACACGTCCCGACCGTCGTGTACGATGCCGACTGTAGATTGCGAACTCGAAAGGAATCTCCGTTGTCCGGCCAACTTGTGACTTTTGTGCCGATCTTTGTGTTCGTCGCCGTGCTGATCGGATTCGTGGTGACGAACCTCGTGCTGGCCCACACCGTCGGGCCGAGAAAATCGACCGCCGTCAAAGAGATGCCGTATGAGTCGGGGATGGACCCCATCGGGGATGCTCGGCAGCCGTTTGATGTGAAGTTTTATTTGGTCGCGATTCTGTTTCTCGTCTTCGACGTTGAACTGCTGTTTCTTTATCCGTGGGCCGTCAGCGCCTATGTCGATCAACCCAACCACTGGGCCGGCTCGCCGTTCGAAAAACCGAATGTGCCCAAGCATCTCGGCCACGACAGCCCCGGCATTCCGCTGGAGCTGCGCGGGACGGTGTTTGGTGTGATGCTCGTGTTCATCGCGACGCTGGCGATTGCTTACGTCTATGCGTGGCGGAAAGGTGTTTTCAAATGGCGGTAGGACTTCCCGAAAACGTGTTCATGACGACCGTCAACGCGGCGGCGAGTTGGTGTCGCAAGAACAGTCTCTGGCCGATGCCGTTCGCGACCGCGTGCTGCGGCATCGAGCTGATGGCAACGGCGTCGTCGCGGTACGACCTCGCCCGGTTCGGGGCCGAGGTCATGCGGTTCAGTCCTCGGCAGTG
>CAMDDX010000357.1 GCA_945893075.1 Planctomyces sp. SH-PL62 | reverse complement strand
CAACCGCTCCTACGAAAACTACGACGACCTCTTCGAGGTCGCCTCCAGCTCTTGGTGCCAACACTGCCTCAACACCAACCTGATCAAATCCGTCTGCGCCAAAAGCTACATCCCAACGCGCACCTAATTTCTGCGAACCGGATGAGATGGCGTGCGGCGCAGACCAGTCGCGTGCCGACACCCCAGCGACTGCCCGTCCAACCTACCATGCGGATTGCATCGGCATGTTGAGTTTGTGCCACATTTCGCGAGGCAATGGCGAACACATCTCGACACAATTGGCCACGCAAAACTGTTGCCCGGAGTTCAACTCCGACATTCTGACCTCGACCCCTTCCGGAGATCATGATGCTTGAACGTCGTCTCGAACCCGAAGTCATGGACACGTCCGAGGACGCTCACGATTACAACAGGATGGATCACCGCACCGTGAATCGCATCTTCGTCGATGACTTCCTGGGCTTCGTTCGTGCGAACGGCTTCGACGACAGACTCGCGAATCTGCGGCAACCGCTGCGTTTGCTGGATGTTGGCACCGGCACGGCACTCATCCCGATCGAGCTTTGCAGCCGCCGAGTCGCTTGCCAAATCATCGCCATCGACCTCGCGGCCGAGATGCTCAAGCTGGCTGATCGGAACATCGCCAAAGCAAATTTGGCGAGCTCGATTCAGACTGAGCGAATTGATGCCAAACAGATGCCCTATGCGACCGGGTCCTTCGACGCGGTCATTTCCAACAGCATCGTGCATCACATTCCAGAGCCGAAAGCCGTGTTCGCGGAAATGGCTCGCGTCCTGCAACATGATGGTCTGCTTTTCGTTCGCGATCTGTTGCGTCCCGAATCGCTGGCAGACGTTGATCATTTGGTCGCCACATACGCCGGGCGAGAGAACGCGCACTCGCAACAGCTCTTTCGCGACTCGCTGTGTGCGGCACTGACGTTGGACGAAGTCCGAGACATCGCCGTTGCTCACGGCATTCCGGTGCCGTCTGTCGCGCAGACCTCTGATCGCCATTGGACGTTGGCTTGGTTAAGCGGCTGAAGATTCCGTCGGGGCTGCGGCAAATATCGCCGACTCTCAACCGGAAAGCTCTTGCTGATCGGCAATCTCACTCTGATCCGCAAACTCAACTCAAGCTACCAAATCTCCCGCGTCGATCTCGGAAAGGAGTCTTCATGCTCACCGATGGTGAGGCAGCGCTTGGCGGCAATGCCAGACGTTTCAGTGAATCCGTCAGCGTCCCACAAGGAGAATGGCATGCGTCCCTGGATGAAAATGCTCGCGATCGGCGGTGTCATGGGAGTGGCGTTGGGAGTCAGTTTAGCCAGCGAAAAGACAACGGATCGGCAGGCTGCCACGCCGACCAAGAACAGCCGGCCTGGACGTTTGGAATTCATCAGCCGCAGCGGAGCTGCCAGCGAACAGTCCGATGCGCTGGCCGATCCAACCACCGATCATGTTGCCGACGAATTGGCGGCTGAGGCTTCCGCAACTCCGAAACGGTTCAGCCGCTCGAAGACGGGGCTGAGCGAGGAGCCTGCTGCGGCATCATCGACGAGAGCCACGCTCAAGCCGACGAAAAACCTAATCGGAGGCGCAGGCAATCTCTCGAACCTGAAACAAACTTCACGCACGACTCGAACTCCTTTGAAGCCACTCACAGACAACGTCGAATTTCTGCGGCCCCCCGAATCGGAAACTGAGGACGAAGCGCCGATCACGCGAGCGCTGATCGCGAAGAAACCTGTCTCTGGCTTTCAACCGGCAGCCTTCAGCACGCAACGAACAGCTACCGTGGAGACCAGCGACGAAGATTCGACGGACGGCGTCGTCGCGGCGGACTTTCACTCGATGGCGGCCGAACCGTCGGCCATCCGCACCGCCAGTGCCGAGCAGCACCAAGTTGCCCCTCGCGACATTCGTCAGGATCCGGCTGTGCTGACGCCGGTCACGAAGTCCAGTCGTGTTTCTGTTGTCTCCGAACATTCGCCCAAGCCGATCCCGTCCAACGCGACTCGTTCCGCGCGATCAACCGCAGCAATGGACCATGCCAGTCTCAGCAAGACTTCGTCCTCGACCGGGACACCTTCGGTCTCCGTCGAATGGGTCAAATACGGTGAGATCAACGTCGGTCAGGAATGTGCCTGTGATCTGCTCGTGAAGAACTCCGGAAAAGTTTCGGCTCGCGAAGTCGTCATCGAGGCCATCTTCCCGGCAACGGTGCGACTGACGCACGCGGATCCCGAACCGGCCAAGGTCTCCGATCACCTCGAATGGTCGATTCCCGAACTCGCCGCCGGTGAAGAGCGGACAATTCACATCACGATGATTCCCAGCCAGCGCGGCGATCTGGCGACGACCGCCAACGTCCGCTTCACTGGCACGGCGGCCAGCGTCTTCAAGGTCGCCGAGCCATTGCTGAAAATCACCATGGAAGCGCCGGCAGAAGTCATCATCGGCGATCCGCTGGTACAGACCGTGACGATCACCAATCCCGGCACCGGCATCGCACAGAACGTCAAGATTCAAATCGTGACGCCGGCGGGCTTGGAGGCCACGCGCGGCGACCGCTCGCAAATCGAGATCGGCGCGCTCAATCCGGGTGAATCGCGAACCGTGCGTCTGTCGTTCACCGCGATCGCTGGTGGCGAACAAACGATCGAAGTCGCAGCGACCGCCGAATCCGGCTTGAATCAAGCTGCTGAAGCAACCGTCACGGTGATTGCTCCGTCACTCGCCCTTGCCGTCGCAGGCCCTAGCCTGCGATACGCCGGGCGCGACGCTCGCTACACGCTGAACGTTTCCAACGAAGGCCAAGCCGCAGCGAGCAATATCCGCGTCACGCATCGCATTCCGAAGGGATTCAAATTCGTGAAGGCTGACAAGGGTGGCACGCTCGACGCGAACACCGGTTCGGTTCTCTGGTCCATCGGGCATCTCGAACCCGCTCAGTCCGTTCAATTGAAACTGCAACTGCAGGCCACGGAGCTCGGTCAATTCGAGCATCACGTCTTCGCCTCCGCCGAACATGGCGTGACCGCCAAGGCAGACACGACGACGACCGTCGAAGGCTCGGCGTCACTGGTTCTGGAAATTCAAGACATCGACGATCCCGTCGAAGTCGGCCAGGAAACAGCCTATGAAGTCCGCATCAGCAACACCGGCTCAAAGGCGGCACAGAATGTCGGTCTCATGTTTGAGTTGCCGGGCAGCGTCGAAGTCCTCAACGTGCAATCAGCGACCCAGCATCTCACCAAGAATGGCTTGATCCTGTTCAACGATTTGCCGGAGTTAGCTCCTGGCAAGACGGCACTGTTCCGCATTCACGTTCGAGGTGCCGCCGAAGGCAACCAGCGCGTTCGTGCTCGGCTCACCAGCGAGTCGATCGAGCAAGAACTGATCACCGAAGAGTTGACCAAGTTCACCGCCGAGTAGGCCCGCGCACGGCGGCGACGGTTCCTTCTCAAGTGCAATGTTTCCGAGGACGATTCAGAACGGCCAAGTTCACGGAAACAGCCGTTCGATGCGCCAGGAGTTGTCGGTCTGCCGCCGATAGATCAGCCGATCGTGCAGGCGAGCGACGCCGCCTTGCCAGAACTCGACGTTCTCGGGAATGATGCGAAAGCCGCCCCAGTTCGGAGGCCGAGGAATCGCGCCGCCCGCGAATTTCTCGTCGAACTCAGCGGTGAGCCGTTCGAGCGTCGCTCGATCAACGAGCGGTTGGCTCTGCGACGAGGCCCAAGCGCCGATGCAGCTTTCTCGCGGCCGACCTGCAAAGTAGGCGTCCGATTCGGCGTCGTTCGCGAGAACCACGGCCCCTTCAATCCGGACTTGCCGCTCGAGTTCCTTCCAATACAACGCAGCGGCGGCCTGTGGATTGTCGGCGAGTTCGTCACCTTTGCGGCTGTCGTGGTTGGTGTAAAAGAGGAAGCCACGTTCGTCCCAGCCGCGAAGATAAACAATGCGCACGGATGGCCGGCCATCGCGAGTCGCCGTCGCCAGCGACATCGCCTGCCAGTCGCTGACGTTCGCAGCCTGCACGTCGTCGAGCCAACATTGAAACTGTGCGAACGGATCAGCGGCCAAGTCGCTTTCGAGCAACTTGTGTTTCGAGAACTCTGTGTGAACGACAACGTCGGCACTCATGCTTACGTCTCGGTGGATTTCGTCGGTTGGCTGCGAAGCGACAGCACCAGCAGCACGCCCAGCAGCATCAGACCGGCTCCGGCCCAGTACGGCAAGGCGACACTGTTGGCGGGTTGCAGCTTGTCGAGCTTGAACAGCCAAATGCCCAGCAGCGGGCCGGCGATGCGAGCCAAGGCCGACATGCTTTGTCCCACGCCCAGGATTTCGCCTTGCTCGTCGGCGGAGGTTCGCAGCGACAGCATCGCTTGCAGCGACGGCGTCAGTGCCGAGTACCCCAGCACGTTGATCGGCACAATGGCGAACAGCAGCCACAGATCCTTTTGGCCGCAGGTGACCGCGATCAGAACCAGACCCAGCGTCATCAACACTGTGCCAATCAAGCTCATGCGGAAGTCCCCCAGGCGAGGTAACAGCCGCCGCACGATCAGGCCTTGGCTCAGTGCCAGCACGAAGCCGACGTAGGCATAGATGTGGAAATTCTTCTTGTCGGCCAAGCCCATGAACTTCGTCAGCAGTGACAGCGTGACCTCGAATTGCGCGAAGGCCAACGTCGTCAGGAAGATGGTGAGCATCAGTAAGCCAGTACCGCGATGCGAGAACGCGCGGCCCATCGCTCCGACGTTCAACCAGCGGCGCGGCGCGGCGACGTTGCCCGGCTTCAAGGATTCCGGCAGCCGAGCGACCGCCCACAGGAACGCGAACGCCGAGAGGCCGCTCGCCACATAGCCAGCCATCGGACTCGGCGGGCCGCCCAGTTTGTCCGACACGAACAGGGCTCCCAGCAGCGGACCGAACGTGAAACCGATGCCGAATGCCGCTCCGATCAAGGCCATCCCTTTGCCGCGTCCTTCGGCGGTCGTCGAGTCGGCAATGTAGGCTTGAGCCGTCGGAATCGTGGCACCCGCGATGCCGGCTCCGATGCGGGTGATGAACAGCCACGGGACCACCGACAGACCCAGCAGTTGGCTTTCGTTCCCCAGCGATGTCGCCAGCCCGAACAGGCCGTAAAAGACCATCGAGCCCGCCAGTCCGACCAGCAGCACGGGCCGGCGGCCGATCCGATCCGAGAGCCGTCCCCACAACGGAGCGAACACGAACTGCATCGCCGAGAACGAAGCCATCAACAGGCCGAGTGTCAGTCGGTCGAGGCCGAAGTATTCGCCGTACCGCGGCAGCAGCGGCAGCACGATGCCAAAGCCCAAGAGGTCGATGAACACGGTGACAAAGATAATCAGCAGCGGTGATTTCGATTTCATGCGGCGCAGTTTGGGAGTGGCCGCCAAGCAACGCAAGCAAGAGGCGACTGGACTTCCCCCCGTTTTGCGGGCGCGTAGCCAAGCGTGTCGAGTGCAAGACGAGGAGCGAGAACGATGCGTCAGCGACGGAAGTTTACCCGAGAGTTCAAGGTGGAAGCCGTTCGGTTATCGAGGCAGCCAGAGCGGAGTGTTGGCGAGGTGGCGAAGAGCTTGGACGTTGGCGAAGGCTTGCTGCGGAGGTGGCGGGACGAATTCGGGGCGGAAGGAGGCTCTGCGTTTGCCGGGTCCGGGAAGCCCACCGGTCTGGAGGAGGAGAATCGCAAGCTGCGGGCCGAGGTGGAGCGGCTGCGGATGGAGCGTGAGATCTTTTAAAAGCGACGGTCTTCTTCGCGAAGGAGCCGCGATGAGAGACGCCTTCATTGAGGATCATCGAGCGACCTGGCCGATCGCAATTCCGTGTCGCGTGTTGGTGGTGTCTCGCAGCGGGTACTACGAATGGCGTCGTCGGCCGGTGAGCGAAGGGGCGAAGCGTCGCACGTCGTTGACGGCACAGATTCGGAAGTTGCACGTCGGTCATCACGCGAGTTACGGTTCACCGCGAGTGCATCGAGAACTGCGTGCTCGCGGTGAAGCGGTCAACGAGAAGACGGTGGCCAAGGTGATGCGTGAGGCCGGCATCCGCGCCAAGTCGCAGCGTCGGTTCCGCGTAACGACGACCGATTCGAATCACACTCAGCCAGTGGCCGAGAACGTTTTGAATCGAGAATTCACGGCGAATCAGCGGAATCAGAAGTGGGTGGCGGACATCACCGACATCGCGACTCTGGAAGGCTGGTTGTACTTGGCGGCGGTCCTCGACCTGTTCACTCGCAAGGTGGTGGGCTGGTCGATGTCGGAGCGGATCGACAGCCGACTGGTGGTCGATGCGTTGGAGATGGCCGTCTCGCGCGAACTCCGTGTGCCATCGGAACGCACTGGTGCGGGCCTGCTGGCACATTCGGATCGCGGGGTGCAATACGCCAGTGAGCATTATCAAGGAGTGCTCACGCAACACGAGATCGAATGCCGCCTGAGCCGCAAAGGCAACTGCTGGGACAACGCTCCGGCCGAGAGTTTCTTCGCGACGCTCAAGAAGGAGTTGGTGTATCATGAATCGTATGCGTCTCGCGAGGCCGCTCGCGCGAGCCTGTGCGAGGACATCGAAGTCTTTTACAACCGCGAGCGACGACACTCGGCCTTGGTCTAGGCAGTAGGGACATTCAATCTGGCGTATCACGGTATTTTTGAGGAGTCTTTGTGGAACTCCAGGAGGAGTTCCGCATGCGACGCCGACACGAACTGACCGATGCTCAATGGAACCAGATCCAAGACCTGTTGCCCGGCAAGGCAGGGGATCCCGGACGCACCGCCTCTGACAACCGCTTGTTCGTGGATGCGGTGCTCTACGTTTTGAAGACCGGCATTCCGTGGGAAGATCTTCCCGCCCGGTACGGCAAATCCAATACGGTGTGGAAGCGGTTTGATCGCTGGTGCGCGGCGGGAGTCTGGGAACGAATCGCCCGCGGCTTGGGAGAACCGGATCTGGAGGAAGTCCAACTCGACTCCACGAGTATTAAAGCCCATCCGGTGGCCTCGACCGGCCGCCGTCGGGCGGGTGAAAAAAAGAGGAGGCCGACCAGCGGCGCTGCCTGGGACGCAGTCGCGGAGGACTGACGACCAAACTGCATGCGGCCGTGGACCGGCGTGGGCGTCTGCTGAAACTGCTGGTGACCGCCGGACAGTGTGGCGACGCTCCGCAGGCCGAGAGGTTGTTGGAGGATCTGAAACCGGGAACGGTGGGCCACGTCCTCGCGGATGCGGCGTATGACAGCGACGCCATCCGTCAGCGAGTGCGACGGTTGCGGGCGCGGGCCTGCATCCGGCCCAATCCGACACGGAAGCGGAAGAAGGGGTCTCATCGCGGCCGCTACAAGAACCGGAATGTGATCGAGCGGTTCTTCGGCCGCATCAAAC
>CAMDDX010000356.1 GCA_945893075.1 Planctomyces sp. SH-PL62 | reverse complement strand
CGAGCGGGGCGGCGTCAGCCCCCCGGTTTAGCGTCGAAAGCACCGGGGGGCTGACGCCGCCCCGCTCGCCAAGACATGCGCACTACTTTGCATCATCGCCGGTTTTGCTGTCTGGCTTGTCTTTCTTCGCGTCGTCTTTGGCATCGTCTGCCGCTGCGGGTTTGTCCGAGTCGGCGGGTTTCGACGACTTCAACGCGGGCATCGTGATCGGGCGGGGATCGGCCTCCATCAGTTTCAGCCGACGCGAGAGCATGGCGATGCGGCGCTCGCAGCGTTCCTCTTCGTCCAAGTTCCTGCCGGCCGAGAGTCGTTGGATTCGCGCGGACAGGAATCGCAAGGTTTCCAGCACGGCTTCGGCCTGAGCTTGCATGTCCGATTTCAATTCCTGCTCCAGCGACGTGACCAGCACTTTCAGTGACTCTTCCGAGAGCTTGTCGCTGGTGGCGAGTTCCTGGAAACCTTTTTCGATGACGTCGTGGTTGTCGTGCATGGCCTTGCGGAATTTGTCCTCGGTCAGCGTCGTGACCTGGTTGGCCAGCTTGTCGGTTTCCGTCAGGACATAGTCTTCGAGTGTGAGCCGCAACTTGGGAATCGATCCCTGCGCTTCCACGCTGACCTTCTCGGCCCAGGTGGGAGCGGAGTTGTTGATCTGCGCGATCAGCGAGTTGCTCGCGACCGGCAGTTGCTGTTCGATCAGTCCGGTTGCGGACCTGACCAGCATTTTCGGTTCGAGTACCTCGGCAATCATTTTGTAGCCGTAGAAGAAGTAACCGCCGAGCACGACCAGAGCGATCAGGCCAATCGTCGCCGTCGTCCGCGACGAACGATGGATCGCGGCTTCTTGTTGCAAGATTTGCTGAGACATCTTGTTCATACGCTCGGTCAAGGCCGACGCGGCCGCCGGACTGGGTGTATTGGGAGTACTCATTGGAAAGAGCCTTTCACGCGAGAAGAAGAATTCAGAAGAAATGCCGCTCAATTGGCGGAGACACCTAGTTTCCGGCGGCGGGACGGCTGCGCGAGAACTTGATCGCCAGCAGGTCCATCATTTCGCCAACCAATTGCGATTCGAGCGGCGGCTCATCAGCGAGCGGCTTGTCGGCGGGCGGGAAGTCCTCCCAGGTTCGATCCATCGTCGCCAGTTCTTTCTGGAATTCATCCACGTAGTACTTCTTCACCAAGCGATCCAACGCCAGACAGGTATTGCCCATCATGCGGTCACGGATTTCTGGATTCTGCACAGAAGGAAATTCCTCCTGAAACAGTTTGTCGTGGCGGCGCAGCAATTCGTGATGATGATTCTGCAGCTTCTCCGACATGCGTGACGCCAAGTTGTCCATGAATCTGGTTCGCTCGGTGTCGATGAGTTTCATGAAGATGGGCATGTCCTTCTTCGATTGCTCAGAGAACGCGGTCGTGACGACCGGCGTGACCTTATCCACCAGCTTCTTAACCTCGACCCCAAAACTGGCTTGATTGCTGTCGAGCGATTTTTGAAGTTCGGCCATCAATCGGTCTTGGTATTCCGCGCTACGAAGCTGATTGCCGAGCGCGTAGAACTGCCAAATGGCGACGACCACGAATCCCAAAAAGGCGAGCATGACGAACCGCCGTGTGGTGCGCGAGCTTTCGAGTGCGGCGGTGAGGCCCTCGGTGCGACGTTGCAACTCATCCAGCCGAGCGGTGAGTTGTTCGAGATCGGACGTTGCAGGCGTCCGATCGGGTGTGGTGGACATGGCGGTCTCCTGGGTGAAGGGAAAGGGAGTAACCTGCGGGTTGGCCCGCGTCGTTGCAGAAGGGAGTTGGCCGAATGGCCGCATCTCCGGAAGCTCAGAATGGCCTCCGACGAAGGCAACACGATATGAGCCGGACTCGACTTTTCAACCGTCGCGTCGCGAATTCCCGCAAAGTTCATGGGACTGCCGATCACGAAGATTGCGCCCAGATTCGGTTCCGATGTCGCTCAGCCGCGCAATTGGTCGCCGAAAGCGCGGGCGACTGCCTCCAGGTCCGGCATCAAGCAGGGGTGCTTATATTGCTCGATGCTGCCGCCGAGGCGGGTTTGTCGCTGTTCGGCGAAGCGCCGCCAGGAACCATCGGTCAACCGAGCCAAACGCAGGGGAGCGAGCCGGCCGGTCGAGCGTTTCTCTTGGTATTCGCAGTTCAACTCGTGCAGCTTGGCGTCGATCGTGCTGGCGAGTTGCTCGCCAAGTTGCGGCGGCGGCATGTCGCGAGCTTCGAGCAGAAGTTGGTAGTACGGCGGCTCGCCCCAAACCGGCGTGAGTGTGAAGAACCCAACGCGATGATGATGCGCGTCCAAGGCGTGCCGCACGGCTTCGACGACCTGCGATTCCGAGACTTTCTCGCCGGTCAGGTTCGAGATATGCGCGCCCTTGTGCAGAAACCGCAGGATTGGAGTCGTGCCGACGAAGCCGGTGCAGCGCACGACGTCGCAGATGTCGTAGCGATACAGCCCGGACGAAGTCGTCAGCAGAATGAAATAGTTCCGATCGGCCATCAGCTCGTGAGCTTCAAGGACGGTTGGGTTGGCCGAGCCATGTTCGGCTTCGGGAATGAACTCGAAGTAATGCGACGTGACGTCGAGGACTCCATCGGAACGGTCTTCATCGAACGTGATTGTCATGCGGCCTTCGCTGGCGGAGAGGCCGTGATCGCGAATCGGAATGGTCTCGCCAAAGTGTTGCCGCACGGCCGAGAGATATGCGGCGCAGCTTCCGCCCATCCAGATCGCAAGCTGTTCGAGTCTCGGCCAAGCGTCGCTCAGCCGCAGCATTCCCGCCGCGTCGGCGAGTGCTTCGAGTTCTCTCGCGCGCTTCGGCCGGCGGCGAGCCAGACGTCGCTGAAGCTTTTGCCGAACTTCGTCGTTGACCGCGAATCGTTTCGACAGCGTGCCGTCAGCGATGTCGCGGATCAGCGATTCTTTCTCGGTGTCCGCCAATGTCGCGAGTTGCACCAGCGTGCTGGGATTCGCCGTCGTGATCAATCCGATGTTGTCGTCGGCCAAGCCCAGTCGCAGGATCGTGTAGTACTTGGCCAGCGGGTTGTCGATTTTCGAAACGACATACGGGATCGTGTACATGAACCGCACGATCGGCCGTTGCGACGCGACCGCCAGACCGCTGATGTTGCCGCAGGGCGTTCCGGCCGGAGTGCGATAGCGGTTGTAATCGCTGGCGACTTGCAGAATGTTTTTGTGGTTCAGGCCAGGCCGAGCGTCATAGGCGTGAATGCCCCAAATCTGCCAGCCGCGGCGGTAGTCGTCCAGGAACTGTTGCGTGATCGGAATGAACTTCGAGTCCGACGTCGTGCCGCTGCTGAGCGTGAACATCAACAGCTTGTTCTGCGGTCCGAGTAACGCCTGCGTGTCACCGACCTTGAGCCGCTCGATGTAAGGCCGGAAGCGCTCAAAGTCAGAGATCGGCAGCCGGGTGCGAAATTCGTCCGGCGTGAGCGCGGACGTCAGCCCGTGCTCTTGGCTGAAACGACTCGCCGCATTGAGCGTCAGCAAGTGCTGCAAAACGTCGTGCTGAGTCTTTTGGCAATCTTCGGCAGCCTTCAGAAAGCGTTTCGACTGCTTGCGAACGCGCGCTCGAAACAGCGATCCGGCAAATGCTCGCAGCCGGTCTTTCGCGGTGAGTCGATGTCGGCGGTGTTTTTTCGGATCGAGCATGAGGCCGAGCCTCGCCAAAACGAACGCCCGCACCGAAAGGTGCGGGCGTGAGGATTCACATTCACAACACGGAGCCGAATTACTTCTTGCCCTTGGCGGCTGGCGCGGCCTTGGCAGCCGGAGCACCCTTGGCTCCCGCAGCCGGAGCAGCGGCCTCTCCTTCTTCGCCTTCCTTCTTTTCCTTCTTCTTCTTCTTGCCGACCGTTTGTTTCGCAATCCGGGTCTTAGGCAGGCCGAACGGGCTACGGGTGTCGGTCCACTTCTCATCGATCTTCATCTGAGCGATCCGCTCTTCACGCGATAAGACGCTTCGGCGGCGAGCCATATCGCTTTTTCGCCGCAAACTATTGTGCATCGCCACGTCAAAACTCCTTCGGTCTGTCCGAGATTCTTGGGGGCAGGTTTGTCACTCGATTCAGCCAGCCATATAAACCCGCTAGCCGCAAGAGGGGCGGGAGTTTACGGGTCGCGCCGGACCATTGCAACCAGCCTGCCGACACGGATTTCTGTGGTCCCCTCGCGGGTTTGCGAACGGAGTCTTTCCCATGATGTGCGTCTTCTGCCGGCACGACGAAACCAAGGTCATCGACACGCGGATGAGCGAGTCGTTCGTCATCCGCCGCCGCCGCGAATGCCTCAAGTGCAACCGTCGCTTCACGACCCACGAGCGGGTCGAAGAATCGTCGATGAAGGTCATCAAGAAAGACGGTTCGCGAGTTCCCTTTAGCCGTGAGAAACTCCGCCTCGGTCTGGAAAAAGCCTGCTTCAAGCGGCCAATCAGCGCGGAGCAAATCGACGAGATCGTGCGCGACGTCGAAACCGATGCGAATGACAACTTCGAGCGAGAAGTCCCGTCGCGCTACATCGGCGAGAAAGTCTTCAACCGGCTGCGGGCGCTGGATCACGTCGCCTTTGTGCGGTTCGCGTCGGTCTATCGCGAGTTCCAGGACGTCCGCGACTTCATGCAGCAAGTGGACACGATCCTCCGCGAGCGGAAGAAGTAAAGTAGCCGAGTCACTCCGTGACTCGGCTACTTTGCGACTTCGCCGCTCTACCCTTTCGTGACCGCCTCGTCGAGGTTGAGGATCACGTTGGCGACTGCGCTCCAAGCGGCGAGTTCCGCGATCGGGAGTTGTTCGTTCCTTGCCGATTCTCCGACGGCAAGCAGCTTCGTTGCAGCGGCGGGATCGGCGTTAAAGCGAGCGAGTTGTTGCTCGAAGACGCGCCGCAGCACGTTCAGTTCGCGCGGTGTCGGCTGGCGAGCCGTCACGAGGCGAAAGGCGAAGTGGATGCGCTGGTCGGTTGTCGCTCCGCCTTCCAGCAGAATTCGCTCAGCGAATTTGCGAGCGGCTTCGACGTAGGTGGGATCGTTCATCAGCACGAGCGCTTGCAACGGAGTATTGGTGCGAGCGCGGCGGACGGTGCAGGTCTCGCGGTCGGGAGCGTCGAACGTCGCCAATTGGGCGGGCGGGCAAGTTCGCTTCCAAAACGTGTACATCGTGCGGCGATAGAGATCGGCTCCGTGGCTTTGCGAGTATTCCTGCGCCGTCCAATTCTTGCCGTCGGCGCGAGCCATCAGTTCTTCCCACAGCCCGGCCGGCTGATAGGGCGAAACGCTCGGCCCGCCGATCTTGTGTTGCAGCAGTCCGCTGACCGAGAGCGCGAGATCACGAATCCCCTCGGCCGGCAACCGATGTCGCGGACCGTGAGCCAACAGCCGATTCTCCGGATCACGAACCACGAGCGCCGGCGTGACGCGGCTGACTTGCCGATACGTCGCCGACGTGACGATCAAGCGTTGGAGATGTTTCACATTCCAGGTCGTCATGAACTCCGCCGCCAGCCAATCCAATAACTCCGGATGTGAGGGAGGCTCGCCTTGCGAACCGAGATCCTCCGACGTCTTCACGAGTCCGGTGCCGAAGTACGACTGCCAATAGCGATTGACGGTGACTCGTGAAGTCAGCGGGTGCGACGGATGCGTCAGCCACTGGGCCAGTCCCAACCGATTGCGCGGAGCCCCTTCCGGCAGTCGCGACAAGACGGCGGGAACTTCGGCGGTGACTTTCTCTCCCGGCTTGTCGTATTGGCCGCGCAGCAGCAAGAACGTTTCGCGCGGTTGCTCCATCTCACGCATGACCATCGATGTGGGGATGAGTTGTTCGAGGTCGGTCTGTTGTTTGCGCAACCGTTCGAGATCGGTCTTCAGCGTTTTGACATCATCTCCCTTCGCGTCTTTCAGCCGAGCGTCCAGCTTGGCGATGCCGTCGGTCAACTCGGCGAGTTGTTTCTGCTGATCCTCGGTCGGGATCATGAGCAGCGGTTCGGCGTTCCCTTTGCGGCCGTCGAGTCCGTTCTCCGGCACGTTATGGAAGAAGGCATAGAGCTGGTAGAACTCGCGCTGCGACAGCGGGTCGTACTTGTGGTCGTGGCACTGCGCGCAAGCGACCGTCAGGCCGAGCCACACGGTCGCCGTCGTGTTGACCCGATCGACGATGTAGGCGTTGTGATATTCCTTCGGGAACGCACCTCCCTCGAAGTTGATCATGTGGTTGCGATGGAAACCGCTGGCGAGTTTCTGCTCGAACGCGGCGGTGGGATCGGAGGGCTCGGGCAGCAGATCGCCGGCCAACTGCTGGATCGTGAATTGATCGAACGGCAGGTTGCGGTTGAAAGCGTCAATGACCCACTTGCGCCAGCGCGTCATGTCTCGGCCGTTGTCGATGTGATAGCCGTTCGTGTCCGCGAACCGGGACGCATCAAGCCAATCGAGCGCCATGCGCTCGCCGTAATGCGGCGACTTGAGCAGCCGATCGACCACCTTTTCGTAGGCGTTTCCGTCGTGGTCGTTGAGGAAGTCGTCGATCTCCGCGATGGTCGGCGGCAGGCCGGTAAGGTCGAGTGTCACTCGGCGGATCAACGTCTCGCGATCCGCTTCGGGAGACGGCGACAATCCTTCGGCTTCCAACCGCGCCAGGATGAAGTGGTCGATGGGATTTTTGATTTTCGATTTCTGATTTTCGATGGTTGGGATCGCTGGCCGTTGAACGGGGCGGAACGACCAGTGTTGCTCGAAGGTTGCCCCTTGTTCGATCCAGCGCTTGAGGATCTCCTTCTGAGCCGCGCTCAGCGGCTTGTTCTCTGACGCGGGTGGCATGAGTTCGTCGGAGTCTGAGGACAAGACACGCCGCAGCAATTCGCTGTCGCTGGGTTTCTTGGGAACGATTGCCGTCTTGCCGGATTCGGCCGGCTTGCTCGCCGATTCGCGCTGATCGAGCCGCAACCCCGCCTTGCGTTCCTGAGCATCGGGGCC
The DNA here is from genome assembly GCA_945893075.1 of Planctomyces sp. SH-PL62. Classification (GTDB taxonomy): domain Bacteria; phylum Planctomycetota; class Planctomycetia; order Planctomycetales; family Planctomycetaceae; genus SXKJ01. The sequence goes on along the minus strand of CAMDDX010000356.1, from coordinate 457 downwards.
ATGACACTTCCAACAATGATTCGAGAGGATCGGCCGGACGTCGCGGTCGAACGAGACTTTGTTGCCAGTCGTCGAATCGGCGTTGTCACTTGGCTCGGCCCAAGTCGTGGAGACAAGTCCGCTCAGCAGCAACAGACTGATTGGCACCAGAGTCCGGTCGAAAGGGATTTGCGTCCAACTGGAAAATCGCATGAGCTGCTCCTCAACGAACAAGACACCTCGCCGACACAGCATATCGAGCCGTGTCCCCCATCGGCAGAATAGCACCATATCGGCAATTCGTTGTGTTGCGGGCAACGTAGGGTTGCGGGCACGGCCAGCGCGTATCAAAGTTGTTGACCTGTGAGGACTTCCGCGAGGAAGTCGTCGTTCCAGCCGGCGATTTGCATCTTGCCTCGCAGACTTTCTTTGAGCGGATGATGCTTGAGTCGCGTGATGGCAAAGCGTCGTAGCCAAC
>CAMDDX010000355.1 GCA_945893075.1 Planctomyces sp. SH-PL62 | reverse complement strand
ACGCTCCAATAACAAACATGCTCGGTTAAAAACATTCAAAGAAGAAGACCTACAGGCCCAAGGCGGCAAGGTCGTTTGGACCTCCACCCCACGAAAAGATGAGTCGATGGTGGTGATTTACCGGGTTCCATGGGACAAGCCTAAGGAATAAATTAAGAAGTAAGAAGCACAGCATTTTCGTAGTGTTTCTTTACGAGCAGCAAGCTAAGCGACGGACAAATAATGCACCTGGCAACTGGCGAGCGTTGGGTGTTAACTCAATGATTCTGATTTTAATGATTAGCCACGGAAAAACACGAATCCATTTTCCTGTTCCTATTCTTAACGAGCCGGAAGCTAATTCTTGTTTGTTCTCTGTCGGTTTAGAAACCAAACCGACAAAAATCCAGGCGAGCGGGGGGCGGAAGCCCCCTGATTCTCGTTCGATTGATGATCGCGGTTTGTGTCTATTCTTAACGCGCAGCAAGCTAAGCGACGGACAAATAATGCACCAGGCGAGCGTGTGGTGTTAACCCCATGATACTAATTTTAATGATTAGCCACGGAAAAACACGGAATACACGGAATGAACACGAATTCTATTCCTGTTCCTATTCTTAACGAGCCGGAAGCGTAAGCAACGGACAAATATTGCACCTGACAATTGGTGAGCGTGTGGTGTTAACACAATGATAATAATTTTAATGATTAGCCACGGAAATACACGGAATACACGAAATGAACACGAATTCCATTCCTGTTCCTATTCTTAACGAGCCGGAAGCGTAAGCGACGGACAAATAATGCACTTGGCAATTGGTGAGCGTGTGGTGTTAACACAATGATAATAATTTTAATGATTAGCCACGGAAAAACACGGAAGAAAAAATAGGACCAAAAAAAAATAAATCACCTATTTTCCGCGGTAAAAATCTATTTGCTTTTCCCCTATTTAGGTTTTCCCATTCCGTGTAGTCAGTGTTATTCCGTGGCAAATATGTATTTGCCTTTTCCACAATTCGTTGGCGGATTCACAGTTTTCACCTTGCAATCGACTCGCAAGCGGGACAGAATAAGACTCATGCGGAGGATGTTCCGCCCGCACCTCGACGGCCTTAGCGATTCTTGTTATCAGAACGAATTGATTCCGGAATAGCAAGAATAAGTCGTCGAAATAGATGGAATGAATTCCACCTAATTACAAGTTCGGCCACCGGAGGCGGAGGTGGGTGGTGGCATTCCTCGTGTTTTATGCCCCGGTGCCGGCCCGTGAGCACTCTGCCGACCTGAAGCACCGAGTCCACTACCTGGACCAACGGTTCTACGAGCTGATCTACCGACGCTGCCGGTCGGACGACGGGCCGTATGACGTGCTCCGCCAGCTCGCTCTTCTCCGGTACAAGAGCCCGACCGCCTACCTGTCGGGTGAGCGCCTAGCCGTCCTAATCCGGGATCTGGCGATCTTCGAGGGAGCGTGAGGCCGGCACCCTCAATTTCCCGAACTTCGGCAAGTCTGCGAGTCGGCTGTCGCTCGCGGTTGGGGCCTGACGATCAGCGGGGACATGTATCCCGAGCTCTGGCGGGAGCCGGCCGAACCAGGCGCTGCAGCAGACGGCCGCCCCCTTTAGGTTTTTCGTGACACCAAGCTCACACGGGCGGCGGCCGCCGCTGCTGAGCTGGGTCGTTCGGCCAGGGGAGGAAAGCGGATGTGGATGCGGCGCCGGACGCTATGGGTCATCGTCAGCGCCGTCGGGCTGGCCGTCGTATTGCCGTTTGCGTTCTTCGCTGTTTACGTCGCCACGACCGGCGGGACCGGGTCAGCCAGAGAGGCTACCCGGCTCAGAGCGATCATCGAGCCGATTCCTGATCCGGAGTCCGGTTCGGGGTGCGATCCCAAGTATGTGTTCGAGCGGTTCGAGAATGGGGAGTGGGTGTTGGGTATCGGGCGAGACAGCCATGCGCTCTTGTCCAAGTACCGCGGTGGCGGAACGGTGGTGGTCAAGGACAGCCACGGCCAGATTCGGGGCTTCTTCGGCCACATCTGCGGTTCCGGCGGGTTGAAAACATACATGTATCGTGTCCGCTCGCTGGACGAGTTCTACCAGGGGCTCACGGAGAGGGTCTTGACCGAGCGCCAGTGGCCGTAATGCCGAACCCGCCGTTGCAGCGGATCCGGCCCCCGTTCTCGGTTAATCAGGTTTCGGCGCGGTGGGCCAGCCCGCAGTGGCCGAACGCCGCGTTGCAGCAGACCGCCGCCCTCCAGCGCGTTTCTCGGTTCAAGGCGTTCGGGGCGGCGACTGCTGAACGCGGCGTTCGGCGGCGGAGATCGAAGCTTCGTGATGGCCAGCAATCCGCCCGATGGTTGATTTCGTCTGGGAGCATAGACCTTGTCGCCAAACTCAGTCGAAGGAGATTGACCATGACTCGCTGGATGACTGGAATTGCCGTCGTCTGCATTATCGCCGGTGCCGCGTCGGCACAGGAGCCGATTGTCGCCATCAAGGTGATGACGCCCGAAAAGAGCGTCTTCAAGGACTCGGCCTGGAACAAGCCGATCGTCATCAAGTCCACAGAGGACGCGGCCAAGCATTTCGGCAAGGACGCACTTAAGACGCTCGGCAAGGAGGTCGATTTCAAGAAGCAGTTCCTGCTCGCCTTCGCCTGGCAAGGCTCGGGGGGCGACAAACTGTCTTACGTTGTGGCCGAGTCGTTCCCGGAGCAGATTTTCTTTTCGCTGAAACCTGGATTGACTCGCGATCTGCGTCCGCACACGCATGTCTACGCCTTGCGTTCCAACGTGATCTGGAGCGTGAAAGACAAGCGATGATTCAGGCCGCCGAACCAGGGCCCCTGTGTCAACATGAACTGAGACCAATGTGGCCGCGCTCGGCGTCGATGGGTCGTTGACACCGGCATCCCGAACGATGTGATTTCCTCGTTCCGCGTGATCGAGTTCTAGCCTGGCACAGTGACAAGAGCCGAACCAAACGGCTGCCATTTCGGTTTCGGGGAGTTAGCAACTCCCCGAAACGACTCCGATAGCTGTATCGTCCGGCGCAGTTAGGCACTACAATAATCTTGGAGTTGACGGTTCAGGCTCTTGGTCCCGGGCAAGACAGGAGACTGTTGTGGCAACCTTGGCAGATCGTGTCTACATCGAAACCACGGTGGTCAGCTACCTGACTGCCCGCCCCAGCCGTGACCTGATCATTGCGGCGCATCAGCAAATCACGCACGATTGGTGGGATACTTATCGAGCGAACTACGAGCTTTGCGTGTCGCAGCTCGTCCTTGATGAGGCAGGGGTTGGTGATGCGCAGGCTGCCCAAGAGCGGCTCTTGGTGCTTCGGCCCATGCTGGTTCTCGAAACGACGGCGGAAGCATTGGAGTTGGCGAAGGAATTGCTTCAAGCAGGAGCGTTGCCAGCGAAAACTGCCGATGACGCGCTGCACATTGCGATTGCAGCCACGAAGGCGGTCCCCTATCTGCTGACGTGGAACTGCCGCCACTTGGCAAATGCCGTGATGCGCCCTGTCATTGAGGCGGTTTGCCTTGCGAAAGGGCTTAAGGCACCGATTATTTGTACGCCCGAGGAACTACTGGAGGTAAAGCCATGAACGATCCAATTGTGGACGAGGTGCGAAGGGTGCGTGACGCGCACGCTGCCAGATTCAACTACGATTTGCATGCCATTTTTCAGGACATCAAGGAGCGAGAAAAGAAGAGCGGCCTCAAGTTCGTCGGTGGCGTTGCTCGTCAGCCCATGCCGAACCAGGCGCTGCAGCCGACCGGGGCCGCCATGCCGGTTTCTCCTGACTCAAAGTCACTCGAAGCGGCCCCGGCGACTGAGCTGTAGCGTTCGGCGGCGGATCCAGATCGGACTCGGCTGCTCCCCATGTCCCCATCTATCCAGAAAGAAAGTGATTCGATGCTCAAACTAAAGGCGCTCCCCGTCGCTCTGATCCTGCTGGCGACGTTCGGGATGATCGCGTCAGCAGACACGTCTTCCAAGGAGACAACTCCGCTCGACCTGAAAGGGAAGAACGTGCAGAGGCAGGAGGTCAGTTCGTCCCTGATCGGCTTGACCAGCACTACGGTGTTCTACACACTAAACGACCACCGGGTGGTGGTGGTGATCCACATCGACAACACGAAGGAGGGGTTTCCCGTATCCGGCAAAGTGTATGAGTTCGCCAAGGATGTGACCCCGGCGGGCATGGCCAAATGGCTGAACAACCAGCACTCGGACGGCCTGTTCCCGGATGTGCCCGAGCCCAAGACGACAGTCAAACTGCCCGCGGAAGCGTGCCAGTCACTGGAGAGCAAGCTGCTCGGCAAGAAAACGGTCAACGACACCACCTACAACCAGCACAGCGTCGAAATCAAGCTCTCCGAGGTCAAAGTGAATGAACAATTTCGGCTAAAGAAGTGCAAGGACACTGTGAACGTTTACGTCCCGGCGAAGTAGCCCGCACTCGAATACCGACCACACGGGGGCACGGGACGGCGTACCTCCCAAAAGGGATGCCGAACCAGGCGCTGCACCTGACCGGGGCGGCGTGACAGGTTTCCAAGATTTAATTGCTCCCTGACGCGGCCCCGACAGGTGAGCTGTGTCGTTCGGCCCAAGATTTGGTGGATGTATGCGTGTCTATCTTACGAACCCTGAGTTGGAGACCGATGCAGGCAAGCAATTGCTTGAGGTGACCGTTCGCGTCGCAACCGATGGCAAGCTCGACTCGGCGGAGATTAAGGAACTTCATAGTGTTTTTCCTCGCGCAAGAGGTTTTGGAGGAAGAACTGCAGCGATACGCTAATGGCGTTATCGCCCGTGATACAGCCGATGCTTCAACGCCAGCAGACTTGCACTTTGCCTTTGGATCACCCGTACGATCGCCGCAAAAGCCTTGGTGGAAGTTCTGGTAGAAGGTGCAGGCCGAACAAAGCGTTCAACCGGAGTTGCCGTTCACGGTTTCTGACATGTCACGTTGACTGGCGGCAACTCCGGTTAACGCAGTCGTTAGCATTAAACGTCATTGGCAACCAGCGCGACGGATGAATCGCACTCCTTGCGGTGCGTTGGCTTGCTCGATGCTGACTCTGGTTGCGGGATGATTTGCTCGGCGATTGAAACGCAATTCGCATGCGGCAAGGACACCGGGCTTGTTGCCGGGACGTGCCTCCGGAATGATTGCGATCATTGACTCTGCATCGAACGTGACACCGCTTCACGCGGTGATGGTCCACAAAAACCGTGCCGCAGCAGCACAATGCACTTGCCATGTCGCACGCACTGTCATAGCCTGACACATGAACTGCGTTTCATCCGGCAGTGATCGAGCGGCAGAAAATCGCAGACCTGCAAAATCACAAATCGCAATGAATCGCAGAACGCAATGCTAACAAAAAAATCCAGCCGAGTTTGCGCAGACCGTTGATTCACTAAACATGTCTGCCGCGCAAACCGGCTGATTTTGGTCGTTATGCAGGGTAGAGGCAATTGAGATGAGCATGTTTCGTTGGATCACAACTGGGACAATCGTACTGACAGCGTGCTTTGTCGTTGCACTTGCTGGCCAGAGACAACCAGCGACGCCGATATCAAGTGCAGTTGAACCAGCAACGTTTCAAGATCCCGCGGTACCACTCATCGCCTTGCCAACATCGTTCGCCTCCCGTCGCGAGAAAAAGGAGGTCAGGCTCGACAACAAGGGCTTTGCCGAACTCGCAAAAATCAATGGGCCTGGGTGCATCAGGCATATCTGGTTTCTTACGGTCAACAATCAGGACAAGCTGACGCTTGAGATCACGGTCGATGGCGCGGAGGAGCCACAAGTTCGTGCGCCATTGAATTCGTTCTTCGGTGTGATGCAGGACCGGGCCCCTTACTTTGTCGACTGCGCGGCCTTCGCCGTTTTTCCAAACCCCGAGGCGGCGAAAAAAGACGCACTCATTCCGGGTACACCTGGATACAACCTGTTTCTTCCCATTCCGTTTAGCGAGTCGTGCCAAATTCGTGTTCGTGGCAATGAGGGGGCATTCCTGGGAACCGTCGTGGACTGGCACCGGTATGAGGCGGACACGCCATTAACTTCATACCGTCTCCACGCAGATCACAAGCGTTTCGAAACCACCCCGCCTCGGGGCGGTACCATCGAGATGGCCAAAGTCAGAGGCAACGGCTTTCTTGCTGGCTTTGTGACTGGCTACATCCAGAAGAACAAGAGTGACATGGTCTTTCACACAGGCGGAATCAAGATTCTTCTCGACGAAGAGGCGGACCGCTACACAATCGAAGGTAACAATGTGGAGGACGACTACGGATTCACATGGGGATTCAACAGCCATCAAACCCGTTGGATTGGATGCCCAAGCCAGCAAAATCGTGGTCGTAACGACCAAGATGGCGTCTTCTATCGCTTCTTCGGCCCGGACCCGATCGCGTTCCGTTCGTCAATGACCTTCGTCGCGGGAAGTCGCGGAGACGACATGGAAACGGTTGTGTACTACTACAAGAAACGCAGCAGATAATTCTTCCGCCGGGTCGCCGAGCATTCGGAATGCATAACTTATAAGGCTTTGACTTCGCGAGTGCGGACGAACGGCGCGGAATGACGATCGAGGTTGAGCGGAGTGGGCTTGTGGCGATTAGAACCATTCGAGCCGAAGCTCAAGGCATTTGTTCAAGAAGCCCGGTGGTTTTACGGCGGCACGTTCCATTTGGGAAACGCAATCCGCAGCGGCGCTGCGAGTCGGCAGTTTTCAGTGTTCGGTTTTCAGTGAATCTCACGGATGCAGGATTGATCGGTCGAACTCGTTTTTGCTGATCGCCGAACGACGTTCAAACACCCCAGTTTCGTCGTCGGGTTTTGGTGATTTGCTCGCACTTTTCATGGTCAGCGCGCACCGCGATCCGACACAGCATGTTGCGTGTTTTGAAAATGGTCCGTCGATCGAAAATGTCACGTTCGTTCATGCGCATCAGGTGCCATAAACGGGGACAGGGATCGTTTTGATTTTTGCTTGTGGTGCGGCAGGTTCGGAATCAAGTTCAAAAGTAGATCAGAATCAGTGGGCTTTGGCTCACCGCTCGCCGCCACGGTGCGTTCCACCGCGAGATGAGTCAGGAACCCTTCAATCTCGGCTGCGCCCATATCGCGTGGATGGCGTTTGTTGTGAAACAATATGAACCGCTTGATCCAATCGACATACGCCGACTCCGTGCGTTTGGAATAATGCACCAGCCGCATCTTCCCCGCCACTTGATCGAGCAATTTCGGCGGCTGCGTTGGCCCAGAATTCGTTGGCGGATTCACAGTTTTCAACTTGCAATCGGCTTGCAAGCCGGATAGAAATACACTCATGCGGGGGATGTTCCGCCCGCACCTCGGCGGCCTTGCGATTCTTGGATCAGAACGAATTGATTCCGGAATAGCAAGAATAAATCGTCGAATTAGATGGAATGAATTCCACCGAATTACAAGTT
>CAMDDX010000354.1 GCA_945893075.1 Planctomyces sp. SH-PL62 | reverse complement strand
CAGTACCCCTGCAAACCCATTGCTCGATAAAACACTTCCGCGGACATGCTGCTCTCTCCTTTCGGGATTCGTGTTGCCAACACAACCCGATTGGAATTCAGCATGTCCGCATTCTTCAAACATCAGCCCCCAAGAATCCCGATGAACCTAATTTTCGGAATGCACATCGCTCAACGGTTGATCTCCCATTGAGCCATCTTTTGTTGCAGGCTCTGGCGATGCAGGCCGAGTTGTCGCGCCGCAGCAGAGACGTTGCCCGCATTGTCGGCGAGCGCGGCTTCAATCGCAGAGCGTTCAAACTGCTCAATCAAGATCCCCTTGGCTTCGGTCAGCGGCAGGCCCCGGAGTTGATCGAATTGCGGTGGCTCGGCGTTTGTCTTGTGGTGCGGCAGAGGCAAGTCCGCGCTACGGATCTCGCTAGTTTGGCGCATCGCGGCGGCGGCCAGGATGGCTTGCTCCAGTTCGCGGACGTTGCCCGGCCAAGTGTGGGCCAGCAAAGCGTTGATCGCGTCAGCGGCAAATGCCGGAGCGGAAGCGACAGCGTGGGTCCGTTCGAGAAAGTAGTTCGCCAGCAGCAAGATATCCTCGCGACGTGCGCGCAGCGGTGGAATGCGCAGCTCGATGCCGCGAACGCGGAAGTAGAGGTCTTGGCGAAAGCGGCCTTCAGGGATCGCGGCTTCGAGGTCTTGATGCGTGGCGCTGATGATGCGGACGTCGACGGCGACTGTCTTGCTGGAGCCAACCGGTTGGATGACGCGCTCTTGGATTGCGCGCAGGATTTTCGTCTGCGCGGCGAGCGGCATGTCGCCGATCTCGTCGAGAAACAGCGTGCCGCCGTCGGCTTGACGGAAGCAGCCGGAGCGGTCGGCATCGGCTCCGGTGAAGGCTCCTTTGACGTGCCCGAAGAGTTCGCTTTCGGTCAACGATTCGGCGATCGCGGCCGTGTTGACGGCCACGAACGGTCCGGCCGAGCGATCACTCAAACGGTGTAGTTCGCGAGCGATCAATTCTTTTCCGGTGCCGGTCTCGCCGCGAATCAGCAACGGCAGCGGAGCTTTCGCGGCGCGAGTCATCTGGCTGAACAGCTCGCGCATCGGGCGGCTGATGCCGACAAGTGCTCCGAACGCTTGTTGTTGATTGAGTTGATCCTGTAGCGCAGCGACGCGGTTTTTGAGCGTGAGCCGTTCCGACGCACGCCGAACGATCGCGCGAAGCTGTTCGACTTCATACGGTTTCGTGAGGTAATCGGCGGCTCCGAGTCGCATGCACTCGACCGCAATGCTGACCTGATCGTTGGCGGTGACAACGATGATCTCGCAATTCGCCCGATGGGACGACGGCTCGCCAGCGAACTCGCGCAACACCGACAAGCCGTCACGAGTCGGCATGGTGAGATCGAGAAAGACGAGTTCCGGAATGTGGTCGCGAATGGATTGCAGCGCCGCGTCACCGTCGGCCGCTTCGAGCAATTCGCAACCCGTGGCCTGGAGTGCGCGCAACATCCCGTGCCGAGCGGCTGGTTCGTCATCAGCGATGAGGACTCGGAGTGACATGGGATGAAACTCTCAAATTTCAAATCTCAAATCTCAAATCGGCAACCGCACCTCAAACGACGTTCCTTGGCCGGGCGTCGATTCACAACGAATCTCGGCACCGAGTTCGCGGATGCGGCGGCCGACGATGTACAGGCCCAAGCCGGTGCCGTCGAGTTTCGTGGTGACGAATGGCTCGAACAGATGCTCTTGCACTTCCGGCGGCAGGCCGGGGCCGGTGTCGCGGATCAAGATGGTGACGACATTCGATTCTGTGCGGCAAGAAACGGTGACGAGCCCGCCTGATCCTGCCGCGTCGATCGAGTTCGACAGCAAGTTAAAGAAGACTTCGCCCAAACTGGCGGGATCGGCGTGGATCGACGCCGCGCCATCATCGAAGTCGGTTTCCAAGCGCACTCCCTTTTGTTGCGCGAGCAGCCGCAGAATGCGGAGCGTGTGTTCGAGCAGTTCTCGCGGTACGCACGAGTCGCTGGCCGTCGGCACGGGGCGAGCAAATTCCAGTAACTGCCGAGTCGTCGCCGCGAGCCGGTCGATTTCGCTGATGATCAGCCGCAGGTCTTCCGCGTGCGGACTGTTCGGGCCGAGATCTTCGGCCATCACCGTCGAGATGGTGCGGATCGAAGACAGCGGGTTCTTGATCTCGTGCGCGATCGAACTGGCCAGCAGGCCCAGCGTCGAGAGTTTTTCTTCCCGCAACGCTCGGCGTTCGGCGGCGAGGCGGTCTTGTTGCAAGCGCGCGTTGCGCAACGTGACTGCGAGTTGCTCGGTTAGCAGCACCAGCGAGCTCAGTTCTTCCTCGTCCAATTCTTGATTGAACGGCTTGCGTCCGAGCACCAGCAAGCCGCGCAGGTCGCGATGGTCAATCGCGATCACGGTCGAGCTACTGGTCTCGCTGAGCAGTTCCAGCGCCGCCTGACTTACTGCGTCACGGCGTGTCATCAGCCGTTGCCCGGTCTTGGTCAGCACACGCCGCAATGCGACCGCCTGTTCGTAGGACGGGCACTCCTGCCCGTCATCCCGCGTCGGTTCTCCAGACTCCAGTCGGGCAAGAGTGCCCGACCTACGGGAGCAGTGCATTACGCGGTCATCCTCGCCGAACAGCCAACTGCTGGCATGATCGACGCCGAACAGATTCCGCACCGCGTCCGTGATCGTGGATAACCATTGTTCGACCGGCTGTTCAATCCCTTCTGACATGCGGGCTGCCAGGTGCCGAGTCTGTTCGCGCACGCCGGCGACTCGTGTGCCGAGCAGATATCGCAACGACTCGGCCACGCGCTGACGCAGCGGTTGATATGCCACGACCAGCATGGCGGCAGCAACCGCCTCGACGATCGCGAAGTCCACTCGCAACTGTTCGGACAGCCGATTGGTCACGTCGGCCAGAGCCAAGTGATGAAACAGAAACACAGCCGCCAGGACCGCTCCGTAAACCAGCGTCCGTTCCAAGACCAGCGGCACGAACCTGAACCGCACGACGTGATATGCGAAGAGCAACGCCGGCAGTACCGGTGAGAGGCCCGCCAACAATTTCCATTCTTCGGCGTGTTCCGGCCAACGTGGGATTGCCACATAGATCACGAACACCGCTAGCACGCTCAGGCCACACAGCACGGCCGTCATGCCTTGAAAGAATGACGTGGCTTGAGGCAGTGCGACTCGGCGTCGCAATCCCCAGAAGGTTGCCGCGGCGACGAGGTTCGTCGCGCATAACCACGCGACATACGGCGTCGTGAACGGTGCGACCAGCGTCAGGAATTCGCCGCTCGGTTCCGCGAACAGAATGCGAGCCATCGGTCCCAGCGCCAGCACCGGCAGATAACACAGGCCATAGCGTGCATCGCTGCGCGGCTTGGCTGCGATCCCTGTGTGCCACAAGCGAATCGCTCCGTGCAGCATCGAGCTGGGCATCAGCAGCAATCCGATCGCCATCGCCGTCATCGCGACCGAGTTGACTCGTAACGGCCAGGGATGCGTCGTCTCCAACAACAGCGTGTGAACGAAGCTCCCCGCATGCCACAACCACGCGGCCACGGTCAGAGCCAGCATCCACACCGTCACGTGTCGCCGATTCGGCCGCTCGATCAAAGCCACCAGCAAGACCGTGTCCACGACAGTCGCCGCGCCGAGTCCAAAAATTTGCAGATCACTAAGCATGGGCAGAGTGTAATCCCGCGAAGGGGTCGGGAGTCTTTTTCAGGCCGCCCAACCAGTTTGTATTGCTTCGCGGCTTTGCCCCAACTGGGCAAGACTCGATAGCCCAGGGCGCAGCCCTGGGTTTCGGAACGACGAACATTGGAGAGCCCCAACGGGGCGTGACTCCACCGAGATGTCGCGCGAGTTTCGCCCCGTTGGGGCTGGACGTGGCACGCGGGTTCGTGACCCAGGGCTGCGCCCTGGGCTATCGAGTTTCGACCCGTTGGGCCGGGAGCAAGAAACAAATCCCGCCCGACCACGAGGCTTCGTTGAGACGCCTTTGTCATCACTACGCACCCGACCCCGTCACGTCGCCAGTTCAAACACCGCGACCTCCGTTTCATCCAGCGACCGTTCGCCATCGGGTCCGATCCAGCGGATCACCGATTGCGAGGTCTCGACGATCATCCGCACCAGTAATCGCGCGGAGCCGTTCTCACCGTGGAGGTCGTAATCCACAAACGGCCCAGCAACGTCGTGGCCGACAATTCGGTGAGCGATCTCGAACGATTGCCCGCCGATCACCACCAAACAATGCGGCGACAGCCGCAGCAAACTCCCGTCGCGTGGCGACACGCGGATTCGATCCACTCGCCACCACGCACGCAAACAATCCAAGAACGCTCGGATCATGACCGCGTCCTTTCGAGGTAGCCACGTCTCGCCAGAGCGTGGGCCGCATGTGAAGAAACCCGCACTCTGGCGAGTGCGGCTACGAGGCCAATTGCTGCTTGAGTCGCTCGAACTCATCGGCGACGTTCTCGCGGCGTTCGGCTTCGTCGAATTGGCGTTCGAGTTCATCGACGTCCGGATCGTGCCCATCCATCCGGTCATAGGCGGTTTCGAGAGCCTCGGCCCGATCGACACGCTGCTCCAGGCGATTGAACTGAGCGAACGCGGAGGAACTGCCGGCTCGGTCGAGCGCGGCGTTGATGCGGCGTGACGAGTCGGCTCGCGCCAGCCGAGCCAGCAGCAGCGTCCGCTTCTGCCGCGCCTGCCGGATCTTGTCTTCGAGATCCCGCACCGAGTCTTGCAGCTTGCGTGTCTGCGTCTTCTGCTTCTCGTGCTGAGCGTGCAGGTCTTCGGCCCGTTTCTCACCCAGCATTTTCTGTTCGAGCGCCGCCTTCGAGGTCGTTTCATCGCCGCGTTTGAGAGCTTTGGTCGCGCGATCGAGCCACTCCTTCGCAGCCTCTCGCTCGCGGTCCACTTGCTTGCCGAGCTGAATCTCATCGGCAATCGCCTCGGCCACGCTGCGGCGAACGGATTCCTGTTCTTCCTCCATGTCGATGATGAGCTGTTGCAGCATCCGCTCCGGGTCTTCGATCTTCTCCCGCAACGCGGTGATGCTGGACTTCATGACGAACGTGAACTGGTTGAGCCATTGCATGGGATTTCTTCCTTTGGAGTGCGGCGTGTCAGCACCGCTTTGGATTTGGAGGATCTATTTGGAATCGGCGCGACATGCGCCCATCCAAAGCGGTGCTGACACACCGCACTCCAAAGTTCACTTCCACGTTTGCAGCTCAGCCGCCATGACACGCAGGCGGGTCAGCAAACTCTCGCGATGGTTTTCGCAGATCGCTCCCAGCGTGATGACCGCCGCGCCGATGCCGAGGCCGGCCAGCCACAACAGATTTGGGTGGTCGATGCTGCCGCGGATGACCATCGCGAACAGGTCGGCGATCAGAAACGCGGTCCCGGAATAGACGAGCACTCGCAGTCGCAGGCCGATCGCCAGCAACGCGATCAGCACCGAGCAGACCATCAGCGAAATCAGGTGCAGCCAACTGCCGCTGACGATGTGAAACGTCGGCGACACCAGGATCGTCAACGCTCCCGCGTATCGCAGCGAGTCGTGATAGGTTTCGGGGATCTCGCGCTTGAGCAATTCGACCAAGCCCAGGATCGTCAGCCCGGCGGGGATCATGAAGAACTGCGGATCGGACCAATGCAGCTCGCGCCACAGCAGTGCCGTCGCGACGTTGAGAATGATGGCCGACACGACGAAGCGGTCGCGACGAATCGTCTGATGCTCTGCGTTGTCGGTCGTCTCCAACCCTTTCCAGAAGTAAAACGCCGAAGACATCAGCAATCCGAGGCTGTGCATGCCCACGACATCCGATTCACCATGCGTCACATGCCGAACGACTCCGATCACCGCCGCAGCCAACGGCAACAAATTGGCCGGAACTACCAACGCCTCGGCCGCGAATCGTGTTTGCGGGAAGCGAGCACAGACTCGCGACGCGACGGTCCAAGCGACGGCCGCACCAAGGCAGCCAAACATCGCCCAGCCGTGGCCGATCTCGATAACGCCGGCCAACAACAACCACACGACCGCCGCACCGATTAGACCTTGAGCCATCCAAACTCGATCGGTTCGCTGCTGCCGAACGGCCAGCACGAATTCGGTGATCACCAGCAGGGTGAATGTTGCGATTGCCGGTGCCACTTGTCCGATCGTCAAAGCCGCCAGCGGAAGCAGTCCTGCGATCAAAGAGGTCGCAAGTGCCGCGTATCCGACGAAGCAATGAATGCCGAGTAACTCGTGTCCGAAGTCTTCACGGGGCCGCAAGCGAATGACGCTCAGTCCAGCCGCCAAGGTCAGCGCGACGGGCAACGCGGCCGTCGTCATTGCCGCGCTCAGGACATCGTTGAGGCCGATCAGTTCGGGAGCCAAACATTTCGCGACGAAGGCCGTCACCTGCCAATGCCCGAAGGCGACCACTAGCCACAGTCGATCGCGATGTTCTCGACGCAGCGAATCCAGCGCCAGCGCCGCCACCGCGATCATCCCGGCCAATCGCAGCGTCATCCCGAACGACAGCAGCGTCAACACCGCCAGCAGCAGCAACACTCCGAACGTCACCGCATGGATCGGTGCGCGAATCATGTCGGACGAATCGTCATCGACTCCGTCGCGGCGCAGCCAAGTGGTCATCAACATTCCGACCGCAGACAGCACGCCCCATGCGACCGGAATGAATCGCATCGTCGTCGGTCCCAGCAAAGCGATTGCGACGAACGAGAGCACGCTCAAGCAACCGAGCACCGACAACCCGCGCTGTTGGAACCGTCGAGCCGCATCGAAGGGCCAAGCCAGCAGCAGCAACGCCGGCAACCAGATCGGCACGACTTGTCCCAGCGGATGGCTCAAGTTGACTTCGATCAAAAACAAACCGTGGGCAAGCACCGTCATCAGCAACAATGCCACCGCGCTGACTCGCAGCGCGGGCCGGCCGAGAGCACCGGCCAGTTTCTCGAGCGACATTCCTCGAGAGCGGAAGCTGTCGATCACGCGACCGGCGATCCACAGTGCGAGCGGCGCGAGCGTCCACAACAGCAGCACCACATCCACGTCCCTGTGCTGAGACCAGTGGTACGTCAGCGTGACTTTGACGATACCGGCCAGCACCAAGCTCCAAGCCGCTTCGCCCAAACCGCGACTCGGCCACTTCCAGGCTTGAGCCATTAGCAGTCCGGCCAACGCGATGCCGATGAACGTTCCGAATGATCTGGTGGACGACACCATCTCGTTGCCGAGCCAATAACCGGCAACCCCCAGCGTGAAGAGCACGCTCGCGATGCCGAAGATCGGCCAAGCGGTTGCCTCGTAGCCAAGCTCGCCAGAGCTTGGGAGGTTGTCGCGAGTTGCACCCACTCTCTGGCGAGAGTGGCTACGACTCGCAATCAGCAACAGGGCGGCTCCGGCGGTCATCAGCAACTGATGCGTCTC
>CAMDDX010000353.1 GCA_945893075.1 Planctomyces sp. SH-PL62 | reverse complement strand
TCGTGACCAAACCGCGCAGCGTCCAAACTTCGATCGTGGTGAAGTCGATCGCATACAGCGAATCCCAGTGAGCTTTCAAGAACGTCTCCCAAGTCGTCGACCGTTGCCGATCCGGAGCCGGTTCAACGCCGTGTGATTTGAGCAGCTTACTGACCGAGGTGTCTGAGATCGTGTGGCCCAGATTGGCGAGCGCTCCTTGAATTCGGTCACAGCCCCAGGTGGGATTTTCGCGGGCCAGCTTGAGTGTGAGATCGACAATCTCCTGCGAGATTCGGGGGCGACCAACGGCATTTCGTTGGCTGAGAACATCCGGCTTTCGCGCGATGAGTTCGCGATGCCAACGGAGGATCGTATCGGGCGTCACGAGACTCGCGAATTCCTTGAGGAGCTTGTGCCCCAGCGCCTTCCCTTTGACCGCCAGCCGCCGCCGCTGGTCATCGTTTAACAGAAGGCGCTTCTTGCCAGCCTTCTCAAGCAGAATCTGATTCTCGGTTCGGAGATACTCGATGACCTGTTGCTGCTGCCGATTGATCCAATGCGCTAGAATGACGAGCAACAGTTGCCAAGGTTGCAGAATGAAATTCATCGCGGAACACAGCTTTCCAATTACGAGAAGTCTCGAATAAAGGGCGGCTCGAACAGGACAATTGATTCAACAAGTTTCGACCGGATGTCGGATGCCACATTCACGCTAGCCCGTTCATCTTGATTGCACAATTCGCCGTCATCGCTGTCCGACGACTGCTTGAGCGGCTTCGATCCGGAAGGTGACCGAGACATGTCGCCTAGCGGCAAAAGGCTTCGGGAGGGATGCCTGCCGCCAGCATGCCTCGCGACCAGAGAGTGCGTTCCACGAGCACACGCAGGAGAGTTTCCAGCCCCGCCTGAACCGCGCGGCATTCCAAGATTCCGATGGCCCTAGCAATGGCCGCCAGAGTGCAAAGATTCTGGTCGCTGCGTTGAGCCCGTAGGCGGTACTCGGAGGCCGTCCAATTTGCTCGCGTGGTGGGCCATCATCGACGCCGAGTCACGGCTGGCGACCGCTTGAGCTTGGCACTCGGCTTCTTGTCCGATCTCTCCTTCCATTCATCGATGGCTGCGACAACCTCGCCGATCTTCTTGACTTGTCCTTGAGGGTCTTCAGGAAGCCAACGACTTGTTCCTTCAGAGCTGGTGACGCGGATTCCGTGAGACCTTCAACGGCAAAGAAATCTTTGATTTCTTGCTTCAAGGCGGGCGGAGCCACTTGCGCTGGCAATGAAGTAGAGGACGTCTCTGCGGAATCTGATTTCTTACGGGGTAGATACAACGCAGACCATTTCTCCGACAGCCGCTGCAATCGCAACATTCCTTCCTCGACCGTCTTTGGCTTGATTGTCGGCCGGTCTCCCGCCTTGGGGCACATCGTCCGCCCCTCGCAAACCTGAATGGCATCGATCAGCAGATACGCGGCGACGATTTGCTCGGCATCTCGTGATCTGAAACCGGTGATAACGCAATTAAGGAATACAGCCCATCCTCGGACGGCAGCGCGACAGAAACCTGGATCGCAGTGTCAGTGACTAAGCACTGAAATCACAATGCGTTGCGACAAGCATCATTTTACGGCGTGCTGCGAGACCGAAGCCAAAAGAGTCATTTCATCGGTGTCGCGAGGCCATCGAGGGCAGATTGCTCGGACTCAAGATCAAACCGAGTGGCCCGTGCTGGCTTGCAGATGTAGGTCGGAATTCGAGTCAACATTTTAACGTGGGCACCGATTGCGTCGTCGAACCCGCGGGTGCCAACATTGCTCGGGCAACGAAAGAATCGTCAGTGGCCAAGGTAATACTTGAGCCACGAAACTGCGTCCGCTGCGAACCCCGGGATATCCAGTCCTTCGCGGTCATCGACGAACGCTGCGCCACGGCCTTCGCGCTCGGAGGACGTTCGACCAAGGCGCACGATATTTTGAGTTGCTAGCTTCCACAGGTTGAGATCGCCCGAATCTCGGATGACGCGTGATGTCGCTAAAAATCAGCCAGAAATGCGTCAATATGATGTGGGGAACGAATTATCTCTTTGAAATCGGTCGCGGCGATGTTGCGCCGCGCCGCATGTCAATTCGCATCGTCCAACTAAAGCAGATTGAATTGATCGTCAAATCGAGTCAGACTCAAAAGCCGAATGACTGTTCGTCGGTGTCTCCCACGAGCGGCACCAGCCAGCGCGACTGAATGGAATTGATGGTTTCGTATCATGGACGTGTTCCAAGTGCCTCCCGGTTGTCGCCGATCGTCTGTCTCACCTGAAGATGCCGATCATCCGTTAATCAGCGGCCGAGCCATTTACTCGCTGCCAATGACCCTTTGGGATGTTGTGATTCGTGAAGTCGGAAAGCCCCGCTTTGACTCAAAACTGCTCGAACTAGAACTTCGTCTTTCCGAGATCTGCGGAGACCATTCTTTTCAGGTCGGTTTTCAGGATGGTCAGCCAGTTCTCTTCCAGCGATTACGCGGCAGGCCTCTGTCATTTCCGCAACCGATGTGGAATGGTTGGAAGACAAAGACCGGTGCCGAGTGGGAGTCCTGCCTCAAGCTGATGGAAGAGCGTCTCGACTATTTCGTGCAGATTATTCGCGGCTATCTGGGGTGGCTGCTCACGAATCCCGTCTTCCTCCAGGAACATGACAGCCTCTGGGAAAACTGTGATCGTGATGTTGCGCAGCATGGCATTCCGAAATGTATCGAAGGGGGTTTCGCTCAAGGTGAACTTCCGGCTGGTTGGCAGCGAATCGCTTCTCGAAGCTCAAATGCCGCCACGCGATTCGAGGAGTTTTGCCGTCGCTGGAGGCTGTCGCAGATGGCAGGGCCATATTTACCTCAGCCAGAAGAACCGAGGGTGCCGGACCCAACATCGCACAATGCCGTGCCGTTGTTTCGCATTCCGAGCATCATGGGAATCGATGGCAGTGGCCGTGTTCGCCAGATGATCGATGACTCACTGCATGATGGCGATGAGGCCGGCCATTTGTTGGAGTGGTTCGAGATTGTTCGTTCCGACAATTCCGGCAAGAAGTCGATCAAACGTTTTGGCCGTGTCTTCGAACTGCAACACTTCGCACGCGCCTTGACCGAGCGACATGAAGCAGCCCTCCATCACCGTCGCGAATACCTACGTGAAGCCTTTGCGGCATTCTTTGGTGTCAGCAGCGACGCCATTCGCGACGACTACCGACTCATCAAACGTCGTTTCTCGAGCTGCGGCAACCAGCCGTCTTGGCTGAACGCCATCTGAACGCGAGTCCAGTGAGAATGCTCGCGAGCATCCTCCCTGCGACGCGTTCAGGACGTCGATTGTGATCTCGCCCACATCGTGTGATCCGATAGTGATTACACGCAGGGAACTGTCTGCGAGATTGCGCCATGCCAGAACTTTCGTCCGTCAATCAAGTGCTCAGGAAATGCATCAAGTTAAAAGACGTCTGTCAAATGACCGGACTCTCTGCGAGCACAATTCGCCGCCGTGTTCGGGATGGCTCGCTGCCTGCTGTGCAGCTTGGTGGTCGCGGTTGCCGACTGCTGTTTGATCTCGTCGCGATTCAAGGTCTAGCGAGTTCGTCAAGCGCGGTTCAAGCCGCGTCGGAGATAGCACTCCAGGGCAATCCTGAGTCCGACTCGCAGCGCTCTCCTGCGACAGAGGGCGCAGTGGTTTCACGGAAGCCGCGTGCCCACTGGCCTGCTGAATATCAAAAGTACACAAACGCCTACAAATGAACGGAAGGGACGACTCAATGCCGAAGAAACGCATTGCTGATCTGGTTCGCTGCAAGTATTTCGAGTGGCGTGTCAAACGACGCGGTCGCACATTCGTTGCCGATGGACGGTCCAATCAACCTGCTCAGGGACGCTATTCGCTCGATGCGGATAATTTGCCAGCGGCTCGTCAAGCACTGGAAAAGCTCGACCTGCTATGTGCAATTCGAATGGGCAAGGCATCCCCGCAAGAAGTTACCCAAGAACACAAAACATTGACGCTCGCCGAGGGCAGTCGCCGCTACCAAGAGCATGTGGCTCGCCCCAGCATCGTCGGCGGTGCGCGCTCAAACACTCGAAAACGATATCGAGCAGTGTTCGACAAGTTTCTGAAGTTTACAGCCGCCGAGGGTTTGCAGTACTGGAACCAGATTACGCGCAACACGCTGGAGTCCTACGCCGCATTCCTGGATGACGATGGCTACGCCTATGCCACTGAGTACTTGGAACTCACGACACTGAAGCAAGCGATGAAATGGTTCGTCGAATCGGATCTCCTGCCAGCCACATGCCTCTTTCGGCTGCCGATCTCCAAGCCTCAAGGGACGACGACTTATTGTTGGCGTCCCGAAGAAGTGGTGGCGATCATCCAACATTGTCATCAGCGAGACGACCTGCATTGGCTTTGGCGAGTCGTTGTCGGTTTGACGTGTACCGGTCTGCGGATTTCAGAACTTGCCGCCTTGCGGTGGAGCGACATTGACTTCGACCAGAACGTGATTCGTATTACCGACGAGACGGCTTTCTCCCGCAAATCTACAGGCTCAAAAATCCGACAGACAAAGACCGGCCGCAGCCGGACCTTCCCCATCGTTGGAGAACTTCGAAGGGTCTTGGATCAAGTCCCTCGCCACTCAGACGGCATCGTCTACCACGGACCATTGGGCGGGGCGCTCAAGCCAGACACCGTTCGGCGAATCTTGGTTCGCGACGTATTAACGCCTTTGGAAAAACGATTTCCGAAACCTATCGGGGCACCAGTCGCATTCAGTGATGGGCGCCTCCACTCCTTCCGACATTACTTTTGCAGCGTCTGCGCTCGCAGCGTCAGTGAGCAAGTCGCAATGAACTGGCTGGGACATTCCAGCTCCAAAATGCTTCGCCACTACTTCCACTTGCATGATCGCGAAGCGCAAACGCAGATGCGGAAACTCGACTTCTTTGGTGTCACCGGCGCGACTTCCGCACCTGGCCAAAGTTCGTCGGTGTGAGGAGGGTCGCCGTCTCCAACAGACCAAAACCTAGTTCCATTGAGCACTTGATTGATGAACCCCTTTTCGCCCATTTTCGACTTTCGCGTAACCGGCAAATCGAAGTGGTGCTTGCCTGATTGGCACAAGTCTGGCACACCAGACTGTGCCAATCAGATTCGCAAACACAAACGGCTCTCTCATAATGCGTTACGAGAGAGCCGTTAATGAATGCGGAGAGGGGGGGATTCGAACCCCCGGTCCCATTTCTGAGACACAGCATTTCCAGTGCTGCACAATCGGCCGCTCTGTCACCTCTCCGAGACGTGTCTGTCAGCCAACCGGATTCGCAGTTGTTAGGTCAACGCATTCGGCTGGCGGAGTTGGCTCAACTGTCAGCATGGCTCGCGGAATTAACTGGCGGCGGCCGCTTCAGCGGAGGCCGCGGCTTTGCGTTGGGCCACCTCGACGTTGTTTGCTTCGACTCGGGCCACCGCGTGCAGTCGGTGGCGGAGCTGGCGGCAAACGGCATTGAGGTTGCGCCACTTGGCGTTGCGGGGCCGTGCTTCGGCGGCGACTTTGTTTTCGTCGAGTTCTTTTTCAAAGGCAGACAGCTCCGTGCTCGCGCGGTTGAGTTGCCATTCCAAATTGTCTCGTTTCATTCCCATGTTGATTTCGTATGCCTCAAACTTGTCAGGAGAGTTCGCGATCCAGCCGAAAAACGAGGCGGGATTGTGGCAAGCGGTCCGGTTTCGATCAACAGCCGCCGCCGCTCAATGCACCTGAAAAATCGCTTCAATTTCAACGGCGATGTTGCCCGGAAGTGACCCCATGCCCACGGCACTGCGGGCGGCGCGGCCGTTTTCGCCCCAGATATCCACCATCAAATCGCTGAAACCATTGATGACTTTGGGATGGTTCTTGAAATCGGCAGTGCAGTTCACCATTCCCAGCACTTTGACGACACGCACCACTCGATCCAGGCTGCCGAGTTGTTTTTGGAGCGTCGCGAGGATCGCCAAGCCGACTTGCCGGGCGGCCACGATCCCTTGTTCTTCGGTCAAGTCTTGTCCGACCCGCCCGGTAAACATTGTGTCGTCGGACTTGAGCGGACCATGACCAGAGACGTAACACAGTTCGCCGATCACCACGACCGGCAGGTACGTGCCGGCAGGCTTGGGGGCTTTGGGGAGTTCCAGTTTTAACTCGACGATGCGGGCTTCGGCGCTCATGGGGCAGTCTCCTGTTTGAAGAACTTCGTCGCACGACCGTGAGGCGTTCTGGTGACTTGCCGCGAAACTGGGGGGCTGACGCCACCCCGCTCGCCTGTCTCACTCGTGGCCGCGCGAAGTGTCAATTGAGGCCAACACGATAGCGGTTGCGGCCCGAATTCCCAACCGCGACCGCCGGTTTGCAACCCGCGCGAGCAGGTCTACAATGCCGCCCACTTCACGGATCAGCAAACTCATTGGGGAGACGTCATGGACAAGCCAATCGACATTTGGCAGTTGGCATTGATGGGTGGAATCGTGGCCGGGTTGGTGATCGGCGCGGCGTTCCTGGTGATGTTCCTGATGTTTTTCAACCTGTGGCTGCGAGCCTTCGTGACTCGCGCAAACATCGGCATGTTGCGGTTGGTGACGATGCGACTGCGGAAGGTCAACCCGCAGGTGATCGTGGACACGAAGGTCATGGCAGTGCAGGCGGGTTTGGCGGATGTCCACAACGCGGGCTTGGAAGCTCACTTCTTGGCGGGGGGCAATGTGCGGCGAGTCGTGCAGGCCCTGATCGCCGCGCACCGCGCGAAGATTGATCTGAATTGGGATACGGCCTCCGCCATCGACCTCGCCGGACGCAACGTGCTCGAAGCCGTGCAGACCAGCGTCAACCCGAAGGTCATCGACTGTCCCGATTCAAAGCGGACTGGCCGACAGACGCTTGATGGTGTCGCGAAGAACGGCATTCAACTCAAGGTGCGTGCCCGCGTGACGGTGCGGACAAATTTGAATCAGCTCATCGGCGGCGCGACGGAAGAGACCGTGATCGCGCGCGTCGGCGAGGGCATCGTGTCAGCCATCGGGTCATCGGAATCGCATCTCGACGTGTTGGAGAATCCCACGCTGATCGCGCACGCCGTGCTGGCGAAAGGGCTGGATGCTCAGACGGCGTTCGAGATTGTTTCGATCGACATCGCCGATATCGACGTGGGCGAAAACGTGGGTGCGCGCTTGCAGGCGGATCAAGCGGAAGCCGACATGCGTGTCGCACGGGCCAAGGCCGAAGAACGCCGCGCGAAAGCGGTCGCCAACGAGCAGCAGATGAAAGCGCTCACGGCCGAGAACCGTGCGAAAGTCGTGCTCGCGGAATCCGAAGTGCCCAAAGCCATCGCCGCCGCGTTCCTGGCCGGCAACCTCCGCAGCAACAAGTCCGCGACGTGAAGTTCATAGTAGCCGAGTCACGGAGTGACTCGGCTACTTTGCTTGCGTCCGTCCGGCAACTGAGTCCAATCTCAAGACGGGCAA
>CAMDDX010000352.1 GCA_945893075.1 Planctomyces sp. SH-PL62 | reverse complement strand
CGGTGCCTGACCCCTGCCGGTGGATTGCTGTTTTAAGCGGTCGATCGGGCGAGCGGATTTGTAGTGGCCGCGTCGCCATCGGGAAACCGGCGAGTACGACGGGGTCAGCCACTCACCGCTCGGGGTTCTCGTTGTCGCCAGCCTGCTCAAAGGTGTCATCTGCGGATTGGTCTTCGAAGATGTCGGCATCGTCGCCGCCGGTCACTTCATCGCTGCCGTTTCCGGAGCGGACACGATCCTTGCCGGCTCCGCCAAAGATGGTGTCGTCGTCGTCGCCTCCGTCGCAGGTGTCGTCACCCATGCCCCCTTCGAGGTCATCTTGTCCTTTGCCGCCGGAGAGACTGTCATTGCCGATGCCGCCGCTGATGAAGTCATCGCCATCATCGCCGCTCACGCGGTCATTGCCGTCATCACCCAGGACTTCGTCGTCCCCTTCGTTGCCATTGAGCGTGTCGTTGTTGGCTCCCCCTTCGAGCAAATCATTGCCGCGGCCCCCAGAGAGCAGATCCGCGCCGATGTCTCCACTGATTTCATCGCTGCCGTCGTCACCGGAGCAGCGATCGTTGCCCACTCCGCCGTGCAAGACGTCGTCGTCATTGCCGCCATGCAGTTCATCGTTCCCTTCGTCGCCTGAGAGTTCATCGAAGCCGTCGTCTCCATTGATCGTGTCGTTACCCAGACCGCCTCCTTCGATGTCATCACCGGCACCACCAATCAGCACGTCGTTGCCCGCTCCGGCACCGAGTTCGTCGTCGCCCGCACCGCCATCGAGTCGGTCGTTGCCATCGTCGGCTTGCAGAATATCTTCGCCATCGCCGCCCATCAGAGAGTCGTTGCCAACACCACCCAGCAGCACGTCATCCCCATCGCTGCCGTCCAGGCGATCGTTACCGGTTCCCCCTTCGAGCGAGTCATTGCCAACGCCGCCGCGCAGATCATCGTTCCCGTCGTCACCGCCCAACGTGTCGAGACCGTCGCCTCCTTGCACGAGATCCTGACCAAGCCCGCCGCGCAGCGAATCGTTTCCGTCACCGCCATCGAGTGAATCATCTCCCGCGTCACCGCGCAACGTGTCGGCACTCTCATCGCTGCCCCCTTGCAGGTTGTCGTTCCCGGCTCCGCCGTTGAGTTCATCCACACCTTCGCCACCATTCAGAGTGTCACGGCCGTCGGAGCCATTCAGCAGATCATCCCCCGCTTCACCGCGCAGACTGTCGTCGTTGGTGCCACCATCGAGGCTATCTTTTCCGGCTCCCCCTTCGAGCAGGTCGTTTCCGGCACCCCCCAATTGCGCGTCGTCTCCTTCGCCGCCACGAAGTTGGTCAAGGCCCGCGCCCCCTTCGAGCAGATCGTCGTCGAGTCCTCCTTCGGCGATGTCGTTTCCGTCTCCTCCGCGCAGCGTGTCCTCACCTTCCGCGCCGACCAGGGAATCATTCCCCGCTCCGCCATCGGCGAGATCATCGCCGTCCTCGCCAAGCAGCGTGTCGTTGCCCGCATCTCCGAAGAGTTCATCGTCGTCATCTCCGCCGTTCAGCGTGTCGTTGCCCACTCCACCACGGCAGGTGTCGTCGCCGGCGTCGCCATTGACGTGATCGTTGCCGATGCCGCCGTCGAGCGTGTCCGCACCGGCACCACCATTCAACGTGTCGTCCTGCGTGTCTCCGAAGAGCATGTCGTTGTCTTCGCCGCCCTGAACGTTGTCCGCTCCGACACCTCCCGAACACGAGTCGTTTCCGCTGCCGCCATCGAGAACATCGTTCCCAGCGACGCCTCGCAACGTGTCATTCCCCTCTTGGCCCAGCAGGGTGTCGTTTTCTGTGCCGCCATCCAGGACGTCGTCGCCCGTACCGCCATCCAGCGTGTCCGCGCCCCCTCCGCCGCTCAGAGAATCATTGTCATCGCCCCCCAACAACGAGTCCGCGTCGAGACCGCCGATGCACGTATCGTTGTCCGCGCCGCCATCGAGCACGTCGCTCCCCGCGCCGCCGTCGAGTTGATCACTCTCGTCATCGCCGTTGAGGAGATCGTTTCCGTTGCCGCCGTTGAGGCGATCCTTGTCCGCGCCGCCGCTCAGCGAATCATTGCCGTCGTCCCCCATCAGCATGTCGTCACCCGCTCCACCGCTGAGCGAGTCGTTGCCTGCTCCGCCGTTGACCTTGTCCGCTCCAGCGTCACCCACACAGACATCCGCCCCCGCGCCGCCAGTGATGATGTCGTTCCCCTCACCGCCATTGAGGTTGTCCGCCAGCGCCGTCCCCGTAATTCGATCGGCCCCATCGCCACCGTTGACTGTCACCGAAGTCAGACTCGTGAACGCGGACGTGCTGATCGCTGACAGGTCGATCGTGTTTGCTCCGGCCCCACCGTTGACCACCAGCACCTGCACCGCCGCCGCATTCACCGCCGGAGAGATCGCCACGTTATTGACCGTCACCAATCTGCCCGCGTTCGCACTCACACGGATCGCGTCATTCGCGTTGCTGGTGATCGTCAGCGTGTTGGTCGCGCTGTCAAAAACCGATACGACGCTCAAATAGCAGCGCGATTCCAGAGTCTCAAACTGCGCCGGCCCCTGGCTGAGCAATCGCCGCCCCATTTGTCCTCGGCGATGCCGTGTTCTCAAAGACTGGGTCCGCAAGACTCGTTTCAGCGCTTCAATCCATGAAGACAAAACCATCCTGGACTCTCCCGATCAATCACCGTCGCTGTGGTCGAATCGCGGCGACAGCATTTCGCGGAAGTCAGCCGGACCACTCAACGAGGGTCAACACACGGACTGCTCCGCCTTCGAGGTCGGAACCTAATCCAAAATTCGCGAACTCGCGAAGAGCAATTCCACGCGGACCAACGGAGCGGGTGAACGACACCGTTTGCGCGAGCCGGGGTCAGGTGTTCTGATTTCTGTTTTGCTCCCGCGATCCACCCCAACCGTGGTTCGCAGACAGTCACCCGATCAACGGTTCGCTCTCCATCGCAACAGCAAAACAGAAATCAGAACACCTGACCCCTCCACGTTCGGCACCAACTCGCAATGTGCGTCGCGCGCCCCATCGGAGCCTGACCGATCAGGCACGATCTTGAACCGCCGACCTTGCGCCGAACTCGTAAACCCCGCCGCCTATGATGGCACCAGCGATGGGCGCGACGATGTAAACCGTCAGCCAACTGAAACTGTCTTGGCCGGGCAAGGCCGCGCTTCCCCAGCCTGCCAGCGAGGCGAACAGTCGCGGCCCAAAGTCTCGCGCGGGATTGAAACACGCCTGCGTCAGCGGGTCGATCACCGAGATTAAGGCCGCCACCGTCAAGCCGATAAAGATCGGAGCCTGTCCGGACGCCGGCTGACCACGATTGCGCTCGTCCGTCACCGCGAACACCACGAAACCGAGGATCAACGTGCCGATCAACTCGGCGATGAATGCCAAACTCACTGATCGCTGAGTTCGCCATTCCGCATACTTCGGCTGCCAATCCTGTTTGTTTGCCGACGCGATTCTTCCGGGATTCGGGAAATATTCACCATAACACATCGCAGTCACGACACTCTCTGGCTGGCCGCGAACGATCCCCTTCTCACGCTCCTTCGCATCGAGTTGCGGGCTGAAGATCACGAACAACACACTCGCCGCCAGCATC
Source organism: Planctomyces sp. SH-PL62 (assembly GCA_945893075.1). Lineage (GTDB taxonomy): Bacteria > Planctomycetota > Planctomycetia > Planctomycetales > Planctomycetaceae > SXKJ01. The sequence goes on along the minus strand of CAMDDX010000352.1, from coordinate 3,887 downwards.
GCTCCCGCCAGTTGCCCCGCGATGTATGGCAACACGCGGCTCTTCGGAAATCCTCGCCACAGCGCGAACGCCAGTGTCATCGCCGGATTGATGTGTGCTCCACTGATCCCGCCCACCGTGTAGTTCGCCAGCATGATCGCCACGCCCCAGACGATCGCCACCTGCCACAACCCTTGTTGTGCTCCGGTCAGGACTGCGGCATGGACCGCACCGCACCCAAAGAAGATCAGCAGGAACGTGCCAGTTACTTCCGCGACCACCTGACGCATCAGCGACGGGTCGGCATTCGGTCGAGCCTGTGTTTCTGGTGGAGGCACTTGGAAACTCCCGGCAGTGGAGGAATCGAAGTTGGGAACGAACGGCCGCCTCTTCTAATGTCTGAGGAAAGGTGCCTCCAGTCAGGCCGTGAGCTCGCCCATCGGGTGCATAACAGCATTTGTCCGGGGTCAGGCACCGCAAAACTCAAAATTGGCGGAGTGAAGTCCTGTGGGCACACTCCGCGATACTCCGCCAATTTTGAGTTTTGCGGTGCCTGACCCCTGCCGGTGGAATTACTCGCACATCAGCCGGCAGCGTCGTTTGACGGTCTCCCAGGGCACGACTATCCTCCCGCCCCTTCCGGCTGGCTCAGAGTGAGTTCGGTCGCGACAGGATTACCATTTTTTGAATCTTTCGAACGCCTTCCCAGCGAAGGTGTGCCTCACGCAACCGCGTCCTTCGGCAATCATCGACCGCCGAAGTCTTCGCCGCGAGAGGTGGAAAGGAGCTACTCAGCGTGTCGAACATTGTTGTCAAAGACATTTTGGAAGCCGGCGTCCACTTCGGTCACAAGACCAGCAAGTGGAACCCGAAGATGCGGCCCTACATCTACGGGAAGCGGAATCAGATCCACATTATCGACATCAAGGAAACCGTCCGCGGTCTCCTGCGAGCCAAGAAGTACCTCGAAAAGGTCTCTTCTCAAGGGAGCTTGATTCTGTTTGTCGGAACCAAGCGACAGGCTCAGAACCCGATCATCGAAGCGGCGAACGCCTGCGGGATGCCCTACGTTTCCGAGCGTTGGCTAGGCGGCACGTTCACAAACTTCCGCACGATCCGCAGCCGCCTCAAGCGGCTGGAAGAGCTGGAAGGTCTCGTCGCGAGCGGCGAGATCAACACCTACTCGAAGAAGATGCAGTCCACGCTCGGCCGCGAGCGTGAGAAGATCTTCCGCAATCTGAACGGCATCCGCACGCTCAACCGCATGCCCGAGGCGGTCATCGTCATCGACCCGACCAAGGAGCACAATTGCGTCGACGAGTGCAAGATCATGGGCATCAAAGTCGTGGCGCTGATCGACACCGACAGCAACCCGGATAAAGTGGACCTGCCGATCCCCGGCAACGACGACAGCATCCGCTCGATCCGCCTGATGCTGAATCATCTGGCCGAGGCCGTGTTGACTGGGAAGAATTCCAACCCGGCTGAGAACAAGGACGCGCCGGCGGCCGACGAGCCGAAGGCCGTGCCGTCGTTGGCATGACGTGATCCGAGCGACCTCACTTTGATGAGCCGGAACGCGCTAGCGTCCGGTTCGGATAACAGATTGAGCGAGGCTTCACCTCAGACCTGCTTTCATTCGCGATCCACTTAATTCGCGCGGCCATTTTGAGCCGCGCGAATTAAGGAGAGCGCGAATGAGTCGCAAAACTTGGCTCACTCACAACAAAATGCCGGACAAAAGAAATTAGCGACAAACCGGACGCTAGCGCGTTCCGGCTCATCATCTTCATTTTGGAGAACATTCTCATGGCTGAAATTACTGCCGCCGCCGTGAAGGCGCTGCGTGAACTGACCAACCTGCCGCTCATGGATTGCAAGCAGGCCCTAACTGAAGCGGGCGGCGACCCGATCAAAGCCGTCGAAGTTTTGAAGACCAAGTTCAAAAAGGTGATGCTCAAGCGTGCCGACAACGCGACCTCCGAAGGCAAGATCCTCATCGAATCGAAACCGGACGGCTCGGAGGCGGCGATGATCGAACTGCAATGCGAATCCGCTCCCGTCGCCGGCGCGGAATCGTTCTTGTCACTTGCTCGGCAATGCGCGAGTCAGTTGCTCAATGGCCCTGGTGCCGACACGCCGGAAGCCTTGCTGGCTCAACCCGCGCCGGAAGCTCCGGGCAAGACGCTCAACGACTTGTACGAGGACGTGGTCAACTCAATCCGCGAAAAGATCGTGTTGTCTCGTATCGCTCGTATGAAGGGACCGGTCGGCGGCTACGTGCATCACGACGGCAAACAAGGGGTGCTCTTCCAAGCCGAAGGGGCGAACCTGACCGCTCCGGTACTGCGCGATGTCGCCATGCACATCACCGCGCTCAAGCCGGTCTGCACGCTGCCAGAGCAACTCCCCGCCGACTTGGTCAACGCCGAGCGTGACCGGTTGCGAGGCGAAGCCAAGAAGACCGGCAAGCCGGACAGCATCATCGAGAAAATGGTCGAAGGCCAATTGAACACGTTCTACAACGAGCAAGGCGTGTTGACCTGCCAACCGTTCGCAAAGGACGATTCCAAGCGAGTCAGCCAAGCCCTCGCCGAAGCCGGCCTGAAAGCCGTCGGCTTCACTCGCTGGGTGCTGGGCCGCTAGTTGTTCGTCGGGTCAATGTGAGAGATGATCGAACGAGGGGCGACACCGCCCCTCGGTTCGTTTGGGTGTCAGCGAACCGTACCGCGACCGTCAGGGAGTGACCCGGTTCGAGTAGTCAACAGCGTTCGTAACGGGCCGCTCCCTGACGGTCGCGGTACGGTTTTGAAATGAGGTTTCCGATGTCCGACCGTCCCAAGCGCATCCTGCTGAAGATCAGCGGCCAGAGTTTCTGCCGTCCCGGTGAGACCGGAATCCACATGGAAGAGATCACGACCATGTGCGACCAGATCAAACGGGTCGTCGATCAAGGCGTGCAACTGGCGATCGTGTGTGGCGGAGGAAACATCCTCCGCGGCAAGGAATTTGCCGCCGTCAGCGCTTCGATCAAGACGCCGACCGCGCACTACATGGGGATGCTGGCGACCGTCATCAACGGGCTCGCGCTGCAAGACGCTCTGGAAAACGCGGGCGTGCAGACGCGCCTTCAAACCGCGATTCAGATGGAGAAAGTCGCTGAGCCGTTCATCCGTCGTCGCTGTGTGCGTCATTTGGAAAAGGGGCGTGTCGTGATCCTTGCCGCCGGCACCGGCAGTCCGTTCGTGACGACCGACACCGCCGCCGCGTTGCGCGCTCGCGAGATTGAAGCCGACGTGTTGCTGAAGGCCACCAAGGTAGACGGCATCTACTCCGAAGACCCCGAGAAGAATCCTCACGCGGTCCGTTACTCGGAGATTTCCTATCAGGATTTCCTGCGGCAGAACCTGAAGGTGATGGACGCTCAAGCGATTCATCACTGCATGGAGCACAACATTCCGATCGTCGTCTTCAACTACAAGAAGTTGGGCAACATCGAACGGGCCGCCGCCGGCGAGCGTGTCGGCACGCGCGTGCTCCCTGCCGCTGAAATCACCAAAGCCTGACCAGGTGAGAGCCCCAACGAACTCGAAGCATTCATTTTGAAGTTGCGCATTTCATAGCCGCGAAGCGGCGACGGAATTTAGCCGTGGGCGCAAGCCCACGGAAAAGTGGGGAGAGAGATGTAAAGCCCTGGAAGGCAACGCCGTGAAGGATTTTCAAGCGGCGATGTTTTCATTCGTGAAGTTGGTGAGTTGCTTCTTTTCTTGCGGAGAGAGCTGGCTGAGTTTGGGATCTCCGAGAGGTTTTTTATCAGGGTTGGGCGGATGGTAGCGGGCTCGTTTCGAGCCTTTGCGAACATAGGCATCAGTCACCGCCAAGCGAAGGCGGGACGGCAGATCGTGACC
>CAMDDX010000351.1 GCA_945893075.1 Planctomyces sp. SH-PL62 | reverse complement strand
GGAGTGATCTATCGGCCGACGGTCCATTACGCCTACTGCCCGTGCGAGGATGCGATCGGTTCGTTGGATGAACTCCGCAGCAATGAGTACCAACGTCATCGGCATGAAAGAATTCTTCGCAACGAGATCGTCTCCGGCGCAGATGAACTCGGCTGTCTGTTGATGGGCCATGATTACAAGTCGTGGTGGATCGGCAGCATGTTGGACATCGAAGAGTCGCGAGCCTTGCTCCCCGGCCAGAATCCCACGACGTTGCAAGTCGCCTCGTCGTTGCTGGGGGCGTTGTTCTGGATGATTCGCAATCCCGAAAAGGGAGTAAAGCTGCCGGACGATCTGCCGCACGAAGAGGTGCTCGACATCGCGATGCCGTACCTCGGCCCGTTTATTTCACGGCCGGTGGATTGGTCGCCGCAGCTCAATGGCCACGACGTCTCGGTCAAGAAGAACGGCCGAGCGAACAAACCGCGCGACAACGGCGACGACCACGAGGACTGGCAGTTCGAGCAATTCTTGATCGCGACGTGAATCGACGACTATCGCGAATTGAGCCTCACGCCGGGGCTGACGTAGTGCTGGCCGAAGCGGTTGGCGAGGAAGGCGTCGAAATCCACTTGCTCCTGCTTCACGAAACCGGTTGATGGCAACTGTCCGTGGACGTGCAGGTCGAGCACCGCGCAGATTGATGCGGCCGTCGTGATTTGGATGGCCGACCAAACTTCGTCACCGTGTTGCTTGTGGTAGATTTTTCGAGCATCCCAAAGCTGCACCATCTGCCCGTCGCGCTGGCCGGTTGCGGTACAGAAGACGACAACCACATCCTGCAACGTGCGCGGGACGGCATTCTCCAGAATCTCTTTGAGTAACTGCCGACGGTCGCGCAGCCGCAGTTCATCCAGCAGAAACAGCATTCGGTCGCGGTGTCCGAGGTAGCGGATCGTCTTGTAGTTCAGCTCGCGCAAGCGATCCTGAAACGTCTCGCACAACGTGCCGAGTCCGCCTGAGGTTGAGAACGCTTCGTACTCGACGCCGTCGATCGAGAGGTGCTCCAGCCCTTCGAGCGGCCAGAACTCTTGTCGCTGTCCCTGATGGATCACATCGCACGGATTGCAGTACTCGTTGATGAGCCCGTCGGTGGACCACGTCAGGTTGTACTTCAGCGAGTTGGTCGGGAACTCCGGCAGCGCCCCGACTCGCAGAAACAGCGAATCGAGTGTTTCGAATTTGTGTGCCAGGTGATTCGCCACGATACCGACGAAGCCGGGAGCCAAACCGCATTGCGGCACGAAGATTTGTCCGGGCCGAGCCGCTCCCGACAACGTGCGGACCACGCGTGTCGTCTCGACGTCTTCCGTCAGATCGAAGTAGCTGATACCCGCCGCCAGCGCGGCGCGAGCGACTCGTGGATTCAGCGAGAACGTCAATGCCGAGATCACCGCGGCCTGACCGTTCATCGCCGCTGCGAGGTCCGCTTCATTCGCCGCATCGACGACGATCGTTTCGACTCCCAGTTTGGTCTTCAAGCGTTCGAGCGCAGCGGCATCGGTGTCACCCACGCGAACTCGGTAGTCGCCCGATTGGGTCAGCAACGTGGCGATCATTCGCCCGATCGTGCCGCCTCCCAGCAACAGAACATTGGTCATGTCGGATCCTTCCAATCGTAGGGACAGGCGGCTCGCCTGTCCCGATTCCAATCACAGGCGAGCCGCCTGTGCTACGAAACATGCCGCAAGAACGAGACGCGGCCGGTCAGTACCCACTCGACGACGAAGATGTTGCCGGCTTTGTCGAAGCAAGCGTCGTGCGGGTGGATGAACTTGCCGTTCGGCCACAAGGCTCGATCGACGCGCACCGGAAACTTGCCGTCACCGAGCACCGTCTTCGTCCATTCGGGATCGTAGCCCAGATGTGTGATGACTTTGTTGTTCTTGTCGAACAACGACACGCGCGCGTGCAGATCGGGGACCAGCAGCACGTCACCGCGAATGTCGAAGTGAGCCGGGAAGCTGACCGGCGAGTTGAGCGTCGCCGCATCGGAGGTCATGCCAGGATTGCCGTCCTTATCCTGCGTCACGAAGCCGATGGGCTTCCCATCGAGCGTCAGGTACTGCAATCGCGCGTTCGCGCGATCGGCCACCACAAGCGACGGCTGACGGCCCGGTCGGTTGTCGAGCCACTGGCCGTGCGGCGTCTTGAACTGGCCCGGTTCAGAACCGATGCCCCCGAACGTGCGGACCCACTTGGCGTCTTTGTCGTATTGATGAATCCAATGCGAGCCGTATCCGTCGCCGATGTAGAAGCCGCCGTCCGGTGCGAACGCAACGTTTGTCGGGCTGTAGGGCGTCTTCGGATCGTCGTACTTGCCGGTTTCGAGCAGCCGTTCTTTCTTCCAGACAATCTCCCCCTTCAGCGTCGTCTTCGTAACTAGGCTCGTTCTCGTTGAGCAGAGATAGAGGAACTCCTCGCTTCCCTCTTTGCGAATGTCGATGCCGTGTCCGCCGGTGTGATACTCCTTGCCGAACGAGCGGACGAATTTTCCGCTGGGGTCGAAGACGACAACCGCATCCAACGGCTGCGGTGCATGTGAACGATGCGTGATGTAAACCAGCCCGGCTTCATCAACCGCGACGCCGTGTGTCTCGCCCCACTGGATGTGATCGGGAACGTCGCCCCAATTGTGCGAGACGACTTCGTATTGAAAGGCTCCAGTTCCCAACACGTGAGCCTTCGTCCCGGCTTTGTCCGAAGCGTTCAGGATCATCGGGCTAACGCTCGCAGCAGCCGCGACGGCTCCGGCCGCTTGCAGGAAAGTGCGCCGAGTAGGCTCAGGCGAAGCGGATGATTGTCGGCGCGAGGCAGCCATGACGGATCCTTTCTGAGGAATGAACGCGGTGCGGCGGGGACGATAGCCGTGGCCGAAATTGCCAGCAATCGAGAGATCTCTGTCCCGCGACCGTTAGGGAGTGGCCTGATGGCGACAGAGCAGGCCGCTCCCTGACGGTCGCGGTACGGTTTTGAGTTTGCCTCTATACACTCGGAAATCATGACCTCCACATCGCCTTTGATTCTGTTGCTCGCGGATGCGTTCTCACTGCGCGGAACAAGTTCATACACGCTGCGGCTCGGGGAACAATTGCCGCAGCACGAATTTCGAACGCAGATCGTTTGCCCTTGTGCTCGAATGGTGAAACTCGACCGTCGCGACGAATTGCCCATCCAGGAATATCCGCATCTGCTCACGCCGCTTTGGGGCCAGATGGTACGTCGCTGGTTGCTCGCGGATGTTCGTGAAGATCCGCCGGCGCTGATTCACATTCAGTCGCGGCGGATGCTGCCGCTGGGAACCTGGCTGGCGAAACGATTGCGCTGCTCGTTCGTGTTGACCGTGCATGACTTCTTGCAGCCGCGCGAACGGTTGCCGTTCTCCCCGACTTGGGGCCGCCGCATCATCACCGTCAGTGATGCGGTGCAGGCGGAACTGTTGCAGCGAACGAAGCTCCGCCCGGATTTGATCTCCGTCATTCCCAGCGGAGTGGATCTTCCTTCCGAACCACCGCGACCGGTGCTCGAACCAAATCGCACGCCGGTGATCGGCACCGCCGGACCGCTCGAGGCGGTCAAAGGATTTCCGTATTTCCTGGGAGCCGCGCAGCGCGTTGCCGCCGCCAACGTTCCCGCTGAGTTTCTCGTCGCCGGAGCCGGCCCGGAAGAAGCCAACCTGCGCCGACTCGCTCGCGAGCTTGAGATCGCCGATCGAGTCACCTTCGTTCCTAATGTGCTCGATCTGACTTCGTCGCTGACGGCGATGGACATCTTCTGTCTCCCTTCGCTGCGACAAGGACTCGGCACGCTGATGCTCGAAGCGATGTCGCTTGGCCGCCCCGTGATCGCCAGCAATGTGGATGGCGTGGACTCGGTGGTCGCCGACAACGAAACCGGATTGCTGGTCCCGCCATCGAACAGCGAAGCCCTCTCGCAACGAATGCTCGAACTGCTCCGCGATCCGTTCCGAGCACGCCGGCTCGCCGAAGCCGCCCGTGAACGAGTCCGCCGCGACTTCAGTGTCGCACGCATGGCTCAACAGACAGCAGACCTCTATCGCAGCGTGCTCGGCTAAACTTGGAGTGCTGCGGCTCGACGCAGTCCGCCATCCAATTGAAATAGCGACTCTCGAAGTCCGGAAGATGCTGTTGCCAACATCGGCCGAACATTGGCCGTTTTCTCAACAATCAATGTTCTGATTCCAAATGAATGGAGGGCTGTGTCGAGCCACAGCACTCCAGGGTTCGCGCAACAAAAAACTCTCGATCCCGTGGTCCACGAGATCGAGAGTCGTCGTAGGTCAGCCTTTCCAGGCTGACCCGTCGCGCGGACAGCGCGGATCGGAGCGTTCGGGGCAGGCTGGAAAGCCTGACCTACGCTCAAAGCATGTTGATGACCCGCTCCGCCAAGCCCTTCTCGCCCAGGACGATGTTGAGCTTGCCGGTCGAGGCGATCTTTTCCAGGACTTCCAACTCACGCAGACGCATGAGCGTCGGGTTGTCCTGCAACAACTTCGCCGTGTTCGACTGGCTGCGGATCGCGGCCGTTTCCTCGCGCCGCACGATGAGGTTGGCCTCGGCCGCCTTTTTGGCTTCCGTGACCTTGTTCATCAAGTCCTTCATTTCCCCCGGCAGGATCACGTCTCTAATCCCGAACGAGACAACTTCCAGACCCAACTGTGCCGCTCGCGGACGGACGAGCTGTTCCAGCTCGCGCACGACCGATTCCTTATCTGCCAGGAACGGGTCGAGCTCGCGCGTGCCGATCATCGCTCGCAACGCATGCTGAGCTTCGCGGTACAGAGCCTGACGAAAGTCATCAGCCACGCCGAGCGCCTGCCGGACGTCCGTGACTCGATACGTCACGATTCCGTTCACGCGCAGCGTCACCTTGTCCGCCGTCATGATCTCTTGCCCGCTGATATCCAGCATCGTCTCGCGAACATCCACCGCCACGAGCTTGATCGTCGCGATGTTCTTCCAGAACGCATACCGCCCCGGCGACAACACCGCCGCGATCTCGCCCTCCTGAAACAGCACGCCCTGCTGACCCGCCTCAACGCTCAACACGTCGAGAGCCTGACCAACCAGCGTCGACTTCAGGATCACCGGCAGATCGGCATGTTCAAAGCGCACGCGCCGCGCGTCGATCACTTCGACCCGCACGTCGCGGAACTTCGTCCAATACGCGAACTGCCCCGGCGGCAACACATGGCTGAACCGCCCATCGACCCACACCAGCCCTCGCTGGTAGTCCTTCAGGTCGACGACAACTGCTCGGCCTTCGAGCGCCCCCGACTTCACGATCACGTCGAGCTTCTCATGAGTCAGCCACGGAGCACGCTGCGCCACAACGTCGATACCGACTCGGCCCAGCGGATCGAAGAACCAATGCCGTCCCTCGCCAAGCAGCCCACGGAACTCGCCCCGCCGAAACAGCAAGCCGACCTCGAAGCTGCGAATGAAAACACGTCGAACAAACATCACAACCTCCCTGGAGTGCTGCGGCTCGACGCAGCCCTCCATACAAAGCGGCAAACGAGCCGCAAACGATTCAACTGCGATGTCGTGACGAAAGACGTCCGAAACAATCGCGATCAATCACACTTCCATCGAAACCAACTCTCACGGCGGACGACGGTCGAACATTCGACCGTTCTCTCCCGCGATCGAATGGAGGGCTGCGTCAAGCCGCAGCACTCCAGGTTGAAGACAACACCCTCAGGCGGCGAACCGATCGGCTATCACAGCCGACATCGGCGGGAGGACGTTTTGAAAGGGCGTGACGACTCGGACCCCCACCATGCTCGCGCCGCGTTCGTGTTTTCGTGGAGCACGATTTCATCGTGCTCTCGTTTAGGCACGTTGAAAACGTGCCCCACGAAATCGCGACGCTCCGCACGGCCGTTCGCCGAGCCTCACGCCAAATCAAATGCGTCCCCTCAAAGCCCAGATCGCTGCTGCCGTCCCGTAGCTGCGGCATTCCATGACGCAGATTTTTCGTCCGCGATCACGTTACGCCTCAGAATGCGAGTCATGGAATGACTCGCTTACGAGAACAGCCGACAACCGACCGGCCGCCTCCCTTGGGTTTTTGGAAAACGCTCCCAAAGCGTTTGGTCGTGTGGACGGGAGTCGAACCCGTGACTTTCAGATTATCAGTCTGACGCTCTACCCACTGAGCTACCCATCGATGCCGCGCCGTTTGTCACACCAGTTGGGAACACGTCCCACTGACCGATCTCTCGGAGCGAACGCGCCTCTGGCCGGGCGTCATCAACACGTCACTTGAGGTCCGTCGTAGGACGGGCACTCGTGCCCGTCTCAATTCGCCAACACACGACGGCCAAGAGTGGCCGTCCTACGCTGGCACAACGAACCGAAAAGACGCCGGTGAGAGTCGAACTCACTGAATGCTGCTTTGCAGGCAGCCGCCAAACCGTTTGACGTCGGCGTCATTTTGGAGTGCGGTGTGTCAGCACCGCTTTGGATTTCTTTGCCCGTTCATTCCGCCTCTCTCCAAAGAAAGAGGCACAGCCTCAAAGCGGTGCTGACACTCCGCACTCCAAAGCGTCCTCGTCAGGAGTCGAACCTGATCCTCGACCTTCGCAGGGTCGCATGCGATCCCCCACACCCCAAGGACAAATCGCAAATCTCCAATACCCCGCCTGGGAATCGAACCCAGTCCGACGGATTAAAAGTCCGCTATGCCGACCATCACACCGGCGAGGTGCTGCTCGAATTCAAAATGCCCCACCGAGGAGTCGAACCTCGTCTGACAGCTTCGAACGCTGTCGTGCGTCCGTCACACTCGCAGGGCTTGCAGTTGGAACAGAAGGACGCAAAGAGCGCGAAGGAAAATCTCCGCGCCTTGCCTGTTTCTCTTCGCGCCCTTTGCGACCTTCTGTTCAAATTCGTTCAGAGCCGACGGCAGGATTCGCACCTGCATCCGCTGGTTTACGAAACCAGTGCCTTCTGATCGGCCACGCCGGCATGTCTGATGACTGAGTCGATTGCTCCACCAAGGAATCGAACCTTGTCTCTCGGTTTAGAAGACCGAGGTGCGACCATCACACTCGCAGAGCGGTCTTGTTGCTGAATATCCTCGCCAGGAGTCGAACCTGGCCCGCGACCTTCGGAGGGTCGAATGCGGTCCGTCACACTCCGAGGACCAACAAACCAATCGGAAAAGCCCTGCCGAGGAATCGAACCCCGTTCCGCTGTTTACAGGACAGCCATGTCACCATCACACCCGCAGGGCAGCTCGTTTTTCTGACCTCTGACTCCTGATCTCTGTTCCAGTGCCTCGCCTGGGAATTGAACCCAGTCCGACGGATTAAGAGTCCGCTATGCCAACCGTGACACCCGCAAGGCAATTGTCTCGTAGCGCACGCGGCTCGCGTGCGAGCGACGGCGTGAGGATTCGAACCCCATCGAGCGGTTTTGGAGGCCGCTTGCTCTCCCAGGAGCACACCGCCGAATCCT
>CAMDDX010000350.1 GCA_945893075.1 Planctomyces sp. SH-PL62 | reverse complement strand
GCAGCGTGCGGCTTAACTCCGTTAGCACTGCACGCTGCCTAATTCTGTGATCCCAGCACTCGGAGGGGTGGATGAGGGGTCGGGTGTGCGAATTTCGGATTTTGCCGCTGAAACCTTGGGAGCAAGGACAATGAACGGCGGCGAAATCTGCAATTCGCACACCCGACCACGCTCCCCTGGAGGAAATTGCAAGAATTACTTATCTTGTTTCCATTTAACGGGTTGTGGCTTACGAGTTGGCGACCCAGGCTTACGAGTTGGCGACCCAGGCTTACGAGTTGGCCACCTAGGCTTACGAGTTGGCCACCCAGGCCCACGAGTTGGCGACACAGGCTTACGAGTTGGCGACCCAGGCTCACGAGTTGGCGCCCCAGGCTCACGAGTTGGCGACCTAGGCTTACGAGGTACTGACCCAGTCTTAAGAGTTGACGACCCAGGCTTACGAAACTCTGACCCAGGCTTACGAGCTGGCAACATAGGCTCACGAGTTGGCTATTCAGGCTTATTGATCCGCTTCGCACAAATTAGCCGCGCGGCGCTAGCCCCGGTTCGTCTCATCCTTGGAATCCGTATGAGTTCGTCCCGTAAAACCGGGGCTAGCGCCGCGCGGCTCATTCTTGGAATCCGTATGAGGTGGTGACTCACAAGACGGCCGACTGTCGTGACGCGACGTGTCGCGATACGCTGGTGCCGTCCTCACGGATGACTTGGTCCTCGTCTCTGACACTCGTTAGCCGTCACACGTCCAGGAGCTTCTCATGGGTCGCATCGTTGAAGCGCAGCGGATTCCCACGGTCGATGCCATTTTGGGGCACTACACCGAGGCGGAGTTGGTCAACGGCGGACCGATCTTGATTGCGGTGGCAGTCGGCCGGCCGCAGGTGTTTGCGAAACGCAATCAGTATCACGCGATGCAGGACGAAATGGTCAGTCTGACGGAAACGCAACTGCCGGGCTTGATCGCGGAACGGGCGGCGGTCTGGGGCAATAGCCCGGACGACGAAGCGGGCGTGTGGTTTCATCTGCGACTGTATAAGCCGATGGTCCGGCTGCGGCTGGGAGCACGGCATCCGCTCAACAAGACGGTGCCGAACTTGGGCGTGATTCAGCCGGGCACGCTGGGGAGCATCTGCCATCGCTTCGAGGATCATTGGGCGCGAGTCAATGCGGCGCTCGTGGCGCTGACTTTGGCACCGCTGACGCTGGGCGCGTTCACGCTGGTTGTATTGCAGACGGCGCACGCCACGCTGGAAGCCAAGAACACCTCCCTCGAGGCGCTCATCGAAGGCACGCGGCCGCTGCTTCGCGCGGAAATGGAACGGCTCTATGGCGACGTGCCGGAAGACGACCGCGAAGAGGACTCGCTGGTGGCCCTGATGCTGGGCTATGACATCACGATCCAGACGATGTTCCCCGGCCAGCCGATCGCCCTGACCCTGCCGCGCGTGTTCCCCGAAGGCGGATCGCCCACCCTGCGGACCTTCCGCTTCAACTGGGTCGCCCAGGCGGGCGGCGTGCTCAAGCTCTGGATCGAGACGCCCAACCTGCCGGCCGGGGCGTTGCTGTTCCTCCGCGAGGGGGTCGTGGAACTCACGCAGCCGTTCAATCCGGCCAACCCCGGCGGCACGCAGACGTATCTCTGGAATGGCGTCACCATCATCGACGACTTGGACGAACTGGAGCTGCGCGACGGCGACGGCACCACAATCGCTCGCGGCGACCGCGACACGAGCTTCGCCGAACCGTAAAGTCCGCGTGAGCATCCCCCACCAAGACTCACGCGCCCATGAATCCCAACCTTCCGCCACCCGCTCAATCGCCTGCGCCGCCAGTCGGTTCGCAGATCGACTATCGCTACTTCATGAGCTGTGTGCATTGCGGCTTGTGTACGTCGGCGTGCCCGACATACCTCGAGACCGGCGATGAAAACGACAGCCCGCGCGGACGCATCTATCTGATGCGCGGCGTGGTGGATGGTCGCATCGCGCTGACGGACACCGTCAAACATCACTTGGAACTCTGCCTCGACTGCCGAGCCTGTGAGACGGCGTGTCCCTCCGGCGTGCAATACGGTCGGCTGATCGAACCCTTTCGTGTTGAGATGCAGCAGCGCGAACTCGCCGCGGGAGATTCGCAGGCCAACGGTTGGTTTCAGAAGTTCATTCTTTACGGCTTGTTTCCGTATGCGAATCGCCTGCGCTGGGCACTCGCGCCGGCTCGGTGGGCGCAGCGATTGGGATTGGATCGCCTCGCCGACGGACTTGGCATCACAAAGCTCTTGCCGAAACAACTCCAACGGATGCAAGCGCTGCTGCCCAAATTGCCGTCGCCCACGCCGCGATTGCCGGAGGTGTTGTCTCCGGTGGGTAAACGCCGCGCGCGCGTCGCACTTTTCACCGGTTGCGTGGCGGACGCGATGTTCGGGCCGACGAATTGGGCGACCGCTCGTGTGTTGCAGCACAACGGCTGCGAGGTTGTTGTGCCTCGCAACCAAGTCTGCTGCGGAGCGATCCACTATCACAGCGGAGCCGGCGAACCCGCCTTGCAGTTAGCTCAGCAGAACGCCGCCGCATTCAACGTGGACGACGTCGATGCGGTGATCATCAACGTCGCTGGCTGCGGTTCGATGCTGAAAGATTACGGCCACGTCGCGCACGAACTCGCACCGGCCGACGACGCGACGCGGCAACGGCTCGACAAGTTCGCTCACAAGGTCAAGGACGTGTCCGAGTTCTTGATGTCGCTCGGACCGATCAAGCCGACCGGTGAAATCAAACTGCGAGCGACCTATCACGATGCTTGCCATCTCTGCCACGCGCAGAAGATCCGCGAGCAACCGCGCGATCTGCTGTCGCTGGTACCCGGTCTCGAACTCGTCCCGCTGGCGGAGAGTGAGATTTGCTGCGGAGCGGCCGGCAGCTACAACCTCACTCAACCGGAGATGGCCGCGCAGCTCGGACGTCGCAAGCTGGAGAACATTCTCAAGACGAACGCTCAAGCGGTCATCACCGGAAATGCGGGATGCTCGCTGCAACTGCAGATGCAACTCCGCCAATCCGGTCACGACATTTGGGTCGCTCACCCGATGGATGTGCTCGACTTGAGTTACCGACAACAACAACCCGCGTGCCTCCGAGGATCGACGTAATGGTCGCCCCTGTTTTCAAAAAACTGCCAGTTACGGAAGAGCAGTTCGCCGAGTTCTGCCGCAAGCATCACATTCAAAGAATGTCGGTTTTTGGTTCGGTGTTGCGCGACGATTTTCGGCCAGAAAGTGATGTCGATTTTTTGGTGGAGTTCGAAGAAGGGCATCATCCCGGTTGGAACATCATTGATGTCGAACGCGAGTTGTCCCAGTTGATCGGTGGACGTGACGTTGACTTGGTGAACCCCAAATACCTCAACCGTTGGATTCGAAAGCCCGTTCTCCAAAGTGCGGAGCCTGTCTATGCCAAAGAGTGATTTGCGTTTTCTTGGAGACATGCTCGACTTCTCACGCCGGGCAATGACATTGTCAGCCGGAATGACGCGACAAGAATTTGAAGCCAACGATGCAGTCTTGTGGGCCTGCATTCACTTCATCCAGGTGGTGGGCGAAGGTGCGTTTAAGACTTCCGCTGAGTATTGCGCAGCACACCCCGAAATCCCTTGGGAAAAAATCCGAGCGACACGGCACCGCATCGTTCACGATTACTCGAACGTTGACCTCGATGTGGTTTGGGACGTTGTGCAACAACACCTGCCTGTTCTGATTCGTCAACTCGAACAACTCATCCCCTCCGAACCTGAGTGACCTAAGAAATCCGTATACATGATTAAAGCAGTCGCTTTCGACCTCGACGGTCTGATGTTCAACACCGAGGAGATTTTCCACGAAGCGGGTGTCGAATTGATGCGTCGGCACGGCTGCGAGATGACCGATGAGTTCTTCACGCTCATCATGGGCCGCCGAGCCGAAGAGGGTTATCCGTTGCTTGTCGAAGCGGCTGGGTTGAATGTCGATCCGATCAAGCTTTGGCGGGAGTCACATGACTTGTTCTTGGCGATGCTTGACGAACAGATCGCACCGATGCCGGGGTTGTTTGAGCTGTTGGATCACATCGAACGGAGTGGCTTACCCAAGGGGGTCGCGACCTCCTCGGACAGCAAGTACCTGCGACGCATCCTCACGAGGTTTGAAATCCTCGACCGCTTCCACATGACCCTGACGGCCGAAGACGTCACGAATGGCAAACCGCACCCGGAGATTTACCTCAAGGCCGCCGCTCGGCTGGGGGTCGATCCGCATGAGATGCTGGTTCTGGAAGACAGTCACAACGGCAGCAAAGCCGCTGCCGCCGCCGGAGCGTACATCATCTCGGTTCCGCACCAGCACAGCCGGCATCAAAACTTTGACCATGTCCGGCATGTGGCCAGCAGCTTGATTGATCCGGTAGTGCTCGACATGCTTCGGCCAACCTGAAAGGAGTCCGCGATGTCTGTCGCTGAAGAGAGTCTGATCGCCGTCTTTGTCGATTTTGAGAACCTTGCGCTCGGCGTGAAGGACATGCACCAGGGGGAGTTTAAGATTCAGTTGGTGCTGAAACGGCTGCTCGAAAAAGGGCGGCTGGTCTTCAAGCGGGCGTATTGCGATTGGACCGGCTACGGCCACGCGGTGCGCGAGTTTCACGGGCACGGGATCGAACTGATCGACGTCCCGCACACGCGGCAGAGCGGCAAGAACAGCGCGGACATTCGCATGGTGGTCGATGCGCTCGACCTGTGTTACTCGAAGAACCACATCGACACGTTCGCACTGCTGTCGGGCGACAGCGACTTCTCGCCGCTGGTCAGCAAGCTGAAGGAGAACAACAAGCGCGTCATCGGCTGTGGTGTGAAGAATTCAACGTCTGACATGCTAATCGCCAACTGCGACGAGTTCATTTATTACGACGACCTGGTTCGCATGGTGCAAAAGGCGAAAGCCGCCGCTCGGCCGCCGAAACCCAGGGATCCTCACAAAGAGAAGGAAACTCCCAAGGAAAAGGAAGACACCGACAAGAAGCAGGAAGCGATCGAATGGCTGTGTGAGATCGTCCGCTCTCAACAAGCCGACTACGAATCATTGTGGGGTTCGCAGGTCAAGCAGACGATCCGCCGCGTTCACCCCGGCTTCAACGAGGCGTACTACGGCTACAAGAGCTTCACGGACCTCATCAAAGACGCCGAAAGCCGCGGCCTGCTCCGCCTCGAATACGACGAGGCTCGCGGCAACTACAAGGTGAAGCTGAAGGAAGATTAGCGACAACGATCACGACGCGGTTCGTTCCAGCTTCCAGTGGTGCTTCGCCGGTTTCGCGAGTTCATAGACCTCGGCCTGCTTGGCTTTGATCTGCTCCATGCGTTTGTTGAGTTCGGCGGGTTTGCGTTCGGCGACGACGTCGGCCAGCCAGTCGGGAGCGTTGAACATCACGACGCCACGGAACCGCTGATGCACCATGCCGTTCTTGGCGTTGAGCGCCTCGAAGACCTTCTGAGCTTGCGCGTGAATCGGGCCGGAGGTGGCGTTGCCGACGTTGACTCCCTCTGCCAATTGCTTTGACGAGTACTTGCCGACCTCGACGCCGTCGATCGACAGCTTGTAGTTCCCCTCGGCGAGGCCGGCGACTTTGAGGCCGTACCAGTTGAGGTCTTTCAAATCGTTGAGGTACGGCAGCAACGTCACCCAATCCTTCTGGACCGGCAGCGGCAAACTTTCGTCGAGCCGATCGAACTCAACCTCATCGACCGCCAGCGAGG
Source organism: Planctomyces sp. SH-PL62 (assembly GCA_945893075.1). Lineage (GTDB taxonomy): Bacteria > Planctomycetota > Planctomycetia > Planctomycetales > Planctomycetaceae > SXKJ01. Next base: position 1,764 of record CAMDDX010000350.1, on the reverse strand, counting down.
CATTCGAGACCGCACATGCCTGCGTCTTCGTACTTTTTGTCGCGGCATCGACGCTGACATCGCTGACGAGCGCGGGGGCCTTCAATGCGGTGAGGATCGCGTGTGCCATCATCATGCCGCCGTTCGGCGACGTGTGAAATCCGTCGCCGAACGGGATGACGGTCTTCGCTTCGTCTTTCTCCATCCGTTCGAGTTCACCGCGTGTGATCGCGTATTGATCGGCGAATCGGGCACCGTGTTTGGCCGCCAGTCCCGCCAGCGGTTCGTAGAACTGCTTCTGAGTTTCGAGGTACAGCTTGAAGCGTTCCTGAACTCGGCGATCGACCGCGTTCGGCGAGCACAACGCGACTCGCACGCCGGCGGCCTTCGCGTCGGTCAGCATCTTCTCGGTGTTCTGGACGAAGCCGTTGTTGCGGTTCTGATCGAAGGCCCCGTACCCGCCGTCGTTCATGCCGAAGTTGATTGTGATCGCGGTCGGTTTTTCGGCCAACACATGCGATGCGAATCGGCCTGCTCCGCCGTTCGCCGTATCGCCGCTGATGCCGGCGTTGATGAAGAGGCAATTCCAATTCGGGAACCGCGTGGTCAGATAGAGTTCAATGTCGGTCGAGTACTGATACTGCTCGGTGATGCTGTCACCGAGGAACAGCACTCGATCGCCGGCTTTGAAGAAGAAGTCTTTAGAGTCCTCGCCGCGTGCGGACGAGATCGCCAACAGTAAGAAACACACAGTGCAGGCCAGCAGACGCTTCATGGTGAGATTCTCCAAGAGGTAGGATGGTTTCGGGGCCGGGGTCGGGTGTTCGGTTTTTCGGAATTGGCGGGCTGAAGTCTCAATTGCAATCCAGGCACTGTTCCCGCCAATTCCGAAAAACCGAACACCCGACCCCTTCTCAAATGGCGAAGTCTGTTTCTCGTCCGAGCAACCGGTCAATGACGTCCTGCGGCAGATCGATGACCTGTTTCGCTCCGGCTTCACGGTCGGCGGGATTGATGCCGCAGTAAACGGCCCACGGGCCGAGATGTCGCCAGCGGCCGGCACGCTTCGGTTCGTTGGGCATGACCGGCGTCGTGCAGCGATTGCAGCCGACGGTCGGGTAACCCTGCTGATGTAGCGGATTCAGGATGACGTTGTGCTCGGCGACGTAAGCGTCCATTTGCTCGTCGGTCATCATCGCCAGCGGGTTGATGCGGATGGTGCTGTTCTCGGTATCGACTTGCAGCACGGGGCACAGCGAGCGTTTACCCCCTTCACCGCGGCGCAGGCTGCCGATGAAGGCGTGATATTGGCCGGCGACTTCATTCATCGGCTCGACCTTGCGCATGTGGCAGCATTCCTTCTGGCCTTCGACGGTCAGATACAGGATGCCGTGCTTGGCGGTTTGTTCGGCCATCGTCAGCTTGGGTTGCAGCGTGATGATGTCCACGCCGTACTCTTTGATGATCCGGTCGCGCGTGTCGAGCGTCTCTTGAAACATGACTCCGGTGTCGACGAACAGCACGGGGATGTTGAGCTTCGCGGTCGAGATCATGTGGCAGACGACGCAGCCCGCCTGTTGCATCGCGGAGATCGCTGCGAGTTTGTCGCCGAAGACTTCCTTCGACCACGCCAGCAATTCCTGCGGCGAGCGAGCTTCAAATGTTTGGTTGAGATCAATCAGATCAGCTTGGGTCAGCTTGGGCATTTCGGTTCCTTCCTCGGACGTCGGACAACGACCGTAGCCTGACTTTCCGAGCCGAGACTTGCAACGCTCCCGACTCGCG
>CAMDDX010000349.1 GCA_945893075.1 Planctomyces sp. SH-PL62 | reverse complement strand
TCATCCGGCAGGATGTTTTCCAGCGCGTCCCGAAAGCCGTGGCAGGGGATCGGACTGTTCGTGCGAAAGCTGCAAACTTGCCCGAGCGCATGCACGCCGGAGTCGGTCCGTCCGGCGACCAGCAATTTCGCTTCCTCGCCGGTCAACCGCGAGAGACAGCGTTCCATGACCTCTTGAACCGCTCGGCCGTTGGACTGGATTTGCCACCCGACGTAATTGGTGCCGTCGTAGGCGAGCGTAATTTTGAGATTCCGCATAGCGCTGACTGGACCCTCTTCCGAACCAACCGTAGACCGGTCACTCCGTGACCGGAGAATTCGAGTCACGGAATGACTCGTCTACGTTGAGACCCTGCAACGGACAATACCCTTTTCGCAAAGCCGGCAATACCATCTGCCCTTTGATCCGCTCGGAAATGAATCGGAAATCTTCTGACATGTCTGCGAATACGACGTCGGCGAAACACGCCGCGACCCCCATCGGAGCGACCGTTGACGAGCAAGTCTTGGTGCTCGACTTCGGATCGCAAACAGCTCAGCTCATCGCTCGTCGCGTGCGCGAGAACAATGTCTTCTGCCAACTCGTGCGACACGACTTGCCCGCGTCGCGCATCCGCCAGATCGCGCCGAAGGGATTGATCCTGTCGGGCGGGCCGGCCAGCGTTTATGGCAAAGGCTCGCCGCAGCCCGATCCCGAAATCTTCAACCTCGGCATCCCGATTCTCGGCATCTGCTACGGCATGCAGGTGACGTGTCACACTCAAGGGGGCGAAGTCGCACCGGGACAGACGCGCGAGTTCGGCCATGCTCCCTGCCGAGTCCTCTCGTCCAGCGGTTTGTTCGACGGCGTGCCGCAGGAATTCCAAGTCTGGATGAGTCACGGCGATCAAGTCCGCGACCTCCCCGCCGACTTCGAGCCAATCGCAGCGACCGAAACCTGTCCGCACGCCGCCGCGAAGCATCGCACGAAACAGATCTTCGGACTGCAATTCCATCCGGAGGTCACGCACACCGAGCACGGCGGTCAATTGCTCTCGAACTTCGTGAAGAAAGTCTGCGGCTGCCGAGGCTCATGGCGGATCAGCGATTTCATCGAGAGCGAAATCGTCGGCATTCGTCAGCGTGTCGGCAACAACCGCGTGATCTGCGGTCTGTCCGGCGGAGTCGATTCGTCAGTCGTCGCGGCGCTGCTGGCGAAGTCGATCGGCGATCAAGCCTCGTGCATCTTCGTGGACAACGGCCTGCTGCGGCTCGGCGAGGCGGAGGAAGTTCGCGACCGATTCTCGCAGCACTTCAAAACCGATCTCCATGTCGTCGATGCTCGACAGCGATTCCTCGATGAGTTGGCCGGCGTGAAAGATCCGCAGCAGAAACGAAAAATCATCGGCCGAGTCTTCATCGAAGTCTTTCGTCACGAAGCCAAGTCGATTCCGAACGCCAAGTTTCTGGCTCAAGGAACTCTCTACCCGGACGTGATCGAATCGGGCGGCAGTCCCGACGGCCCAGCGGCAACGATCAAGACACACCACAACGTCGGCGGCTTGCCCGATGAACTCGGCTTCGAGCTGATCGAACCGCTGCGCGATCTCTTCAAAGACGAAGTCCGGCAGATGGGCCTGGAACTCGGCTTGCCAGAGCATCTGATCTGGCGGCATCCATTCCCCGGCCCCGGCCTCGCGGTGCGATGCCTCGGCGAGATCACCGACAAAAAGTTGACCACGCTGCGTCAGGCCGATGCAATCGTCATCGAAGAACTGCACCGAGCCGGTTTGTATCGGCAAGTCCAACAAGCCTTCGCCGTGTTGCTGCCCGTTCAATCGGTCGGCGTGATGGGGGACGACCGCACCTACGAAGACGCCGTCGCCGTCCGAGCCGTGCAGACCGATGACTTCATGACCGCCGATTGGTTCCACCTGCCGTATGACGTGCTGCAACGCATCTCAACGCGCATCACCAACAGTGTCCGCGGCGTGAACCGCGTCGTCTACGACATCAGCAGCAAGCCCCCCAGCACCATCGAGTGGGAATGAACGGGCAGCGCCGTGCAACGTCAGTTTTACACGACGCGAACGCCTGCCAAACATTCCCGTTCCGTTGCGCCGCTCCGAGCCAGATATGGTGCTCCAATTGCAACCGCTGATCGACGCCTGTTATCGCGATGGCCGATAACACGCTGCTTGCCGGGTCCGGCAGGGTGCCGTACATTTCTGGCCATGAGCACGACCCGCGAAAAAAAGAAGACTCCGAAAGCTCCGCGCTCGAAAGAGGCAAGCCGTTCCTCACGCTTTGAGGCGCGGATGACCAAGACTCAGAAGTCGTTGTTGGAACGAGCGGCGGCCTATGAAGGACGGTCGCTCACCGATTTCGTCGTGAGCACTTTGTCCTCCGCTGCCGAGGCGGTCATTCACCAACATGAAGTGATCCGCCTCAATCCCGCGCAAAGCCGAGCCTTCGTCGAAATGTTGCTCAACCCGCCAGCGCCGAACACGGCCTTGCGGCAGGCGGCTCGGAAGTATCGCCGGTCGGTCAAATCGTCATGAGCGAATACGTCTGCGAACCGTTGGCAAAGCGGCATGACCGGCAGAGCTTCCACTGCGGCAACGCGGAGTTGGACCTGTGGTTCCAACAGCGCGCACGGCAAGATCAGGAACGCCATGTCGCCGCCGTTTATGTCCTCGTCCCCGTCGATGAACCAACTCGCGTGGCTGGTTTCTATTCACTCTCAGCGACGTCGCTTTTGCTGAGCGAATTACCCATCGAGTTCACACACAAGCTGCCTCGATACCCGGTCGTCCCAGCGATTCTCTTGGGTCGTTTAGCTCGCGATATTCAATTCCCCGGCCTGGGCGAAACGCTGCTGCTCGACGCGCTGCATCGCGCCTGGATCAACGCGGCCGAAATCGCCGCCGCTGCAGTGGTCGTGGATGCGAAAAACGATCGTGCCCGTGAGTTCTATCAACGCTACGGCTTCCAACTCATCGCGGGCATCACCGATCGCCTGTTCCTGCCAATGAAGTCGCTCGGCGAGACCTTCAAACGGGAACAGCGTTGACGAATCCGGCCCCAGTGGGATCTCCCCCCGCTGACCTTGCGTCAGCGGTTGACGGGTCTCTGCGCTACGAGCGGAAGGAATTCGAGGGAAGTCCGGGTAGCGCACAAAACCCGCGAGCGACTAATACGCATCCGGCAAAAGTCCCTCACGTTGTTGTTGGAAGAAACTCTGAGCGATTCCAGTGGGGCGGGTATTGCCGTTCGGCGGACGCTTCGCGGAAAGGTCCGGCAAGTCTGTCGGAAATCCTAATAACTCTCGCAGGATGGATTCGCTGTCCGGCATTGTTTGCGATGTGAGCAAGTCCAACAGCGAACGCAGACGTCGGCGAAACTCAACCAGCAATGGTCGATTCAAGTGACAGACACGGATCAAGAATCGTCCTTCCGCAGACAAAGGCTCGGCGGTTCCATCCAGTGCGATCTCAATGTGCTGAGCGATGGAGTCCCGATCAAGATGAAAAGGCAAAACGGCGTCTTGACGGTTTCGATTGCAGCTACAACAGGCGTAACACAGGTTGTCGTAGTCATGAGAGCGGCTGGGATCGACACTGCTCGGAGTGATGTGATCGACCGCGAAGTCTTCTTGACCGTCCGGCCGCCATCGTTCGCGGCTCAGGCAATAGACGCATCGAAAGGCAAACTCATCTCGCAGCCACGGCTTGTAAGCGCGGGCATCCGTGTAGCCCTGCGGACCATGCCGGCGCGAATGTGGTTGTGACGGATAGGTCAGTGCCGATTCACAAGCGAATCGTAAGGACTCATTCATGAGGCTTCCCGGACGGCGGGATTGCCCGCTGCTCGAAAGCCCCCAGAGTTTTCAACAATTGCCAATCTTCCGGTTCGCTGGCCTTGGTCACGACCTCCTGTAACGCATCCAACTCCTGAGCTTCCTGAGCGGACAAGCCTTGGCTGTATTCCTGTGCGATCAAGTCCAGGCGACGAGTATTGATTTTCTTCCAAGCTTGGGAATCCGACGGACGCTGTACGGCGTCTTCCAGGATGTGAATGGCAAAATCTCGCACGGAAACCTGAACGGCATCTGCTTGCTGCTGCAACTGCCCAGCCAGTTCCTCATCCAACACCACGGTCACAGCCATTGCGAAGTTCCTCGAAAGAACAGGGAACGAAGCTCAAATCCGGTTTGATGCTAGCCCGATTTTCGCCGCGTGAACAACCCCAACAAACGCATTGAGTGAGTACGGGGTCGGGTGTTCGATTTTTCTGAATTGGCGGGATTAAGCGTCATCTGCAATCCCAGCTCTCGCCCCTCCAATTCCGAAAAATCGAACACCCGACCCCTGCCTTATTTCCCACACTTCTAAGAGCATGGCCGAGTTGTATTTGGCGAGGCGACTTGCCAGATTGCAAAATGCTCCCTCTGCGCATTCGGCGAGTTCCAAACTTCGAGAAGGGCATCGAGTGATGAAGCCGTTCGACTGGGATGTCTTTCTGTCGCACAGCAGCGTCGATAAGCCGCGAGTCGCTCGGTTGGCCGAGCGGTTGGAACGTGCTGGCTTTCGCGTGTGGTTTGACCGCCCGAACATCGACAGTGGCGAGGACATCGTCACGGCGATCGAGCAGGGACTGGAGCGGTCTCGCGTGCTGGTGTTGTGCATGACCAAAGCCGCGTTCGAGTCCGAGTGGGTGCGGCTGGAACGGAACACGGCCACGTTCCGCGATCCCGGCAATCACGACCGCCGCTTCTTGCCGCTGAGGTTGGACGATTGCCAGATCCCCGCCACGTTGCGGCGTCTGAAATACATCGACTGGCGGGCCGAGTCGGACAGCGCGTGGCAGCAGTTGCTGGCCACTCTGCAACCCGGTGCCGCACCGCTGCCGGAAGTCCCTCGCGACGAATGGAACCCGTTCGACCCTTACACGCCGACACTGGGGAGCAGCTTCGTGGGACGAAACGGCTAACTGCGGCGCATGCAGCAAGCGCTTGAGGCCGGCCATAGCTTGTCAGTGGTCGGCGACTGGCGCATTGGGAAGACGTCGCTCTTGCCGTGATCGCCGAGCTGCTCACCCACCGACAACGTTGTCGCGTTCAGCGAGACGCAGCGCAACAGAGACCCCCGAATGTAAGCCGCCCTCCATAAACCCCATGAAACCGTTGGAGGCATGCTCGCCGGCAAAGTGCAGCCTGCCGATCCCTTGCCTTAGAATTCTTGCCTGTTGCAAGAAGCGACCGGGGAGCGGAAACGAGTACCCTCCCTTTGACCACGGATCGCCAAGCCAATCAATGAATTCCGATTTGACATGGTGCTGCGCGTAGCCGGGCAACAGTTCTTCGCACTTCTTGCGCAACATTGGCGTCTGTTCGGCAAATGGCTGCGCATGGATTTTCTCCGCCACGGTTCCTCCGGCGAATGAGACCAGGAGGCCGCTGTCGTTATCAGGCACGCCGCCACCCTCCCATGTCATTCCAAGGAGCGTGTCGGTCATCATTTCGGCTGTTCGTTGCGGTTGCCAATACCGTTTGCTTACAGACGTGATGAACTTCGTGGCCGACCCCATCTGCGGCTGCAACATTTTGGGAAGAGGGGGATCAAATTCGATTCGGCCCCATACCGACGTCGGCACAGTTAGGACAACGTCATCGAAGTCAAACTCGCGACCATCACGGAGGCCTACCGTCATCTTGTCATTAGTTGAACTGATGCGTGTCACCGGAGAGTCGAGATGGACACGACCATTAGTTATGCCGGCAGCGAGTCGCGAAGCGAGAATCTGACTTCCGTCAGCACAGCGGTACGTCTCCGTCTCGGTCCAGTACTTGTCGACGCCGTGAGCCTTGATGACACACATGAGAGCCAGGTAGTTCATCTTTCCTGGATCACACGCCATGTCCATTAGGAATTCGGTGGAGAGCGCGTGCTTCGCTCTGTTCGTTGTCTTCATGACGACGATGCGATCCGCAAGGGACATTTTGTCGAAACGCTCCGCGCCAGGCGTTTCCCAAGGCTCATCCCAGATCGCGATGTCCGCGTCGCGAGCCAATTCGTCGTGGCCGCGTTCAATCTCTTCGCGTAGACTTCTCGCGTTTTCGCCGGTGTAACGCTCACCCTGAAGAATCAAGTCAGGATCTTCTTCCTCGCCGCCAAGCAACTTTAACTCGATCTGGAACTTCTCGGCATATTTCAGCCAGAGCGGGTGATTCGAGCCGATCAGTTCCGCCCCGTACTCGACCATCTGTTCCGGTACGAACTCCGGTACGGAATGAACCCGACCACCCAGTCGATTTCGCGCTTCAAACACATCGACCGAATAGCCGACAGCCGAGAGTTCATAGGCGCACGCCAAGCCGCCAAAACCTGCACCAATGATGCCGACACGCGGGATTTTCTTTGGGGAAGCGTTTGTAGCTTGGGCAGAGACTGACAACATTTCTGACATGGCGCTGGTCGATTCTAAAGACAAGTTATTGTCGAGTGACCTGATCCCGAACCGAGATCTCGGTGAGGATCGGATTCAGGAATCTGCTTGGCCCGCATCCTGCCCCATTCACGAACTCTTGGGCTGTTCCTTTCGGCATCGTTCGAGTTCATCAAGAAATTGCTTGCGGGGCAACATGTGCTATTCTTGAGATACCGGTCTTCTTGAGGTGCGTGCCTGAATTGAGGTGCGAGAATCGGTCTCTCATACATGCGATTAACACGTCCGTCATCAGATCGCTCGGCGTCGCAATCCGGCGAGTTCAACTTCGGCAACTCGGTAATGGATCAAGTTGTTCGAGCGCAAGTGCTACGACATTGGCAACTGAGATTGCAAAGGTCTTTTCTTCCAGGCTCCACTTGCGAGCGGAATCACCGACGTGTTCGTGGCAAATTATGCCCCACAAATTTCCGCGGACCTTGATCGGAACATCGAGCATCGCCGTCACTCGATGAAGTTTGAGGTATTGCCTTAGATCAGCGGTTCGGGAATCAGTGCAGGCATCGCTGACATCCAGGACGCCTGCTTGTTCTTTAAGCGATTTTTTGAGTGCCTTGAAGTAATTGGCATAGTCTTCTTCGTGAAGATCCTCTCCTTCCATCCCGCTACTTTTGGGATGAAAGTATCTGCACACAATCCGTGTCGGCTCCAAAGCGTAACGCCAAATGCTGACACGCTCGACCTTCAATGTTGTCGCCAGCGCCTCTGTTAAGCGTTTGAGCGTCTCGTGAAGCTCTCGATCTTCGTCAGGCTTAAACAGCATCTCGCGGAGAAACACTTGCAGAGTCTCTGCTCGCTCCAATGCCATTTTGGTCCGGCTTTCTTGGTGCCACTTATGAATGGCCTGGAGTGCGCGCAACGCGAGTTGGTCGGGGGAGTTGAACCCATCCGTATGTGTCTGTCGTTCATTTCTTACGGTTCATCGGGATTCTTGGGGGCTGGTGACATAGCGTCTCATCCAGCGAGAGTGAACTTGGTGTGATGGAGCGTGAGCAGCCGGAGTTTGAAGTGGTCGTAGCGGCGGTAGCCGTAGGCTCGGCGTTGGAGGAGTCCGATCTTGT
>CAMDDX010000348.1 GCA_945893075.1 Planctomyces sp. SH-PL62 | reverse complement strand
ATTGTGGCTCGCTTGATCCCGGTACTGCCGACGGATCAGACGGTGATTCCGCTGACCGAGCAACATGTGCTTGAATTGCGTAACCGGGTTTGAGCAGGAGAAGTGCCCGACGAATAAAAGGAGACGACGAATGGAGTGGCCTCTGCCCCCATTCGTCGTCTCCTTCGATTCGTCGGGCTCTTACTTTGCTTGATTCGTCACCGCCCACAGCAAGCCATTGCGCAACAAGCCACAGAACGCGGGCTGATCGAAGTCGGACTTGTGGCCCAGCGACGTGTAGAACGACCGGCCGCCGTCTTTGCGGGTGAACGTCCACGCGACCGGTTCCGGTTGAGCGTCGCCGAAGCGGCCCATCAGCAACACGCTGGCTCCTTCGGCCAGCGGCGAGGTCATGTATAACGAACCGCCGCTGGGAAACTCGGCCGATGGAAAGCCGGTCAGGATCGGATGCGGACCAGCCTTGGCCGACATCGTCACGATGTTGCTCGGACCTTCCTTCGCGTTGCCGTGATGATTCGTGTAATGCCCGCCCCAGACATCGAGATCGAACGTCGTCCAATCGGCTCGGCCTTCCGGCGGAGCTTTGTCGCGCGCATGAAACGGATGGCTCGCCGTGCGAATGCCGACCATCGGCTTGCCGGCAGCGACGAACTTTTTGATGCGGTCGAGTTGCTCGGCCGGCAGCGTTCTCCGTCGCGCACTGATCAACGCGATGTCGGCGGTGTCGAGCACTTCCAGGCCAAGTAAATCGTTCTTGTCAGTCGAGGTGGGACGTGCAACGAGAGCCGAGAGTAGCGTGCCGTTCGGAGCAGGAGTCGGGCGAGGCTCGACCACCTTGCCGCGATTGTCGGTCGCATCCGCTCCGCCGAAGACGAAGCTCACGCGGAAGTCTTGGCTGAGATACTTCGCGGCGAACACCGACAACGTTTCATTCGTTTCGTACTCTTCTTCGGAAACGATCGCGACGACGTGCGGACGCTTGTCGGCCGGGAAACGAAACTCCTTGCCGTCGAGCAAATCGCCGCTGGTCAGCGTCGGGCACCAGTATTTTTCGATGTGCTCGACCACCAGATCGGTGCCGGTGAAATGGCTGCCGAACGGCCGCTGCTTGGGGTTATACATTGTGTCGGTCAGATCGCGGACGAGCGCGACGTTCAAGCCTTGCTGGACCAACTGCCGAATCGAGAACGGTCGGCCGAGCACGCACATGTTGGTATGCACGCCCATCACCAAAACGTTCTCGATGCCGCGCTGCCGCATCAGGTGATATGCCTCGGCACTGTCGGTGATGGCATCGCCGGCGTGGATTTCGATGGTCGCGATCTGCCGCGACCACGCCTTGAAATTCGGATCGGGCAGGATCGTGTCGCAGCCACCGTCGGCATCGTCGATCGGCAGCGGAGCCTCTTTCGTCAGGTCGATCCGGCACCAGCGTTGCAGTTCGGTTTTCGGTTCCACTTTCGGCGCGGCCTGCGCGAGCTTGCGTTGCGGCGTGTCCTTGTAGAAATCCAGCGTGTCGCTGGGACAGTGAATGACCAACGAACCGCGCCGCCGAGCTTCTTTGACGAACTCGTTCATCCGTGGAGCCATTTCGCCGACGCGTTGCGTCGACATCTGGCACCAGTGCTTGTCCCACATGTCGCAGATCACGACAGCGGTCTTCTTGGCGTCCCACTCGGCCGGTTGATTCAACGTGTGCCAGCGACCGCTGCCGGGAGCGGTCTCCTTGCGGAATCGCAGTTTGAGCGACAACGGGGACAATGAGGACTCCGCACGCAGACTCTCAAATCCAGCAGCCGCCAAAAGGCCGCACAGCATCACCAAACCACAACAACGAAGCATCTTTCGTGACATGAGAAACTCCTGTGAAAGGAATGCGTGATGCCTGAAACCGTAGGGTGGGTCGAGTCATCGAGACCCACCGAGTCGTTGGTGGGTCTCGATGACTCGCCCCACCCTACTGGGCACTCTTCACGTCGGGCCGCAGGCGTTTCGCGTCGCGGAGATAGACGTGGATCATCTCGGCTTGAGTTTTGTCGGTATTGATGTGCAACAGCACTCGAATGCAGCGTGGCAGACTGTCTGTGACGGGAATTTCTGTGGCACACAGCAACGGTACGGCACTCATGCCGAGCGCCCGTGCGGCCTCGGCGGGAAACGCGGAGGTGAGATCTCGCGTCGTGGTGAAGACGGCCGAGGCGATTTCCTCGAAGCTGTTTTCCAGACCGTTCGCGCGGAGCAGTTCGACGAGCAACTCCCGCGTCGCAATCAGGACTTCCTCTTTGATATCGGCGGCCACACTGGTGGCTCCGCGAATGCCTCGGACGGCCATGACGGAAACTCTCTGATCGAGTGGATGGATTCCGGGGTCATGATGGCGGAATCCGCGATCCGAAACAACGATTGACGCAGCAAACGGGCGGTTGCCGAGCCATCGAGAGGCTGTTAGAGTCCTGCCCCGCTTCACGGACAAGACAGTGATTTAGACAACTCATCGAACCTTTCAGAACAGTTGGAGTGCTCACATGGGAGTGAAGAGAACTGGCCGCGGCCGTCGCAAAATCGGCAGTACCAAGCGACGCATGCGCGCCAAAATCCGGCACCGCAAAGATCGGTAGCCGTGCCGCCTGGGGGCGGTCAAAACGTCGTACACGACCGGCGAGGTCCACAAACGGGCCTCGCCGGTTTTTTGTTGGTGCCACGACGCCTTTCCGGACACACAAGGTATAAACTGCGGCCCGCGTTGATTCCTGCACTCCTTCCCACCCACCGCCATGCTCACCGATCGGTCGACCATTTGTCGCTTCCGCCTCGCGGCGGGTCTCCTGCTGGCACTCGGATTGCGAACCGCTGCCGCGGCTGATCCGACCGCCGCCGTGGAATTGTTCGAGTCGAAAATTCGCCCGGTGCTGGTCGATGTCTGCTTCAAGTGCCACGGCGGAGACAAAGACAGCGGCAGCCTAAGAGTCGATTCGCGCGAAGCTCTCCTGAAAGGGGGGGACACCGCGCCGGCCCTCGTGCCGAACAAGCCGGCCGAGAGTTTGTTGCTCAAAGCGATCCGGCACACCGATGACGATCTGAAGATGCCGCCGGACAAACGCCTGCCCGACGAAACCATCGCGGCGTTCGAGGCGTGGATCACCGCCGGCGCACCCTGGCCGGCAGGCCGAGCCGGTGGCTTTGAGGCGAAACGTCATTGGGCGTTTCAAGCCGTCGTGCCAACGAAGATCCCGTCCGGCCGTACGCCGATGGCCGATGGCCGAAAGCCGTTATCACAAACTGAAAATCTCAAATCTCAAATTTCAGATTTCAAATCTCCAATCGACGCTTTCATTCAACTGAAACTGGATGAAGCAAAGCTCACGCTGTCCCCTCCAGCCGACCGGCGCACGCTGCTTCGCCGTGCGAGCTTTGATCTGCACGGCTTGCCTCCCACCTGGGACGAGATCGTGGACTTCGAGGCGGATCTCTCACCCGATGCCGTCGAGCGTTTGATCGACCGGTTGCTGGCGTCTCCCCGTTACGGCGAGCGATGGGGAAGGTATTGGCTCGACCTGTCGCGGTACGCCGACACCAAGGGCTATGTCTTCACCGAGGATCGCAACTATCCCTTTGCCTACACCTACCGCGATTGGGTGGTCCGCGCGCTGAACGAGGATGTGCCTTACGATCAGTTCTTGATCTGGCAACTCGCCGCCGACTTGTTGCCGGAGTCGGAACGCTCGGCAAACTTACCGGCGTTGGGTTTCTTGACGCTCGGCCGGCGATTCTTGAACAACATCAACGACATCATCGACGACCGCATCGACGTCGTCTGCCGAGGCACAATGGCGCTGACGGTCGGCTGTGCTCGCTGCCACGATCACAAGTACGACCCGATCCCCGCCGCCGATTACTACTCGCTGTACGGCGTCCTCCGCAGCTCGCGTGAGCCGAAACCCGACGAGGCCAAATCGTTGATGGCCATGACGCTCACCGAAGAGGCGAAGCCGTTCGATCCGTATATTTTTCTGCGTGGCCAACAGGGCAATCACGGACCAAAAGTGCCTCGGCAGTTTCTCGCTGTCATCGCCGGTTCGGATCGCAAGCCGTTTACGAACCGCAGCGGACGATTGGAACTCGCGCAGGCCATCGCCTCGCCGACGAATCCGTTGACCGCGCGAGTCATCGTCAATCGCGTTTGGATGCACCACTTCGGTGCTCCGCTGGTGAAGACGCCCAGCGACTTCGGTCTGCGTGCCGATCCGCCGAGTCATCCGGAATTGCTCGACTGGCTGGCGAACGAGTTGGTCGCTCACGGCTGGTCGCTGAAGTGGCTGCATCGGGAGATCATGCTCTCGGCGGCCTATCGACAGACCAGCGATGTTGAAGGTCGAGCATCCGCTGTCGATAGCGAAAACCGTCTACTCTCGCACATGAACCGCCAGAGAATGGATTGGGAATCACTCCGCGATTCGCTGCTGTTTACGAGCGGCCGGCTAAATCGCTCGCTGGGTGGACCAGCCACGGACATTCTCAAGGCACCGTTCTCCGATCGACGCACGATCTACGGATTCATCGACCGTCAGAACTTGCCGCTGACATTTCGCAACTTTGACTTCGCCAGTCCCGACACGCACACGCCGTCCCGATTCGTGACTTCGGTTCCGCAGCAGACATTGTTCTTACGCAACAGTCCGTTCCTCGTGGAACTGTCACGAGCCTTCGCCGCGCGAGTGAGTGGCACTCGGCACATCGCCGAGTTGTTCCGCCTCGCCTACGGCCGCGAGCCGACTGCCGACGAGATCAAACTCGCGGAGCAGTTTCTGGCCGACGCGGAACACGAAACGCCGCCCGCTCTGGTCTGGCAGTTCGGTTACGGCGAGTATGACTCGGAAGCGAAGACTCTGAAGAGCTTCACCGCGCTGCCGCACTGGACCGGCCAGCAATGGCAAGGCGGTCCGAATCTCCCCGACCCGAAATTGGGCTGGGTGTTATGGAACTCCAACGGCGGACATCCGGGAGATACTCAGCACGCAGCCGTCTTGCGTTGGACGGCTCCGCGAGATGCGACGGTTGTCATCACCGGCTCGCTCAAGCACGAGCAGAAGGAAGGAGACGGCGTGCAGGCCGTGGTCTGGTCCAACCAGCTCGGCGAGAGAGCGCAATGGGTCGCCACCAATCAATCCGTTGAGACGTTCTTCCCCGCGATCACGCTCCGGCGCGGCGAGTCACTCGACTTCATCGTGACCTCGCGGGCAAGCGTGAATCACGACAGTTTCCAATGGGCACCGAAGCTGGCCGCCGTCGAAAAAGGCTTCTCGTCGATCTGGGACATCGCTCGTGACTTTCCCAAGACCCCGACGGGCCGGCCGGTTGAGACATCGCTCACGCCCTGGGAACAGCTTGCTCAAGTGCTGCTGCTGTCGAACGAGTTTCAATTCGTCGATTAACTGGGGCGTGCGATGAGGAATCGTCGTTTTTCGTGTGCTGCGCGGAGGCTTTTGATCCATGCAAATTGGATCGCGTCTGCATCACCAGTCACGGTTGTGAAGGATCGCAGTGCTCCAGCCGATTTCGAGGTCAATTGCCAATGAAGTCGACTCCCCGCACCAAACGTGTGCTACTCATCGTCTCGGCAGCGCTGTTCAGTCTGATCCTTTTGGTCTGGGCGCTGGGCGGGTTGGCGTGGTGGCCGCAGCACTTTGCTCAGCAAGCATTGGCTCGACGAGACTACACGGCGGCCGCGGCTTGGGCGCGACAAGCCGCGCAGCTTGATCGTCACAATGCCGAGACGGAACTCTTACTGGGCCGCATCGAACGTAAGCTTGGACATCGCGAAGAGTCTCATCGGCATCTGCGATTGGCGGCCACTCTGGGCGGCGACCGCCAGCGAATCCGCCGCGAGGAACTGCTCGCCCAGGCGCAAACCGGGGAGCTTGACGGCATCTTGGCCGATCTGGATCGCCTGTTGATCGAGCATTCCGGCGACGGTGCGGAGATCTGTGAAGCGTACGCGAACGGATTGCTGGTGAACGGCCAAGTCGACGAGGCTTTGGCGATCATCGGCCAGTGGCAGCAGGCGTTTCCCGCCGATCCGCAACCCGACAATCTGCGGGGCCGGATCGCCGAGTTCCAAATCCGGACGAACGAGGCCGAACGGCATTACCGGGCGGCGTTGGCAAAACAACCGCGGCATTTTCCGGCGCTGTTCGGACTCGGACGCACGCTGCTCGAATTGAATCGCTGGTCCGAGGCGCTCGATGCCTACCAAACGTGTCTGCGTTCACCCTTCGCGGCCCCGGCGCAGCTTGGGATGGCCCGCTGCCTGACGAATCTCGGCCGGGACGAGGAGGCGCTCCAGCGGCTCCGCGAAGCGGCGACGCAGGAGCCAGAACCATTTCGTGAGGCCCTCCGGCAACTGGGAGAGCCGACGGAGTACAACATCCTCGACTTTGAACTCGGCGCGCTGGAAGCGAAGCTCGGTCACACCGACGCGGCGATCGCCGCCTTGGACCGAGCCGTGAAATTCAACTCCAAGCATCGCCAAGCCCGCTATCAACTCGCACTGGCGTTGAACACCACGGGCCGATCGGCGGAAGCCGAAGCCCACTTCGAGTGGCACGTCAGGATCGAAAAGAAACTCGCGGATCGCGACCGCCTGCACGATGTCGTGCAACAACATCCGCGTGACCTTGACGCACGCTCGCGTCTGGGAGCCGTGTATCTCGAAACCGATTCGGACGAAGCCGGCTTGTTCTGGCTGCGCGGCGTTTTGGCGGAAGACCCGCGGCATCGCGCCACGCACGACGCTCTCGCGACGTTCTACGAAGCCCAGGCGACGACGAATCCCGCCGCGCGTCCGTTGGCCCAACACCATCGCGACTTGGCGAACGCTCGGCCTTGAGTCCCAGATGCGGCGCAGTTATCAGCCGCGAAGCACGGCGTCGGACTATCCGGGGACACCGGCCCGCGGTTTGGAGCCGAAATCCGGGATCCCACAAAAAGAACAGGCTCCGCAAGCGGAGCCTGTTCTGGACAAAACGCCTCTGAAAACTCAAAGCTTCTCGATCATTTTCTTTGCCAACGCCTTCGCCTCGTCGGGTTCACTCATCTTTTGCAACCGGTCCAAATCGGAAAGCAACGCTTTGCCCTTGGCCTCATCGCTCGCTTTGATCTTTTCGATCTCACTCCGCAGCGATTCGCTGCCACTACCGAGTTCGCCAGACTGAGCGACTTCTTCCAGCATGACCTTGACGGATGACGGAGCAACCTTCGTGACATCCACAGTGTCGGGGGCAGAAGCACCGGAGCCACAACCCGCCACGCACATCAATCCAACTAGGGCCACCACACCGAACCAGGCTCTCATCGTAGGAATTCCTTTTTTCGTAGGGCAAAATCTCAGAATCGAAATCCCGGTTCGCTCGTTCAAACCGGGATTTCCTCCGGCGACAAACCAACATTAGAAATCTGTCACAATGTCTTTACTCGCCTTTGACCCCAAGTTCTGGTAGGCGATCGCATCGATGGTGTTATTGATGAACCTGGTGGCCCCATCGGCCATTAAGTGATGCGAGCCGCCGGTATGACGACTGCGTGAGGGAAACACGCCCGTGCTGTCACCCCAACCGCA
>CAMDDX010000347.1 GCA_945893075.1 Planctomyces sp. SH-PL62 | reverse complement strand
GGTGCGTGCGTTTTCATGTCCCAGAGGTCGATATGACTAGGACCACCGAACAAAAAAATGAAGACACAGCGTTTGGCCAGAACGGGCGAGCGGACTTCGGTCGTAGCCTCGTTTGCAAGAGCGACCGCGTTTCTCCGTAAACCGTTGATCGCGGCTTCGCCCAGTCCCAGCCAGCTCAATCCGCCGATGCACAGCCACTCGCGCCGCGATACTCGCGGCGAACGAATCAACGGCGTGTGGTCATCGTGCCAGAAGTTGGACATCGCGAAATCCGGGAGGAGGCGAAGCGAACGATGAGATTCTAATGCACCGGGTTAGTGAGCGGCATCCGCCTCGGCAGACTAGCCGCCGGTTTCTGGCATTGGCTATCGACGCTGCGGCACCGGTGGCTAGCGCCATTCCGCTCAAAGTCGGGACCGGGGGGCTGACGCCACCTCGCTCGTTAAGATGTCTCTGACGTTTGGCCGCTTGCGATTCAGTGGAGTTCACCTAAGCTGTCCGCCGTGCGCTCGACGGTGAGAGCGTTTCCAAAAACTCCAACCACCCGATGAATGACCATGCTCAAGATCGAGACTGTTTCCGGCACGGCGGTGCCGTTGATGTTGGATGACATTGATACGGATCGAATCATTCCCGCGAGGTATCTGCGGTGCGTGACGTTCGATGGTCTGGGCGAGCATGCCTTCGAGGATGACCGCCAACAGGATTCGCGGCATCCATTTGATGATCCGCGATTTCAGGGAAGTCGCGTGCTCGTAGCCGGCCGAAATTTTGGCTGTGGCTCGTCGCGGGAACATGCCCCGCAATCGCTGCTGCGGTGGGGTATCCAAGCGATCGTGGCGGAATCATTCGCGGAGATTTTCTTCGGCAATTGCACGTCGCTGGGGATTCCCTGTGTCGTTGCGTCGCGAGCGGATTTGGAAAAGTTGGTCGCGGCGATTCAGGCGGATCCGAAGCTGGTGGTGACGGTTGATCTCGTCGGGTGTGAAGTGCGGTTTGCCTCACAATCGGCGAAGGTCACGATGGTCGATAGTGCTCGCGGTTCGCTCGTCAGCGGACAGTGGGATTTTCTCGGCCAGTTGCTCGACAACAAACCGGGCATCGCGGCGACGGCGGCGCGGGTGCCGTACTTGAATGGCTTCAACGCGGCGTCGTGAGGTTGGCTTGCGCTCGGCGCGGGTCTCCTGACCCCGCCGCACTTTGGACCGCAGGTCTCCGTTGCGTTCGGGAGACCTTCGGTCGACGCACCGTGGCTCGGTCAGGAGACCGGCCACAGCGCTGAGACCCGATCATGTGGAAGTTCGCGATTCGTAATCTGTTCAGCCGGCCGGCACGCTCGGCGTTGTCGTTGTTGGGGCTGACGGTGGCAGTCGCGGGGATGGTTGGGCTGTTCTCGGTCGCGCGTGGGTTGGAGCAGACGTTTGATCGCAGCTTCAAAGGCATCCCCGGTTTGGTCGTGATGCAGGCGGGAGCACCGATTCCGCTCTTCTCGCGGTTGCCGACCTCGTGGAAAGAAGACATTGAAAAGGTTCCGGGCGTGTATGTGGTCGCTCCCGAAGTGTGGATGCGGGCCAACATCATTGAAGACAAACCGGTGATGGCTCCGCCCCGGTTTTTGTTCGGCGTGGATATCCCCTCGCGGCTGAAGTTGCGGAAAGGGGTCTACACCGAGTCGATGATCGAGGGCCGATTCCTGGCTCCGGAGGACAGCGGGAAGCGCATCGTCGTCATCAGCCGTCAGATCGCCGAAGAGCATCACAAAAAGATCGGCGACACGATGACCGTCAACGGGATCGAGTTTGAGATCGTCGGGCTGTATCACGTCGGCTCGCTGCTGCTGGATATTGCGATCCTGGTGGATGGCGAGACGCTGCGGCAGCTCGGATGGTTCGATGCGCAAGCGGTGAGCGGGTTCTACATCGAGGCGGATGTTGGTGCGTCGAACGAGGACGTCGCGCGTCGAATCAAAGAGTTGTTGCAGGATCGGCCGCTGACAACGTCATCGCCGATGTCGTTGTTGGCTCTGGCCGGATTGGGACCGCCAAGCGACACGAGCAAACCGGAATCAGGTGGTCTCGGTAGTTGGTTGTTGAAGGCGTTTGCCGGACCAGACACCGCTGCATCGCCAGCGAGTGACGAGGGTGAGGCTGCGAGTTCGTCGGAGTCAACCGGGGGGCTAACGCCCCCCGCTCGCCAAGAGAAGCCGAAGCAGCCGTCGCCGGTTGAGGTTCGGAACGCATCCGATTTCTCTGAGCGCTTCAAAGAGTTGGGCGAAGACTTAAACCTGATCCTGGCGGTGTTGACCGGGATCGGTATGACGATCGCCGTGCTGAGCATCGTCAACACCATGCTGATGAGCGTGAGCGAACGGGTCATTGAGTTTGGTGTTCTCAAAGCGAATGGCTGGACGCCGTGGGACGTGTTGAAATTGATCACGGTCGAAAGCGCGACGCTCGGACTGGGGGGCGGAGTTTTGGGGGCGCTTGTTGGCTGGTTGGCGACGCGCGTCATCAATGCTCAGTGGCCGGACCGCGTGAATCTGTTCGCGAGTCCGGGCTTGTTGGCATTCAGTGTCGCGTTCAGCACCGTGATCGGTTTGCTGGGGGGCTTGTACCCGGCCATCTGGGCCATGCGTCTGTCGCCAATGGAAGCCATTCGTCGCGGCTGACGACTTCTTTCTGCAAAGGACTCTCATGCCATGTCGCTCAATCCTCTGCCGCTGAGTTATTGCACCAACGTGCATCCGGGGCTGACGGTGGCTCAGGTGGAACGTGGGCTGACAGAGTTCACGGTGCCGGCCGGGCAGCGATTCGGCTCGCCGTTGGCGGCGGGGTTGTGGTTGGCTCAGCCGGTGATTCGCGAATTGCTGTCCGAGTCGGACGGAGCGAAGCGATTCGCGGCGCGCGTGGCCGAGTTGGGTTTGTGTACCTACACGCTCAATGCGTTTCCCTTCGGCGACTTTCACAGCGAGCGAGTCAAAGAGAACGTCTATCTGCCCGATTGGACTCAGCCGAGCCGACTGGAGTATTCGTGCGACTGTGCTCGCGTGCTGGCCGAACTGATCCGCGCGACGCTGCCGAGTGGCGCGGAGGGGAGCCTCTCGACGGTGCCGCTCGGCTTCAAGACGCTGGCGACGGCGATGGACTTCGAAGCGAACTGCATTCGCAACTTGATTGAGTTCGCACAGCGACTCGCGCGGCTGGAGGCGGAGACTGGGCAGATGATTCGGCTCGCGATTGAACCGGAACCGTGCTGCGTGTTGGAAACAACTGCGGAGACCATCGCGTTCTTCTGCCGGTTACGAGACCGCGCGTTAAGCGAGGGAGCACTCGACGCGGTCGAGCAGCACCTCGGAGTCTGCTACGACGTCTGCCATCAGTCGGTGGAGTTCGAGGATGTCGCCGAGTCGATCGCGTCGCTGGCTCGCGAACGCATCCGGATCAACAAAGTCCACATCACCTGCGCGCTGCAGCTCACCAATCCCGGCGCGAACGACGCCGCGCGAGAAGCGTTGGCGCACTTCGTTGAGCCGCGTTACCTGCATCAAACATTTGCGCGGTCCGCGTCAGGTGATGTGCGGCGAGTGCTGGATCTGACCGCCGAGTTGGCACGCACTCCGCCCAGCGAATTCGCGGAAGCCGATTGCTGGCGGATTCACTTTCATGTCCCGGTCGATGCCGAGCGGATTGGGCCGCTGGAGACGACTCGCGCCGATCTAAAAAAGGGGCTGGTTGCGGTCACAGAATTGGACTACGCCCCCCATCTGGAGGTCGAGACCTACACCTGGAACGTCCTCCCTGGCGGCGACAAGCCCGATTTGGTCACCGGCTTGGCCCGCGAACTGTCCGCCACACGCGATTTGCTGGCCGGACGGTAATCCTCCCAACTTCCCACCACGCTTTTGTTTGCTCGGCCCCTGCGCACTTTTTGTCCTCGAATTCCGCTCGGGGGCCGAGCTTCATTCTGCCTTCAGGATTGATCCGTCATTCTCTCGCCCATTGGTTTTTGTTTTCTTTTTGTTTTCCCAATTTCACGAGGTCTCGAAATGTCTGTCCTTCTTTCACCGCAGGAGCCGATCGCGATGGACCGCAATCACTCCCTTCCCACTGACGTGGGCTTGGTCGCGCCCGGCGACGAATTCGCCTGGGACTTCACGCCGCGCGAAATCGACGTATCGGATTTGGAGTGCCAACCGTTGCTGGCTTCCGACTTGCCGCTGAATTCGGAACTTCAATTGTTGCAAACGACGACGCAACTGTGATGCCGGCTTGGACTCTTCCGAAAAACAAAAGGTCTTCTCGCTCGCGTGGGAAGATCTTTTTGTTTGGAATGTCGCCTGTGGAGCACGCGGCTCGCGTGCGCTGCCTCCTATGATCCGAGTTGATACCCATCACGAATCGCACGCGAGCCGCGTGCGCCACTAACGGAGTCTTCATGCACCACGTTCTGCAACAACTGAGCGACGCGGTCTCACGCCATCAGCCGGTCGCATTCACGGCGCTCGTGGAGACGCGCGGGTCCACGCCCCAAAAGGCGGGCGCGACGATGCTCGTCTTCCCGGATGGTTCGCAGGTCGGCACGCTCGGCGGCGGCTGTGTCGAGGCCGAGGTGAAGCGGCGGGCGTTGCGGCTGCTCGATGACGGACAGACGGAACTGCTGACGTTCAATCTCGACAGCGACTACGGCTGGGATGACGGCCTGATCTGCGGCGGTCGCATGAAGATGCTGGTCAATCCCGTGCGCGGCGAAGCCGAGTTCACGTATTACCGACGACTCCTGGAACTGCTCGCCACGGATCAAGGCTGCACCGAGGCGGTCATTCTGGACCCGAACAAAGCGGGTGGGCAGGCGGCGGATCGCTTCTTGCTCAATGACAATGGTGAGGTCGTCATGAGGGCGAGTCACGATGCTGCGAGTGATTTGCCGCCGGCGATTCGCGAGCACCTGCGTCCGCTCACACAACGGCCTCGGCCGTACGTCGCGGGAGGCGTGTCGTTCTTGCCGCACCTGCGTCGCTGCCGATTGATCATCGTGGGAGCGGGACACGTCGGGCAGAAGGTCGGCGAGTTGGCCGCCGCGTGCGACTTCGACGTCTGGGCCGTCGACGACCGCGAGCAATACTGCAATTCCGAACGCTTTCCGCTGGCAAAGCGGCTGATCGTCGGCGACATCGACACCGCACTTAGCGGGCTGGAGATCGACCACAACACCTACTGCCTAATCGTGACGCGCGGGCACAATCACGATGAAGAAGCGTTGTATCACCTGGCCGAGACTTCGGCTCGGTACGTCGGTCTGATCGGCAGCCAGCGCAAGATCAAAATGATCTTCGAGGACTTACTTCGCGACGGCATTTCTCGCGAGGCGTTGTCGCGCGTGTTCGCGCCGCTGGGTTTCGATATCGGTTCGCAAACGGTTCCGGAGATCGCCGTCAGCATCGTGGCGGAATTGATTGCCCACCGGAATCTCGGTGAGCTTCCCGCGCGTTATCGCCGTCCCAGTTTGATGGAAGAAGTCTCGGTGGCCTCAACGTAGCCGTCATCGCTCCGCGTGACGAGCTGAGCGATTCAAAACAGTCGGACTTCTGAGACGCTTCAAGCCGTGTGAGTGTTCGGCTCGTCACGCGGAGCGATGACGGCTACGTAGATGCGTTTCATCGCGGCTCCAGCGTCCACAACAATCGGCCTTGGCCGGGGGCGATGATGCCGTCGAACTCCAGGCATGCGCTGGTTCCCGGCGAGAAGTTCGATCTGCCGCCGTCGAGCAAAAGGGACGTCAGCGAACTCATGATCGGTTCGTGGCCGACCAGCGCCGTTACATCCGCCGACAGATCGGCCAGTCGGGGCAGAATCTCTTGGCAGCCGGTGCCGAGCGCGAGCCACGTGGCGATGCCTTGCGCGTGAGCCGGCAATTCGGCGACCGTTGCCAGAATCTCCGCCGTCTCGGTCGTGCGTCGAGCGGGACTGTGATAGATGGCACTGGGAGTCCCACCGCGCAGGACGATTGACCGAGCCACTTCTGCAAACTCGCGACGCCCCTCTTCCGTCAGCGGTCGTTCCGCATCCGGCAAGTGATGGCTCGCAGCGGCGCGAGCGTGGCGGATCAGAAGCAGGCGCATCGCGGTTCCTCTAAAAAAGAAGACCACCCGTAGGTGGCCTTCCGAAGTTCGCCGAATTGCTCAACAAGAGTTACTTGCTGGCGGGCAACTTGCCGTCCTTGAGCAGATCGCCGAAGGTCTTGCCCTCGATGGCGCTCTTTTCTTTCTCGGTCTTGGTGAAGGCCTCCTTAATTTTGGCCTCGTCCTTTTCCATCTTGGTGATGTTCTTGGCGAGCGCTTCGCCGTAGTTGTTGCGCATCTTCTTGTCGTCTGTTCCTTCTTTGTGGCAAACGACGCAGGTCGTCTTGTTGTCCTTGGCGACCTTCTCGTAGGTCGTGTCGAACGCCTTCTTGTAGTTCGGACGAGCTTCAACGCGCGCGCTGAAACCAATCGCCAGACCAGCCACGACGCCAGCCACAACCATTCCTTGAATCAAGCCCTTCATTGATGAACCTCCGCTAAGTTTGAGTTGATCCCAGCGTCGCGAGCAAACTGGCTCGGGAGCCCACCAAGCAGTGGGACGATCCAGCGTCGCGTTCCTGATTCGTGCCCTCTTTGACGATCTTTCGCCGGGAAATGCAGGGCCGGATTAGACTCCCACCCATCCACAAAGTCAATTTGGTGGGTGCGACATCCAACCCGTCTGCCGAATCATCGGCCGGAACGCGTATGAAAAAATTGGCGAGCGGGGCGGCGTCAGCCCCCCGGTGGTTCGTTGCATCGTGACCACCGGGGGGCTGACGCCGCCCCGCTCGCCAGAGAGTTCATTGTTCACACGGCCGGAACGCCGGTCGTTCGTTCAAAGAATTTCTTGCGGATAAGCATTGGCCGAGCGAAAGGCTTCGGCATAACGGACTCCGCAGGTCGCACCGCGATAGGCGGAAATACTCTCCTTTGTTCGCATCGCTCCGTCGGGTTTGGTCGGGTCGAACGGCTGGTTCTGCACCAGCGCCATGAGCTTGCCGAGCCAGGCGATCGCCTGTGGCCATTCGTCGGTGACATCGACGAACGTATTTGGCTCAAAGCCGATCGTGTGTCGCGGTCCGTTGTCAAACTGATAGATGCGGCCGGTCCCGCGAAACCGCTGAGCTTGCGCCCCGTCGAGCAACCGGTCGCCATGCCCCAGGGCCGTCTTGCTCAAAGCCGACGCGACTTCGTGATCCGGGTGGCTGTCGTGCGGCCAGAGCATGAACGCGACGTCCGGTTGAATTTCGGTGATCGCTTCCGCGACGGCGATCTTGGTGGCTTGGTTGACGTCGAACCGCATGCCAGAGAAGTCGAGGAACCGCATTTCGACGCCGTACTCCTGGCCGAGTTTGACCGTTCCGGCGACGATCTCTTTGTGTCGCCCGGCCGCTGGTTTCCAGTTGGAGTAATCGCCGATGAGGCTGAGGATCACGACCCGGTGATTTTTTCGCACCGCCTTGAGCAGCGTGCCGCTGATGCCGAACACGCAGTCGTCGTAATGGGCTCCGATCCCCAGAATCGTCTTCGGCATTTGTGGGGCTCCAATAAACGGCACAGGCGAGCGGGGCGGCGTCAGCCCCCCGGTTTAGCGTCGAAAGCACCGGGG
>CAMDDX010000346.1 GCA_945893075.1 Planctomyces sp. SH-PL62 | reverse complement strand
CCACCTGCTCCCGAACCGCTGGCATCAACAACCCTGATTTCACTTGTGGCACATCATCCATGATCGACTCCAGAAAGAGGTTCCGAACATTTCTAACCTCATTCTGACAGCTCCTTATTCATCGCGCCAGCCAAAATTGGCACACCCTGCATCCTACAGGGTGTCATTCATGGGGAGTTGCCTCCGAATCCGACTGAGCACGGACACGTCGTACCAAGCGTTGCTGAATTCTGCCACCATTCAGTTCGCGACTGCGCAAAACCGAAGAGATCGGGCGTTGTCGCACACTCCGAAAATTCGGATGCCTGTTGTCGATCATTACTTGTCTCGGTACGTTGTCGCCCGATTCGGCAAATCTTCCTGGAAATTCAATCAGCCGCAGGGCGCTAGCCCCGGTTCGGACATTCGACCCGATCGAGAACCGGACGCTAGCGCGTTCCGGCTGATGATCAAAGCAAAGTCGGTCAACGAGCGCAATCATGCGGGAAACGATCTTTCGCCAACTTCAGCCAGTGCGGCGACGCCAGTGGACGGCCTGCGTCCTCCGCGCGGCGGCGTGGGGACTCAGCGGCGGGTCGTGCGTCGCCGTCATCCTGGCCGTGTTGCGTCTGGCCGGCTGGCTGACAACCGCGTGGACCGGTTGGGGCGTGCTCCTGGGATTGCCGACCGTCGCAGCCGGCGTGGCTGCCTGGTGGAGTTGGCGGCACGCCGATTGGCTCCCGGCCGCTCGCGCCGTGGATGGCCACTACGAATTGAAAGACCGCACCGAAACCGCGCTGGCATTGCTGCGCCGGCAACCGACACGAACGCCCACCGAGATCGAATCGTTGCAACTGGCCGATGCCCTGCACCACTTGGAACGTGTCGAAGCCCAGCAGGTCGTACCCTTCGCGCTGCCGAACTCGTTTCGCTGGTCGTTGGCCACGGCGGCGTTGGCAATCGCGCTGCTTTGCTGGCCGACGGGGCACGCGCAGGTCAACGCCGGACCCGCTCAACCGCTCGATGCGATCGTCACCGAGGCCGAGATTGTCATGGAAGACCTCGAAGAATTGCTCGATCAATTGCCCGAGGACCACGACCCGGAGATCGACGCGATCATCAAAGAACTGCTCGCGAAGGCCGAGGAGATGAAAGAACCGGGCGTCGATGTTCGCGAAGCTCTGGCCAAGTTGTCCGAGATGCAGTCGGCTCTGCAAGAAGTCGCCGCGCAGTTCAATGTCGGCGCGACGGACAAACAAATGAAAGCCATCGGCGAGGCACTGCAATCCGCCGAGTCGCTTCAAGAAGCGGGACAGGCTCTGCAAGACGCTCAGTACGACAAGGCGGCGAGCGAATTGTCGAAGCTCGACAACCCCAAGCTCGACCGGAAGGAATCGCGAGCGGTCGCTGACAAGCTGAATAAGGCGGCGGAAGAGGCCGACAAGAAGGGACTGAAAAAACTCAGCGACGCCGCGAAGAAGACCGCCGAAGGACTCGATAAAGACAACGCCTCTCAAACCAAAAACGGACTCAGCAAACTGGCCGAATCGGCCAAGCAACAAGGCAACTCCAAGAAGATCAGCGAACTGCTCAAGAAGCAGGGAGACAAGCTCGCCGAATGCAAAGGGAACTGCCAGGCGAACGCTCAAGGGGACAAGCTCGCCGCCAAGCCCAGCTTGAAAGCCGGACGCGGAACCAACGAAACCATTCAAGGCGGCCGCACGGAACTCGCCGCGAAACGCGACGAGCAAAAGATTCAGGGTCTAAAGGGCGAGCAAGGTGACAGCGACACGGAAACGCTCACGACCAAAGAAGCGGAAGAAACCGCGAAGCGCGAGTTGAAAGAGGTCTATCACAAGTACCGCAAGCTCAGCGACGCGGTCCTGGAATCCGAAGACATCCCGCTCGGCCACCGACAGACCATCCGCCGCTACTTTGAAGCCATCCGCCCCACCCGCGATGATGTCGAGTAACTTGAGGGGTCGGGTGTTCGGTTTTTCGGAATTGGCGGGACGATGCGTGGATTGCAAATGAGACTTCATCCCGCCAATTCCGAAAAACCGAACACCCGACCCCGGACGCCGGAAAACCTTTGATCGAGAAAACTAGGTGATTCATTTTGAGTTCGGACCTTCGCCGTTTGGTGACTGAGCAATTTGAACCGGGCGAAGCCGCGCGATTTTGGGTCGAGTTGGACCTCGATGAGAGCCTGCGTTTCGCAGCGGGCTTGCTGGTGGCGACGGATCGTCGGTTGCTCGGCATTGCGAATCAGTCCGCGACTCCGGTTTCGATGCCGTGGTCGGACATCAGTTCCGTCGCCGCCAAAGAGCACGGCGCGCTCGGTTTGCTGGAGGTTCGTGCAACCAATGGTCAGACGCACGTCTGGCGTTACACCGTCGGCAAAGCGGCTGCGATTCACAAGCTGATTCAGCAGATCGAAAAGCTCAGACAGGGAATCGACGACGCCGAGGACGGAGATGACAGCGAGCTCGAACCCGATGCGCCGCTGTCGGCGGTGACGAAATCGTTCGCGCGGCTGCTGCGGTTCACGAAACCGCACACGCGGATGCTGACGCTGGGGTTTGTGCTCACATTGCTCGGCTCGTTCTTCGCGACGGTACCGATGCCGCTGCTCGGCCGCGTGATGGATGACGTCCTGGTCCCCTTCGCCACGCAGACCATCGAGCGTGGTGATGCGATCTCCAAATCCGCTTTGTTTCTGGAACTGTTTGCCGGAGCGGTCGTGATTTCGTGGCTGATCGGCTGGTGGCGAATCTATGTGCTGGCGTGGGTCAGCGAACGGGTCGCCGCCGATCTCCGCAATCAAACGTACGCGCATCTGCAACGGCTCTCGCTGGAATTCTTCGGCGGCAAGCGGACGGGTGATTTGATCTCGCGGATCGATACCGACACCGATCGCATCTGCTACTTCATCGCCGTGCATCTGACCGACTTCGCCTCCGATGTGGTGATGCTGTTGCTGATCGGCTCGTATGTCATTTGGCAGGATACGTGGCTGGGGATCGTGACACTGTTGCCGTTGCCGTTGATCGGCTGGCTGGTGCATGGCGTGCGGAGCAAGCTGCGGTCGGGCTTCATCGCCGGCAGCCGCGCCTGGTCTGAGATGACCAACGTCCTGGCCGACACGATCCCCGGCATTCGCGTTGTGAAAGCGTTCGCTCAAGAGCAGCGCGAGATCGAACGCTTTCAAGCCCGTAACGATCAGGTCTTCAAGACGAACAACCACGTCAACAAGTTGTGGTCGGCGTTCAGTCCGCTGTTGGCACTGTTGTCGGATTTTGGCCTGCTGCTGATTTGGGTGGTCGGTGTCTGGCGAGTGCTCGGCCATAACCTGACGGTCGGCGTGCTCTCTGCGAGCGTGCTGCTCATCACAAGGTTTTACGGACGTCTGGAAGCCATCAGCCGCATCGTCGAACCGACGCAGCGAGCGGCCAACAGCACGCATCGCATCTTCGAGATCCTCGACCGAGTTCCCAACATCGCGGACCCTCCGAACCCGATTCGTCTCGGCCGAGCCACTGGAGCGGTCGAGTTTCGCGACGTACAGTTTCGCTACGGCACGCGCCCGATCCTGCGCGGCGTGAACTTACAGATTCGCTCCGGCGAGATGATCGGCCTCGTCGGCCCCAGCGGTGCGGGCAAGACAACGCTCATCAACTTGGTCTGCCGCTTCCACGACGTCGCGGAAGGGGCGGTCCTGATCGACGGTCACGACGTGCGGCAACTGGCTCTCGAAGACTACCGCCGCAACATTGGCATCGTGCTTCAAGAGCCGTTCCTGTTCTACGGCACGATCGCCGAGAACATCGCCTACGGCCGTCCGAACGCGACTCGCGAACAAATCATCGGTGCCGCAAAAGCTGCCCGCGCTCACGAGTTCATTCTGAGACAACCGGACGGCTACGACAGCTTCGTCGGCGAGCGCGGCATGTCCCTCTCCGGCGGCGAACGGCAGCGCATCAGCATCGCCCGCGCGCTGCTCATCGACCCGGCAATCCTGATCCTCGACGAAGCCACCTCCTCTGTGGACACCGAAACCGAACGCGAAATCCAACTCGCGCTGGAAAACCTGACTCGCGGCCGCACGACCATCGCGATCGCGCACCGCCTCAGCACGCTCCGCCGAGCCGATCGTCTCGTGGTTCTCGAACAAGGCCGAGTCACCGAGATCGGTCGCCACGATGACTTGCTCGCCCGCAACGGCACGTATGCCCGATTGCACAAGGCCCAACTCGACATGGCTCACGGCGACGTGAGCGAAGGCTCGTAGTTCATCTCTCACCGACTGCGGCTTGACAGGATCATTCTCGAACATGACCGTGATGCTCAACCCAACTCCCAGGAACGAGCCATGTCAGATCCCACGCTGCTAAAACGAATTGTCGTGAACCCCGAAATCTTCGCTGGCAAACCGATCATCCGCGGCCTGCGAATTTCCGTGGAACTCATCCTGAGCATGCTGGCGCAGGGCGAGACGTTTGAATCATTGTTGGAGGACTATCCCGGCTTAGAGTTGGACGACATCCGGGCTTGTCTGGCATTCGCTCACGCGATGGTCGCTCATGAGTCGCTGGATGACGTGGAGGTCGCGCGAACGTGAGATTTCTCATCGACCGTTGCGCGGGACACCGTTTGGCCGTCGGATTGCGTCAGCACGGCCATGATGTTGTCGAGGCAACTCAACTTGGACCGGATCCCGGCGATCGGTCGCTCTTGGAACAGGCTCTCCGCGAACAGCGAGTGCTCGTGACGATCGACACCGTTTTCGGCCAACTGGTCTTTCAAGAAGGGCTGCCGCATGGCGGGCTGTTGCGATTGCCCGACGTCCCGCCCGATCGACGAATTCAACTGACCTTGGATGTCGTGGCTCGCCACGGCGAAGCATTGGAAGCCGGGGCCATTGTGACAGTGCGCGGCGATCGCATCCGAGTGTCTCGACCAACACCACCCACCAATCAAAGCTGACATTAAGCCGATCTCGGCGTTCTCTTCGAGTTCAAAATCTAATGGTTGAAACTTTTTCTTTGCAACGTGATGACCAAGGCCGGCTCAGCGTGACCGACGCGCAGGGGCGGCGTCACGAAAACGTGGAACCGATTCGAGCGTTTCCGATCTCCGAACCGGAGCATTGGATTTCCCTGTGCGATCCGAACGGTCGCGAGGTCGCGCAGGTGCGCGACTTGAATGAGCTGCCGACCGAGCAGCGCGAGTTGTTGCGGTCAGAACTCACTCGGCGCGAGTTCGTGCCGGTGATTCAGCGGATCGAGAGCATCTCGTCTTTGGCCGAGCCGTGTGAGTGGTTCGTCGAAACCGATCGAGGGCCGACGAGCTTTGTGCTCAACAGCGACGAACACGTCCGCAAGCTCAGCCCGGACAAGGCGCTGATTTTGGATTCGCACGGACTGCGGTATCTCGTGCAGGATGCGAGACAGCTCGACTCGCACAGCCGCAAGTTGATGGCACGGTATCTGTCGTAACATGTCGCCACAGATCGAACACATTGTCGCCTCCGACGGCTACCCGCTGAGCACACGGCACTGGCGGCCGGCGCAATCGCCGCGCGGATTTGTCGTCGCGCTGCATGGCATTCAGAGCCACGGTGGCTGGTACGAATACTCGTGCCAGCAAATGTGCGGCGCGGGCTACGACGTGCTGTTCGTGGATCGGCGCGGATCGGGAATGAATGCCGCGCGGCGCGGCGATGCCCCGCATGGCGACCGGTTGATTAACGACGTCGTACAAGTCTTGGCGGAAGTGCGACGGCGACGAGACCAAGTCGGTTCGCAGATTCCGGTGGTGCTGCTCGCGGTCAGTTGGGGCGGGAAGTTGGCCGCGATCACGGCGGCTCGGCGGCCGGAGTTGGTCGATGCGTTGGCGTTGCTGTATCCGGGACTTTGCTCGCGAGTGCAGCCGACTTCGATGCAGCGAGCGCGGTTGTGGCTGGCGAGGAAGCTCGACATCCGCAACAAGCGCATCGAGATTCCGCTCAACGATCCCGCGCTCTTCACGGCTGAACCACGCTGGCAGGAATTCATTCGTCTCGATCCGCTGACGCTGCGCGATGTGACTTCGGGATTCTTACTGGCTCATCAAGATTTGACGCGCGAATCGTTGGATGCGGCCTCTGCAATTCATTGTCCGACATTGCTGATGCTCGCGGGTCGAGACCGGATCATCGACAACGCCGCGACGAGGGAATGGTCGCGCGCGCTCGGCACGCGAGAGCTCACGCTGCACGAATACCCGGACGCGCAACACACGTTGGAGTTCGAGCCACATCCGGAGCAGTTTGTGGCGGACTTATTGGCTTGGTTAGGAACGATCGTTCGCAAGGCGACAGACGGGTCGCCAGTCTGACGACTCTTAGTACGGTTAATCGCACGCTGTGAAAACCGATTCTCAATTCGCCAAAGCCGAGAAAATGTCCCGACCCGAACGGAACATTTGGCTCATATGCCTTGACGGCCTGGCTTGCCACGATAACCTGCTATCCTGTTCCATCTGTTATTCCTGTCGTTCTGTCGTTCTGTCGTCCTGTCGTCCGCAGTTTGCGATTTGCACTGAGATGTCAGTCGAGATGGAGTCGTCAGTCATGCAACGGCACATCGCTTCTTGTTTCACGCTGTGGGCATTCTGCCTCGCCATCGGCAACGTCGCAGTCGCGGAAGATCTGGCTTCGCTCCGCGAGAAGATTTCCAACAACCTCGCGACGATCGCGTCAATTGAGGTGCGGTATCAAAAGGTCTCAACGCCGCTAAACCATCCTGATATTCCCAAACACATTCTGCTCGCTTATCAAAATGCAAAGCCCCGAATCAGCGTTTGGGCCAAGCAAGGAGTGCGAGAATTCTACGAACTCGAACACTGGCCGTTACCCACTAATCGCGGCTTCATTCACAGGTTGTGGAGTTTCGATGGCAGGGAATACATCGAATTCCATCATTCCTCGGAAGATGTCGTGACCCATGTGGATGTTCGCAATGCTCCCACACACGACTCCCGCCATGATTTAGTCGTTTCGATGTTGATCGGATTAAGTGTCTTGGAGACTCGATTATCTCTCCTCGATCTACTGAGTCGG
This sequence comes from Planctomyces sp. SH-PL62, assembly GCA_945893075.1. GTDB lineage: Bacteria > Planctomycetota > Planctomycetia > Planctomycetales > Planctomycetaceae > SXKJ01. The sequence goes on along the minus strand of CAMDDX010000346.1, from coordinate 621 downwards.
CCGACGGCTAGTTACGTCGGTAGCGAGGAAGTCGAAGGGCATCTGTGCCACAAGATCGAGTTAGGGGAGTACGAGGGTTTCAATGACACAGTACGGCGGCTCACGCTGTGGGTGGACCCCGACTTCGATTATCTGCCTCGAAAATTGGCCCCGTACTTGTTGCGGACTAATGGCAAGCCCTACGCCGGTTCAAAACTGACTGCGCCGTATCTGGTGTTGGACTATTTTCAAGTGGAGGATTCGGCGCTCGGACGGAAGCGGTGGCTTCCCAAAAAGGTGGGGTACCCTAAAGGCATCGAAATTCTTGAGGCACGCATCAATCCCACTTTTCCAGCCGACCGTTTTACACGAGGTTGTCCCTGTCGTAGTTGAAAAGTTGGCGGCGGCTCCGGCCGGGCTTACAAGCCCGGTTGAGAGTTATCCACAAACCGGAGGTCGCCGCCATGAGTTCAAAGTATCGGTCATCGAAGATGAGTCGCAAGTCAGTTCGCAAACCACATCCGAGGCGAGAAACCCAAGCACGAGAAGATTTACAGGCCGCGCATTCGTCGTCGTCTGGTGAGGCTCGGCGGGTGCTGTTGGATCAAGTGGAGCAATGGCTGCCGGAGTCGATGGATGTCG
>CAMDDX010000345.1 GCA_945893075.1 Planctomyces sp. SH-PL62 | reverse complement strand
GACCGAGTTCAAAGCGGCTCGGCAGGCGGTCATGTCGAACGCGCGCTGCCTGACGGAAGGGATCGACGTGCCGACGGTGGACATGGTCGCCTTCCTGACTCCCAAGCGGAGCAAGGTGGACATCGTGCAGGCCGTCGGCCGAGCGATGCGGAACGCACCGGGCAAGACGACCGGCTACATCCTGGTCCCGCTGTACGTGGAACAGGCGGCGGGCGAATCGTTGGACGCCGCCGTCGCGCGGGCCGAGTTCGACGAAGTCTGGGCCGTGTTGCAGGCCCTGCAAGAACAGGACGAAGTACTCGACGACCTCATCCACCAGATGCAGGCCGAGCGTCGGCTCACGAAAGGTTTTCGTAGTGACTCGCGGCTGCGCGAACGAGTCGAGGTTCTCGGCCCCACCCTGACGCTCGACAAGCTGCGTCGAGCCATCGCCACCCGCTGCCTGGACCGCCTCGCCCGCCCGTGGGACGAGATGGTGCAACTGCTCGTGGCCTACCAGAAACAGCACCGCCACCCGCGAGTCCCCAAATCCGCCCCCGCCCCGCGGACCGAGTTGGGCGAGTGGGTTGGCACACAAAAGAAGGCGATGAGTTGGCAAATTTGTTGTCTGCGATACAACGATGTGACCCTGATGTGTGCTATTGCCGGTTGCGCGCGAGTTGAGCGATGCAAATTCAATGTCCGAAGTGCCAGACTGTCATCGAAACGGCTGACGTCGCTGCCGGAAGCGAGACGACGTGTCCGAAGTGCGGCAGTCGTGTACCTACCGTGCAGGAGACACAAGATGAATTGGAGATGACTCGCACCTATGCCACGGTCGGCGAGGACTCCGCCGTCGCCGAGCCGATCCAATTGAGCGCTGACGAGCAGAACGAACTGCGAGCCATCTTTCGTGCCGGCGTTGCGTTGCAAGATCGCTACGTCCTGGAGCGGCGACTCGGCAGCGGGGCAATGGGGGACGTGTGGCTGGCGCGCGATTCGAAGCTGCAACGCTCCGTCGCGATCAAAGTGATTCAGCCTCGGCTTCTGAGATTCGGATACGATCCCGCTCAGTTCCTGCACGAATCGCGTGTGGGAGCCAATCTGATCCATCCCGCGATCGCGTCCGTGTTCGATCACGGCGAGCACGTCGGCAAGCTGTTCACGGTCTTCGAGTACCTGCCCGGACAAACGCTGGGGGAACTCATCAAGACTCGTGGCCGTTTGCCGCTCGACGAAGTTCGCCTGATCATCGGCCCGCTGGCCCAAGCCCTCGATCTCATGCACGCTCGCGGCATCATTCACCGCGACCTCAAGCCGGAAAACATCCGAGCTGACGAACACGGTCATTTCAAAATCGTCGATTTCGGCTTAGCCAGCCAGTTCGCGAACCAATCCCATTGGGGCTTCTGCGGGACGCCAGCGTATGCCGCTCCCGAACAGGCGGCCCAACAACCATGCGACGGGCGAACCGATCAATACGCGCTGGCGGTCATTGCCTACGAGTTGCTCACTGGACAACGCCCGTGTCACCACAAGACCACTGCCGAATTCATCCGATTGCATCCGGCTTGTGTGGCGGTGATGCCTGAAATCCAAGCCTTGGAGATTCCTCAGAACATTGGATCTGCATTGTTGCGTTCCCTTCAAAATGCTCCGAGCCAACGATTTGGAAATTGTGAAGAATTTGCAGTGGCACTCGAATGCCAAATGCTAAGCCGACCAGTGTCGGGGGCTGAGCCGATTCTCGAAGCCGAGGTCAAGTGGCGTTATGGAATGGGCGAATGGGCATTCGCCCGAATTCTGCGTGCCCGAAACGCGCACATTTCGCTGACCGACGAAGCACTTTGGGCCTGCTTTCGTGGGGAAATCCATTGTTGGCCACTTACTGCGATCCACGATATTGAGCTGCGTTCAAAAGAGCGAAAGCTATGGTTTCATTACCAATCGGCGGGGCGATCAAAGCTCATCGGCGTTGAGTTTTCCAAACCGAAGAGCCAATTGTGGGCGGTTGTCCTGACATTGCTCTTTGGGCCATTCGGAATGATGTACAGCACGCTGTTTGGCACCGTCGTGATCGCGCTAATTCAAGGCATCATCGGCATCTCAATGCTCGCTTTTCCGTCCCTTTGGAATCAATTTTTTTCGGAACGCCCAATTTTCTGGGAACTGTACTGTCTCGGTTTGAGTGGTTTGCTGACATGGCCAATCGGCAGTGTGTGGGCAGCCTTTGCGGTACGACGGCGCAACCAAGCTCTGACTGGTATGAGATCACCTCAGCTTGGCCGTGTTCTCCTCGAAAAGATCGTTTCGCAGAAGGCAACGCTAACAACGGGAACTGCGGACCAAAGCGCTAACGCACTCCATCCGCCGGTCGCTCTCATGCGTGGTCGTCCAATCTCGAACTTCCAACTCCTACGACGAGTCGAAGCCTCCGGAAAACAACGCTGGCAAGTTGAAGAACTGCTCATGCTTCGTGCTGCGACATTCGGTGCAGACGTCGTCATCGATTTGGCAGACGAACGCATCCCGGGTTTTCGGACAACAGTCATCCGACTTCAAGGAGTCGCTGCGAAGTCTGTTGACCAACAGGGGCGAACTGAGGTGACTGCACGTTGGTTTGCCGATCAGACGCGAAAGTTATCAATTCTGTTGATGACCCTTGGTGGTTTAGTCCTCGTGCTGTGGTTCGTGGGTATTGGCTACTTTGCAGCGACTTTAATTACCACGCAACCACAATTTCTAAGATATGCATGGATGCCGATAGCGATCTGGACTGGAGTAGCAGCCTGGCCGTTGTTGCTGGCAGTATTCGTCTTTTTCCTTCGTTGGCCGCAGTTGCTTCTGCCCCAAGTCGCAGTCTTCGTAATTGTCGCCCTGCGCGGAATTCTTTTAGCGGGTTCAGCGTTCATCGGAGCAGTGCTCACTAACAACTGGTTACCAGCGGCAGTTCCAATCTTGTCTCTCTTGGATCCATCAAATATCGGGGCCTTGCTACTGGGCTGTTATTCTGCGGGTCGTACCTGGCGAATCTACAAGTACTACAGGTCGGTCGTCCTGCCTCAAGACCGACGAATCACTTTGCAGCGCTGTTTGATGATGATTCCGATCGTGGGGATGTCGTTGGTCTTCGTGGTGATGTTTTGCTGGATTCATGTCGAAGGTGGATTGCAGCAATCGCAGAATCCCAGTGATCCGCTCTCACAAAGCGTGGCATACATCTCTGGGACAGACCAACTGGCATCGCAAAGCACACAGGGTCAGGTTTCGCTAACTGAAATCCAAACTTTTCAGTCTGACCTTGAACTAGGCGACTCGTTTTTCTTGGCCGGTAAGCTGCCTGATGCACTGAGGTATTATCAAAAGGCGACATTCGTTGTCGAGAAAATGGCGGCTGATCCGAGCAATCCTGCAGCAGTGCACTTGTTGATGCTTGTGAATGCACAAATGGGAGAAGTGTGCTTTCAAATGAGTCGGTTCGACGACGCAATCAGTTTTCACACAAAAGCTCTGGCGATACGCCAGAAGCGAGTCTCAGATCAGCCGGCCGATGTGCCGCTACAACTCGAACTCAGTGTCGGTTATTCCGATATTGGACGTGCGGCACACGGCAAGCTGGACTATGCCCGAGCAATCGAGTCGTACGAATCAGCACTGGCCATTCTAAGACGCCTGGAGGCCGCCGGTCGTCTTGCACCGGAGGACTTGCAACGTATCAAGGATTTCGAAGAGGCAATTGCTCTCTGCCGAGGTCAAAAGCCTTTGCTGCGTCCAGTTATCGAGGACACGAAATCACAATCGAGAAACGATTAGATGTGAGCGGCAACTGCCGCGTGGTTGTTTGCGCTGCCGAGCCGATGCACCCACTATCCGTCGATCACGCCAATCGTGCTGCCTGACGCACTGAATTCCCCCGGCCGCATGCCCTCTCGCCGTTGGTGAGCCGATGGGCGTTAGCCCTCGGACGATTCGATCTAACAATTGACGCCATTGCGACGGTTCCGCGTCGTCCGGGGCCTAACGGCCACCGGCTCGCCAACGGATTTTGTTTTGGCGAGCCGATGGGCGTTAGCCCTCGGACGACTCCGCACAACAACCGACTCGGTTTCAACCGTCCGCGACCAATCGCAGCACTCAATCATCGTCTCGCCAAACAGCGATCGCGCTGCCTTCCCCCGCCGCAAGCCTCTCGCCGCTGTCGAACCGCTGGGCATCAGCCCTCTGTCTTCTTGCCGTTGGCGAGCCGCGCTCAGCGCGTACGATTCGGCACCGCAATCGACTTGGGTTCGACGGTCCCACGCTGTCCGGGGCCTGACGGCTCCCGTTCGCCGGTCCACTCGTCCCGCAGCCGAGACATGGCCGCATGATCGTCTTTATCATGGGCCGGACTTTCACACGGCCAGCGCCGACGGGAATGATCGCCGCGAACAACAATCATTAGGAGTCTCCGCCGATGCCCGCATCACAGTCTCCGGTGGAAGTCCTTCGCGCCACGTTTGGGTTCGAGACATTTCGTCCTGGCCAGGAGGCGGTGATCGAGCATTTGCTGGCCGGGCATTCGGCGGCGGCGGTGTTTCCGACGGGGAGCGGCAAGTCGCTGTGCTATCAGTTGCCAGCGCTGTTGTTGCCCGGACTGACGGTTGTCGTGTCGCCGCTCATCGCGCTGATGAAGGATCAAATCGACAAGCTCAAGCGACTGGGCATCGCGGCGGAGCGGCTGGATTCGACGCTTACCGCTGACGAGTCCTCGGCCGTGATGACGGCGATGCGAACCGAACAACTCCGCTTGCTGTATGTCGCGCCGGAGCGGTTCAACAACGAGCGCTTTCGCGAGGCGATTCAGCGAGTGCGCGTGTCGCTGTTCGCCGTCGATGAGGCGCATTGCATTTCGGAATGGGGGCACAACTTTCGGCCGGACTATCTCAAGCTGACGCGCTTTGCCCGTGAGTGCCGCGCCGAACGGTTGTTCGCTTTGACCGCCACCGCCACGCCGGCCGTCTTGGAGGACATCTGCCGACAGTTTCAGATCGCGCCGGAGCATGCGGTGCGAACTGGCTTCTATCGGTCGAATCTTTCGCTGCGGATCACGCCGGTTTCGGGCAGCGAACAAGACGCGGCGCTGCTTGATCGACTGACTCGAAATGAACGCGGGCCGACGATCGTGTATGTCACGCTGCAACGGACCGCCGAGCAAGTGGCCGATCGACTGGCTCGGCGCGGCTTCGACGCCAGGGCTTATCACGCCGGTATGAAGGATGAGGACCGCGCTGCCGTGCAGGACTGGTTCGCCGGTTCGGATCGGGCCATCGTGGTGGCGACGATCGCGTTCGGCATGGGGATCGACAAGGCCAACATTCGCTACGTGTACCACTACAACTTGCCGAAGAGCTTGGAGAACTACTCGCAAGAAATCGGCCGCGCGGGACGTGATGGAGCGGCGGCCCACTGCGAATTGCTGGCCTGCTCGGACGACATCAACACGCTGGAGAATTTTGTGTTTGGCGACACGCCGTCGTTCGCCTCGGTGAGCAGTCTCGTCCGCGAGGTCTTGCAGTTGGGGGATGCCTTTGACGTGTCGCTATACGACTTGTCGTTTCGGCATGACATCAAGCAGATCGTCGTCCGCACGTTGCTGACGTACTTGGAACTCGACGGCTACCTGGAAGAGGGAACGCCGTTTTATGCCGAGTACCAATTCAAGCCGCTCGTGCCATCGAAAGAGATCCTCGCGCACTTTGAAGGCGAGCGCCAAGATTTTCTCAAGCGGCTGTTCTGCCAAGCGACGAAAGCCGCAATCTGGTTCTCGTTGGACATCGCGAGCGCCGCGACCGCGCTCGACCAGCCGCGCGATCGCTTTGTCCGAGCACTCGACTATTGCGCCGAGAAGCAATGGCTCGAACTGAAGGTTGCAGGAGTTCGAAGCCGCTATCGAAGACTCAAGTCCCCAGCCGACCTGACGGCCCTCGCCACCGAGTTGCATGAGAAAGCGTTGCTCCGCGAAACCCGCGAGATCGCCCGCCTCAATGAAGTTCTTGAACTCGTCGAACACAACGGCTGCCAAGTCTCGCATCTCGGATCGCATTTTGGAGAACCGCTTCCCGCTCCGTGCGGTCACTGCTCGCACTGCCTCGACGGAAAGGCCACCCAACTGTTGCCGCGTCGCGCACCGCCGATCGACGACCGACGTTGGCAAGAAGCCGCCGCGTTCCGTGCCACGAAACGTGACCTCTTCGCCGACTCGCACGCCTTTGTCCGTTTCCTCTGCGGCCTGTCATCGCCAAAGCTCGGCCGCGCCCGACTTGGCTCGCATGCCCTCTTCGGCGTTTTTGAAAAGGTGCCGTTTTCTGAGGTGCTCCGGCGCGCGGGTGGGGATTTGCGAGATCCCGCTCGCTGATTCGTTCGCCAGAACGTGGCTACGACGCAATCGGGTTTTGAAACTGCCGCCAATCAAGTTGCTGCCGCCGCGACCTTTTCTGCGGCGAGGTCTCGCGGGTGAGGTTGGATGGCTCGTGCGGGCAGGGATGTCAGCACAACGCAAATCGTTTTGCTCGCCGGGTCGGCCCACGCCACAGTCCCCGTCGAGCCTGTATGGCCGAAGGTCTTCTCTGAGCAGCCCACGCTGCCAGCAGCCTTGCCGACGTTGAGCCCCAGGCCGCGCGGCGTTTGTCCCGCTAGGTTTTGGTTGCTCGTCATCAGTCGAGCCGTCTCTGGTTTCACCACCGCTCCTTTCTGGAAGAGGAACTCGCCGAGGAATCTCGCCAGATCCGGCGCGGACGCATGTGTGCCGCCCCACGGTGCTCCGAGCTTTCGCCAATACGGACTGTTCCAATCCCAAGCCTTCGCCGTTGGATCGCCACCTCCGGCTTCGACCGCCGCGAATTCCGTTTGCACGGGGACGAAGTCGTCGAGCTTGAACCTCCCCAGTCCTTGAGCCGAATGCTTCATTCCCAGTGGTTGAAAGACGGCTCGATCGACGAGGGTCAGGATGTCCGTGCCGCTCAGCAGTTCGGCCACACGAGCCGCCAGCAAAATCGCCATGCTCGAATACTGGTATTTCGAGCCGGGAGCGAAGAGCAGCGGAGTGCGAGTCGCGTGCTCGACGAACTCGGACAGCGGAGCATGTTTCTTTCGTAAGGGGTCATTCTCAGGCAATTGATCGGGCAGTCCCGAAACGTGCGACAGCAGATGTCGCAGCGTGACATCATCGCGCCCCTCGCCGGTGAACTTGGGGAGGAACTTCTTCAGTGGGTCGTCGAGCTTAAACGCGCCTTTGTCGAAGAGCGTCATCAGCGCCGTCATGGCGATCGGTTTGGAAATCGAGCCCAGCAGAAACATCGCGTGCTCATCACGAGCCTTGCCGAATGCGCGTGTGAACGATGTTTGTCGCTGAGTCACATGCAATACTGCGGCAGCCACTTGTCCTTGAGCTGTCGCGCGAGTCAACACTTCGGCCGCCTCGTCCAAGCGATCTTGCCGCAACGCGGCCAGGAGCGGGGTTCCCAATGAGGCCGCCAATCCGAATTGAAGAAAGGTGCGTCGTTTCATAGGAAGCGATGATAACGTGGCGCGGCAAACTTGCGACGAGGGCAGATGCTGGCTCGCGAGTTCGTCGTGACCAGTTAGCGTCTTCGTCCGAAACGCGCGTTTTTCTTGCGTGCGTGTTTGTCATCACTCGTTTGATGATCCGCCAACTGTCATTCGTATCAGAGAAAGGTAAAAAATGGCTGGGTGAAAAATGGAATCGGCGAACGAGCCATTTGAATCACAATCCAT
>CAMDDX010000344.1 GCA_945893075.1 Planctomyces sp. SH-PL62 | reverse complement strand
CTTCTGAGCCTCATCGAGATCCTTCTGCAACAGCGCCTCAGGGAGTCCTGCCGAAGGCGAACGGAAGAGTTTGTAAAGCGAGTGCCCACCCCATGCGGCCTTGATCAAGAGGACCGGTTGATCGAAGTGATCTCCCATCGCGGTCCCGAATTCGAGCTCCACTCCCGTGCAACCAGGCGACCCATATCCGACGGTGAGCGGTCCTTTTCGATCGAGAAACTTGATGAACACGTCATCGCGGACGACCCACTTGTCGTCCTTCCGCAGATGAGCGAAGAGGTCTTTGGTTTTCTCGTCCGTCGCTTGGTAATCAAGGAGGGCGTTGCGGGCTTTACCCTCCATGTTCGATTGCCCGGCGAGAATAAAAACCTTCACGGGCTTGTCGGCGGCATACACCGGAGTGATTGCGAAAAGGCAACCGGCCACGAAAACAATCAGCAGTCGAATCATTGCAATCTCACTTTGTTGGGGAAGTTGTCGCATTCAGTGTACCCGATCGCTACGGTTCACCGGTCGGCGTCAGTTGGATCAATTGGCACGTCGCAGAGACGTGAAAAAGGCTCGCTTCAAGTTTGGCGGATTAAATAGCCCGACATGTCGGTGATAGAGGTGGTACTGCATCATCGGATGGAGGAACCGAGCGAACTTGAACGCCGTCCCCATCAGCACATTCTTGTTGCCGAGCTGAAACGTCTCGACTTGTTCGGGATGAGCTTGGCCGAGAAAATCCTCGCCTACGTTTCAGCGCAACTCGCTGACGACGGGCTCGTCCGCGATTGCGAGGCTGGAGAATCCCAGCGAGATCAAAGCCCCGAGTAGCGGGAGAGTTTTCATCGTTTGTCGGTTGCCAAACACTTATTGCCTTTCCTCATTTCACGCAGACCTCCCACCCGGTCACACTTCAGCCAAGTGTTCATTCGAGTCACCGAACTCCTTGAGGCGGATTCCGAACTTGTCGAGCAGCGACAAATAGAGACTGCACATTTTGCGGTTTGGCTGACTGGCGTAGTCGAGCACTCGGCCGCCCTGCAATCGACCGCCTCCGCCCCCCACGACCACACAGGGCAGATTGCTGGCGTCGTGGCTGCCGGTTTGCATGCTGGACAGGTACATCAACACGGAATTGTCGAGCGCGGTCCGCTCGCCTTCCTGGATCGCATCCAGCTTACGGGCAATATAGGCGAACTGCTCCAGAAAGAACTGGTTCACCTTCAGCCAGTCGGGTGACATCTTGCCGCGATCGGAGTGCGACAGTTCGTGATGCCCGACCGCGACGTTCAAGTGAGGGAACTGCAGGTAGCTGTGGTCGTTGTTTAGCTTCAGCGTGCAGACACGAGTCGCATCGGTCTGGAAGGCCAGAACGAGAATGTCGCACATCAACCGCATGTGGTCGGCGAGGTTTTGGGGAATGCCGTCGGGCGGCCGCGGTACGTTGGGCTTGTCGAGTGTCGGCCGCCAACCCTGGAGTTCCCCTTGCTTGCTCGCCTGTTCGAGACGCTGTTCGACCTCGCGCACCGAATTGAGATACTCGTCGAGTTTCTGCCGATCACTGGTACTGATCTTGCCGCGGAACCGGCTCGCCTCGCCGAGCACCGCGTCCAGCACGCCACGATCACCCCGCTCTCCCTCACCCTTAAAGAGCCGGTCGAATGCCAGGGCAGGATACAGTTCCAGCGGCGTGGGGGCGGTCGGTGAACTCCACGAGATGTGCGAGCTGTAGAGCATCGAGTAGTTCTTGTGAATCCCCGGATTCGACCGCTCGCAGCCGAGGACAAGGCTCGGCACTTTCGTCGAGTGTCCGTAATGCTGCGCGACAAGCTGATCGAAACTGGTCCCCGAACGAATCTCGCCGCCGGATGCCAGCGGTGCGCCGGATAACAGGTTGCCCGTCTGCGAACTGTGGATGTTCCCCTTGAGAGCCTCCGCGTTGTACAGCCCGTTGATGAAGAGCAGTCGTTCGCGGAAATCAGTCAGCGATTCCAGAACCGGGCCGAGGGTCATCTCTTTGCCGACGCCCTTGGCCCACCATTGACCGGCGTGGAAACCGTTTCCCGAAAACAACACGGCCAGACGGACCGGCGGTTCGTTCGGGCGCTTCGTGGACGTTGAGGCGTCGTCGCCCCAGACGGGGAGCGTCTCCATCCACGGCAGCGCCATTGTGACGCCCAAACCACGGAGGAAAGTGCGGCGTTGGAACGTGTGGTTTCGCATGATTCGCATTAGCTCCAATCGTTTCCCTCGTTGGCTGTCCTCGTTTACCGCCCCGCCGAAGGCGGCGTGTCTCGGCCACGGATCTCCCGAAACTGGCGACTCTGCACAATGGCGAGCACGGCCGTGGACGTGCGATAGCCATTCTCCGCCAATTTCTGCTGCATCTCGGCCAGCAACGGCTGATCCGACAGTTGTGTCTCGCGACCGAGCGCATATCCCAGTAACTTGCGGCAGAACTGACCTACCACGGCGTTGCGGCGCTGTTCCAGCAGATAGCTGCGCAGCCCCGCCAGTCCATCAATTTCGCGACCGTCGGCAAGCTTCGTCCTGGTATCGATCGCGAGCCCCGTCTGGCTTTGTTTACGGCGGCGACCGATGGCGTCAAAGCCCTCCAGAGCGAACCCCAGCGGATCGACTCGCTGGTGGCACTTCGCGCAGGCCGCATCGCTGCTGTGTCGCTCGATCATTTGCCGTTCGGTCAGACCGTCCGAGACAGTGTCCGCGAGTTGCGGTACGTCTTTCGGTGGACGCGGCAGTTTCTCGCCGAGCAGCACTTCGCTGACCCAGTTGCCCCGCAGAATGGGACTCGTGCGCGATGCGCCGGATTGTTTGGCGAGCGTCGCCGCCAGGCCGAGAATCCCGCCTCGACCGTGCTGCTGGATGCCCTCGATCCGTCGCCACGATTCACCCTCGATGCCTGCGATGCCGTAGAACTTCGCCAATCGTTCGTTGACGAACGTGTGGTCGGCGTTCAGAAGACCGAGCAACGGGGCATCGTTTTGAAACAGACCCGTGAGAAACAGGATCGACTCCTCGTACATGTCGGTGCGCAGTTCCTCGAACTCGGGGAAGAGCTGCACGCTCTTCGCTTCCGTTGCGGGAAAGTCGTAAATATGCATCCACTGGCAGGCGAACTCCGTCCCCAGGCGGCGCACACGAGGGTCTTTGAGCATGCGTCGCGTTTGCTGTTCCAGCACGTCCGGATGCCCCAGAGTCCCTTCCGCGGCCTTCGCTCGCAATTCCTCGTCGGGCAGAGACGACCAGAGAAAATAACTCAAGCGACTCGCCAGTTCCGAATGGGAGACCTGGGCCGACGACGCTCCATCGGGCACCGACTCGAATCGATACAGGAAGGGAGCCGCAACAAAGATTCTCGCCAATACCAACCGGAAGGCGTCCTCGTGTGACAACTCTTCCGAACGCAGTTTGCGATACAGGCTTCGGTAGTCTTCGACCGCCTGTTCGTCCAAGGGACGGCGAAAGGCGCGCGAAGCGAAGTCGATCAGTGCGTCGAGCTGCTTCGGTTCGCAGTCGATCAGTCTCTGCCGAAATACATCCGCCCGCTGATGAAACGGCTTGACCGCCTCGTTAAAACCGCCGTCCTGAGGATGATCTTTCGTGGTCTCGACCAGCGAATCGAGAACGGCCGCCAGCTTTAGCGGATCCTGGCTGACGAATCGCAGCTCGTCCCACAGTCGATCGATCTCCCGCTTCTCGGCCTCGTCCAGCAGCAGTCGCACCAGATGTTCGTCTTCGCGATGGAACTGAGTCAGTGTCAGCACTTCATCGGTCGGCACGACCTGCGGGTAACACAGCGAGATCGGAAACAACTGGCGGTGAGCTTCCATCGCGGCTGCGAACGTCTTGCTGGCCGCACCTTCCTCCGCGACCAGAACGGGTTTCTGGTACGACACCGTGCGATGGTCCGGATAGAGCGCCGTGACGGTCGATAGCGTCGCCGTCGTAGTCGCGACCATCAGCCCAGACTTTACTTCAGCCTCACCGAGCACCACGTCCGGTTGAACGCTCGCGTCGCCGCCCGCTTCCGAATCGAGCGCGGCGGTCGTCACCAGCGTCCGCCCGGCGGCGATTGTTCCGGGCAGGCGCAGCGTGATGACCGAAGGTGCTCGCACGCAGAGCGACGCCGCATCGAGCGACTTGCCGCTGGGATGCTTGCCAAATGTCGCGGGATCGATCCCCTTTAACTCCGGGATATCGCGCAGAAAGATATCCGGCTGCTTATCAGCCACCAGCCGCGGCTGATGCCAGACCACAAAGTCCTGTTCGTTGCCGTCACCGCAGTCGCCGACCACCAGCGAGATGACGACTTCCTTCGCTGCCTCACCCTCCTTCGCGGCGGGGATCGGAAGACGAAACTCCTGCTGCACCACGAACGGACTGACAGGTTCCTGCCATTGTGTCCCACTTCCCTTCCGGCCCATCAAGCCGACCACGTTGAACGCCCACAACCCCCTCTGCCACGCGGCGACTTCGGTAACAAGTGCCGCGGCATCCTCCGGCTTGGCGTCGCGCCACCGGGACCGAAGTCCATCGAGCAGCGGCGACGGTTCGGTCGCGTCCATATTCGTCCAGAGCAATCCCAAGTACTTGGCATTCAACCCACGTTCTGCAGCCACGACGGAGATCGTTTTCTCGCCCGAGCGGAGCGCGGCCCGTTCCGCGAGGGTCGCGGCGAAGTATTTTTCGAGCGGCAACTTTCCCGCTTCCCCAAGGCGACAATCTCCGTGCAGATTCATAAGGCCGACGGATGTTCCGACCCCCAGGTCAACGATCTCGACCCGCTGGCGGTAGAACTGCCGGATCTTCAGCAACATTTCATTCGTCCAGTCCCGCTGCGCGGTAAACTGCGAGAAGCGAATACCATCCGGGAGCAGCACCGCATGACGAGCGATCTCCTTGCCGGCATCGAGATATTTGGCCAGCAGTGCCGGCGACATTGAAAGCGCGTTGCCTGCGTTGGTGAAGCCCTCGCCCGCGGCACTGTCGGTTGGGAACTCGCGAGCCGGATCGAGGTCCACGCCCGTCAGATCACGGATCGTGTAGGTGTATTCCGCGTTATTCAGCCTTCGCAACACGACGGAGCCCGGATCGCCTGCGTTGGCCAGTGACTCGGCATGCAGGTATCGTTCGACCCACCCGCGCAGTTGCTTTCGCTGCTCGGGGGACGGCTGCTTCGATTCGGCGGGCGGCATCTCGCCATTGTCGAGCATCTCGACCACCTTCAGCCACGCTTTCGTTCCGCGCCGCACGTCGGCAAGAGCTGCGAATCGCTCCAGGTCCAGGTCCCCTTCCTGCTTCGCCGTCGAATGACACTCCAGGCAGAATTGTTGCAGCAACGGTCGAGTCAGAGTTCGATATTCATCCGCCATTCCAGCAAACGGATCGGGCATCGGCTCCGTCGCACTTGTGCCTGTTGACGACAGGAATACTGCCAGCGAGAACGCGGTAACCAATCGGAAGGCAACGAAGTAGGTCTTCATGGATCGAGCGTCCTCGGCAAGTTCTATATCCGCGATTCGGATGGTTGCAACGACGTACCGCGGATTCAGCGATGACCGGACGGCCCCTTGGGTAAGGCGCGCGGCGCGGCCAACGTGTCTTTTCCAGCGGACAGCCATTCGACGTTGAACGCCGCGAGAACGAGGTTGGTCCGATTCTCGCCAAACTCCTTGTACGATGGCCATGTCTCGTACAGACAAAGGATTTTCCGGTCGCCGGTGACAGCCAGATCGGAATAGCCACCGAGATGAGCCAGGGGCTCGGAAGCAATCGGCCAGGTTTGACACTCGTCATAGCTCATCCGGACTTTGATGTGGGCCCGCGTATCCGGGTTCGTAGGGCAGACGACTAGCACCCGATTCTTGTCCATGCGACGACTGTCGCTCAGTCGGATCAACGCCCCATCACAGGAGGGTTCCGGCTGACGGGGATCGTATTGAACTGCCGACCAGCTCTGTCCACCGTCTTTGCTGAAGGCATAAGCGCGCTGCTTCTGGCCTCGAGAGCGCGCGTTGAGATAGACAGTTCCATCTTCTAATTCCACGATGTCACACTCATCGCAGGCGTTGCGAGTCAGTGGCTCGCCCCGTTTCCAGGTCTCGCCGTGATCGTCACTGTAAATGCAACACGACGACTGGACTTCACCGCAGGTGGGTGTCAGATCAAACCAGCAGGGGATCAGCAATCGTCCACTCTTCAACTGAATTCCGTGTCCCGGTCCCGTCCCGACGAACGTCCACGAATGATCAGCCGCCGTCTGATGAATGCTGACAGGCCGGGACCAGGTCTGGCCATCGTCGGTGCTCTTCATCAGGAGAACTTCGGCATTGCCCAGTCCCGGCTTGCGGCCTCGGCACAGCGGCAGCCAGATCGTTCCTGTCTGGTGATCGACAACCGGGCAAGGCTGATTGATGGTCAACTCGCCTTCGTCGGCGATTATCTGCATTTTGCTCCAGGTGCGACCGTGATCGGTACTGCGTCTCAGAGCCAGGTCAACGTCATCCCAGTCGTGGCCCGTCTTCTTGCGAGCTTCGCAAAGCGCCAGCACGGTGCCCCGTGACGTCACCACCAGGCTGGGGATGCGGTAGTTGAAGTAACCGTCCTCACCGGCCTTAAACAACGGTTGCTGTTCAATGCTCGGTGCCACCGGTTCGTCGCTGCGGACAACTCCGCTGACCGACGACAAAACGAGCGCCATCGCCATTGCGGCCGTGAGAGGCCAGCCGAACGTCATTGTTGGTCTCAACAGATTCATGTCAGTCGCTCTCTGAGTTAGTCACTCTCTGGATATCACAGCCAGACGCCGGTCACGTTCGTGATCATTTTCTTGGCTTCAACTTTATTTTCGTCATGGTTGTCAAAACGGCTCGTCCTCTGGGATATCGAGCGCTCGGCGTACGGCCGCTTGGGCGTCCTTGATCCGGCGCGCCTCGTGGACCAATTCGATCTTGAGCGTCGCGCAGAGTTCAAACAGCGTCCGCGCGCTCTGGCGGAGGCGTGCGCGCTGGGGCTCGGAAAGATCTTGGCGTTTCTGACCCAGCCACGTCTTGCCCAGAGAGAGACGGTATGCGCTCAGGGAGGCCTTTTCCACTCGAGCCTTCAGCTCCGGTGTCCGAGCGCGTTCGAGGGCCTGTTGGAACAACTCGATTCCCTTCCACCCGAGGTCCTCTGTGTATCCATAGGCGGCAAAAATGTCGGGAGCATTGCAATTGGGATGCGTCGCGGCCTGGCGGACCTCGCGATCCGCCAAGCGAAGAAACTCAGCAACGGGCCCGGCCGACTCGCCGTAGTACAGATCGACGAACTCCTCGATGACCTCATGGCTGTCCAGCCGCGGATTCCAAAGCAAACGAGCATAGACATACTGCAACAGTTCGCTGAAGACGACCGGATCCCCCTGCACGAAAATGCTGCTGGCTTTGCTTTCGATCAGCGTGCGCATGTGGGGACCGGCCATGCGCAGGGTCACCGGTGGCGCGAAAAAATCGGTATAGCTGCCCATGCCGTAGTACCAGTACATCATCCCCGTGGAAATCCGGTTCCATTCCTGGAGGTCGCGCTGGTAGCCCAGGTTGGTCAACGAGGCGAGCGACCCGAACGGATGAAGCTGGTCCGCATTGTACGTGGCATACTGAATGCGGACGCTCGGTTCCATCTTCAGGTTCTTGGGAGGACGTGCCGACGGCGCATACGCGTATGTGGCGATGGTCACATCCGGACGCACTTTCGCCGCCTCCCGCGCCACATGGTTGACCATCAGAAACATCGGCGTGCCCCAGTT
>CAMDDX010000343.1 GCA_945893075.1 Planctomyces sp. SH-PL62 | reverse complement strand
GTTGGCTACGACGCTTTGCCATCACGCGACTCAAGCATCATCCGCTCAAAGAAAGTCTGCGAGGCAAGATGCAAATCGCCGGCTGGAACGACGACTTCCTCGCGGAAGTCCTCACAGGTCAACAACTTTGATACGCGCTGGCCGTGGGGGGATGCCGCGGAACATTTCTGTCAATGTCGAACGGTTTGCCGTATTTTACCAAAGGTAGTGGCGTGTCGCGACACTCGGAACAGACTGAGGATGTCCAGCTTTCCGGATGGCGAATCAGCAGAACCGCGTTGTAGTACGCTTGGATGGAATTGTTGGCGAAGACTAATTGTTCTTTCGATTCCCGAAACGGAGCCGTCCACAATTGGTTCTCGGGAAACAACGGGTAGCCCGAAGCCACGAGGGCTCCGCGCAAGACCGATTGATAATCGGGATGCGACAACAACAAGTCACTGTTGATAATCAATAATTGTGTGTCTGGTGAATACTGCCGGACGATGCTCGCCAAAAAAATTCGATCACGGATATCTGTCGCTTGGATGCCGACGTATGGAAATTGCTCCCGGCGCAGAGCTTCGCAAATCTGGGCCAGCGCGTACTCGGTTGTGGCAGCGCCCATCTTCGGGACGAGCGTCGGAACGACGTCAATTGCCGTTTGAACTTCATTGTCGAAAGGCACTCGGAGGTTCAGTTTCCTGGACGACCGGGCGACGGGAGTAGCCGAATCGTTGGCCTGACGTTGTTGCTGATCGAACTCATCTCGAAGCTGGGAAATGTGGACAGGAAATGAAAAGTCGACGATCTCGTATTTGTCACTCTCGACCTTTTCACTCTGCTTGTCCTTTTCACGCGGCCTATTCTTTTGGCCGTAGCCAGTCCCCGACTCCCGTAACCAAGCGATACGCGGTCTGTCGCCGATGGACTTCGAGTGCAGGTGGCTCACGAACGCCAGCAGTTCATTACGGGCCGATTCCAAACTGACGTTTGACGAGCGGAATTTGACATCCGCAGCCTTGGACAATGGTGCCAATTGCAGTTGTTTGACGCTTTCCTCAAATTTTCGAGGATCCACTCCGGTCGCTGGCGCAATGACACTAATTCTGTTTGGCGACCTGCCTGCGTTCCAATGGCCCAGTGCCAACGCGAGTGAGTCTGCGGAGCCAGTGAAGCATGGTCCGACAATCCGAATCTCGGTCGCTGACGTGAACATGTACACCGACTCCAACAGCCTTTCCCGATGTGTTAACGCCAACCGAAGGGCCTCCTTGTGGATCCCCCCCGTTGGGGTTTCACCAACCAAATAGAGCATGAGAAGTGTGGGGTGTGCTTCTTCCGCTTTTCGGAGGAGCACAACTCCTGGCACTTGGCGAGGATCGTCGAAGCCCTTCAGTGGAACATTGGATTTTGCCTTCCACGGAAGACGATATCGGTCGAGAACATATCCATCGGTTGATAGCGCTTGCTGCACGCTCTCCAGGACGTCGTTGAATTGGTAGCCGCTCGCTGTATCCGTCGGATCGGGAATGAGGACGACTAGCGAGTCAATATCCGGATATCCGAATGGAACAGGCCCCGTCAGACATGGAAACCATTGGACGCGGCACCGACTGAGCGCATCGTACGGGTCATTGAGCAATCTGCTGCTGAAGGGCTGGGGTTGACCGAGGTGCTCACCGATCACTTCATCCAAGCGATTCAGCGTCTCGATATCAGATGGTCGCTTTGAAGAATTGTTGTTGCCACTTCCTGAATCACTTTCGGCGTTTTTTGACTGGCTGGAAGCGGGGACCGAAGACGATGGCTGATTTCGCTGCAAGGCCGGGCCGAGCATGGACGAAAAGCCAAACAGGCTCAGAGCCAGAATAAACCAAGTCGACAGCGAGCGGTTGTTGTCATTCATAGCAGGTTGACTCGGTGTCCACGACCTCTTCCGGTTTCCGATCGGAACGGATTCGAAAAACGACTGTGCGATCAGGTCCATCAAACGATTTTCGGCCACTATATGGAGGGCACAAGCCGGCACAACAAAAATGTGTCCTGGCCACCGATCGTTCCAAAAAAATGGTCGGTGATGTCAGTACCACCTGCCTTCTCAACGGGCAACTGTGAGCCCCGTGATCCACAGAATCCGTCGTCCTGGTTCCCGGTGAGACGACGAATTGTGGCCGGACCGTTAGATTTCATTTCGATTTCTGGGGTAATCAAATTGGCTGCTTTGTACTTTGGGACATCGATGATGCGAGCCTTCAATCGCCGCGAAATCTTGGCTGCGTTTGCTGGTGGTAGTCTTTCACATTTGATCGTAACGTCCGCGACCGCCACGACACCGAATGACGTGATTGAGCAGGCTCGGTTGTTGGGCATGGACGTGCTCAAGCCGAGTACACGCGATTTGGAACATGGCTTGGCGTTGCACGCGAAGTCGGTTGTCTTCGATGTGTATGGCTTCTCGCCGAATGCCGCCGTCGATGGGGATCGGCTGGCGGAGGCAGTGCGGGCCGGGGCGTCGGACATCGAGTTGCAAGATCTCGAAGAAGATATGCGGATGACTCGGTATGTCACCGACGCGGCCGAACGTGCGGAGTATTTGCAGGCGTGGGAAGCGTCCGGCGTGACGTGCGTGTTTCAAAATGCCGGAGAAGAAGGATCGAGTCCGCTGCGTCTACTGAAACGGCTGGCGAGGTTCACATACGCGACCGATCATTTGCGAGACGTCGTCAGCAAGGCGGTCACGCCGGACGACATCGTGACCGCCAAGCAGCAAGGGCGGCGGTGTCTGTACTTCACGGGCAACGGAATGCCGTTGACTGGCGAAGCGGTTTCGGTCGCGGACGAATTGCGGTACGTGCGCACGTTTTTTGAACTCGGCGTCCGGATGATGCACGTGACGTACAATCGCCGGAACTTATTGGGCGATGGCTGTGCGGAAACGGCCAACGGTGGACTCAGCGATCTTGGCCGAGCAGCGGTTGCCGAGATGAATCGTGTCGGCGTGATCGTCGATGTCGCTCACAGCGGCTGGCGGACGAGTCTCGAAGCAGCGCAGGTTTCGCGGAAACCGATGGTCGCGAGTCACACGACGTGCGCAGCGCTGCAACAACACATTCGCGCGAAGCCGGATGAGGTCATCAAGGCGATTGTCGATGGCGGTGGCTTGATCGGCATTTGTGCGATCCCGCATTTTCTTGGCCGGACTGGCGACATCGCGGCACTGTTGGATCACGTCGATTACGTCGTGAAGAAGTTCGGGATCGACCATGCCGGCATTGGGACCGACATCGGCTATCGCTCACGAAACGATTCCGCCGAACTGAAGAAAATCCCCCCGCGTGCCAAGCGACGCACGCGCTACGAAGCTTTCTGGCCGGACGATGCGTTTCTGCCGGGTGCCGAGGAGGCGAAGCGGTATCCGAAGTCGAAGTCGCTGGCTTGGACGAACTGGCCGCTGTTTACTGTGGGCCTCGTGCAGCGCGGGTACTCGGACGATCAGATCGAAAAGATCCTCGGCCTCAACATGCTGCGTGTCGCGCGGGCGAATCTGATTCGTTGACCGAAATGATCGGGGGAGTGATGCAAACGCGATGGGATCGTCGTCAGTTTTTGATCGGCTCGGCGGCCGGTTTGGGTTCCTGCCTGTTATCGCCGTTGTCGGCCGAGCCTCCGCGCCGGCCGCGCGTCGCGGCGATCTTCACCGTGTTTCGGTTTCGGTCACATGCTTTCAATCTCCTGGAGAATTTTTTTAAGCCGTATCTGTTTAGCGGCAAGCTGGTCGATCCGGGCGTCGAGGTCGTCTCGATGTACGCCGACCAGTTTCCCGAAGGCGACATGGCCCGCGATGTCTCCAAACGATTCAACATCCCGTTGTGTCCGACGATTGAAGACGCACTGACGTTGGGAACTGGCGGGCTGGCCGTGGATGCGGTGCTGTCGGTGGTCGAACATGGGGAGTATCCGACGAACGCTCGCGGCGTCGTGATGTACCCGCGCAAAGAGTTCTTTGACCAAGCGGTGCGTGTCATGCAGCGGTCGAATCGTTTCGTGCCGTTTTTCAACGACAAGCATTTGTCGTATCGCTGGGACTGGTCGAAAGAGATGTACGACGTCGCGCGAAGCTGCGGCATTCCGTTGATGGCCGGCAGCTCGGTGCCGCTGGGTCAACGGCGGCCGGGCCTCGACTTGCCGCCGAATGCGGACATCGAAGAGGCAGTGGCCGTTCACGGCGGCGGCATTGAGGTCTACGACTTTCACGGTTTCGAATTGCTGCAATCGTTCGTCGAGGCTCGTCGCGGCGGCGAGACCGGCATTGCCTCGGTCGAGTTCTTGACCGGTGAGGCGTTGGCTCGCGCGGCGAGCGCCGGGCGTTGGTCGCGTGAACTTGCTCAGGCCGCGATGCAAGCGGAAGTGTCGATGAGCGAGCAGCCGCGCGGGCTTAACAAAACCAACGGCCCGGCCGTTCCAGAAATGGAACCGAGCCACGGCCTGTTGCTCACCTATCGTGACGGACTTCGCGCGACGGTGCTCAAGGTGGGTGGCAGTGCGAACCGCTGGAATTTCGCGTGCCGGCTGAAAGGTGATCCGCAGATTCAAGCGACGGCGGTCTTCAATGGCCCTTGGGGGAATCGGAATTTCTTCAAAGCTCTCTCGCACTCGGCGCAGCATTTCTTTCGCGAGCGCTGCCCGCCTTATCCGGTCGAGCGGACGTTGCTCGCCAGCGGAGTACTCGACGCCGCGATGTGGTCGCGCGAACTGAACGGTCAAAGGATCTGCACGCCGAACTTGGAGTGGTCGTACTCGCCGACGGATTTCTCAGCGTTCCGAGAAAGCGGTGCGAGCTGGCAAGTGCTGACTCGCGAAACGCCGGAGGTGAAAGTCTTCGAGCCGGGCGATGCAGGATTGAAGTGATGCCGCCCACGGCTGGCTAGTTCTTGACATTGCGATCTCTGTAGCCCGACCCCTTGTGGGTCGGAGGATTTTGCATCGGCGACATATCCATAGAGAAAATCGAATCCTCCGACCCACAAGGGGTCGGGCTACAGTTTGCTTAACACGACCAATTAGCCTGCCGTGTTGCACCGCCGCGTGACGCTGCCTCGAGTCCGCAACCGCCGTTATCCTCGCGGCATGTCGCACATCGAATTGCGAGGCGTTCGCGTTCATAACCTCCAGGGGATCGACGTGAGTTTGCCGTTGGGCAAACTGATCGCGATCACCGGAGTCAGCGGAGCCGGCAAGAGCAGCCTGGCGTTTGACACGCTCGTGGCCGAGGGGCGGCGACGGTACATCGAGACGTTCGCGCCGTCGGCTCGGCAGTTCTTGGAACGGATCGAGCGGCCGGATGCGGATGCTCTGGAGAATCTGCCGCCGGCCATCGCGTTTCACGCGGAGCAGACGTTTGATTCGCGCGCGACGCTCGGCACGATCACCGAGACTGACGATTTGCTGCGAATGCTGTTCGCTCGGCTGGGGCAAGCGTTCTGTCCGCAGTGCGACGTGCCGCTGGCTGTTCATTCGCCGGACGATGTCTGTCGCGAGCTTCAGTCGTCGCCGGAAGGGACGAAATTTGTCGTCGCGTTTCCGTCGGAGAAGAGCGACGCCGCGATCGCGAATTGGCGGCAGCTTGGGTTTGTGCGGACGATGGAGTTGCCGGAATCTCATCCGCCGCGGCGGACCAAATCTCAAATGCTGGTCGTCGTCGATCGCCTTGTGGCCGGCCAAACTAGCCCGACGCGCCAGCGAGGGGTTGCGACGGAAAACCCCTCGCTGGCGCGTCGGGCTAGTGTGGCGGACGGCTCTCACGCGGTTCGACTGCTCGAAAGCATCGAGCAGGCATACGCCCACGGCGACGACCGCTGCGTCGTGATGTCGGAAGCGGAATCGAATCTCGCTGAGGATGCGGATCTGATCGAATCGGAGGGTCGGTGCTGGCGACTCGCGCGGTTCTCACGTCGATTGATGTGCGGCGTGTGCGAGTTTGAATTCCCACCATTGGAGCCGGACTTATTCAGCTTCGAGAGTTCGCTCGGAGCGTGTTCGAGTTGCAGCGGGTTGGGAAGGATCGCAGCTCCTGAAGCGAAGTTGCCGAAGTCGAAAGGACGTTCAACCCAATCGGGATCGGCGGCCTCATCGTTGATGATCGAGTGCTCGGATTGCGATGGCTCGCGATTGAGCGCGGCGGGACGGAGCGTGCGTTTGCAGAATCGTAGGATGGGCACTCTTGCCCGTCCCGCTGAAGAGACGGGCAGGAGTGCCCGTCCTACGATCGTTGAGTTGCGGGTGATGCGGCTTACAGAACTGGCAGCGTTCGTCGAAGATCTTTCGGAAACAATTCCGCCGGACGACCGTGTCTTGGTCGCGAATGTGCTCGGCGAGTTATCAGCGCGGTTGCGGATGCTGTTGGATCTCGGCTTGGGGCATCTGTCATTGGATCGCTCACCGCGCACGCTGTCGCGCGGAGAACGCCAGCGGGCGCGATTGGCGGGCGTGTTGGCGACGCGATTGGACAACGCGCTGTATGTACTTGATGAGCCGTCGGGCGGATTGCATCCGCTCGATGCGGAGCGCGTGTTGGCAGCGATTCGGCGACTGCATCAAGCGGGCAATACGGTGATCCTCGTCGAGCATTCGCAGGCATTCGTCGATGCGGCGGATGAAGTCCTCGAACTAGGACCGGGTGCGGGGCGCGAAGGGGGGCGGGTGGTGAGTCAACGTAGCCGTCTCGCTCCGCAAGCCCCTTTTGGAGTGCGGTGTGTCAGCACCGCTTTGGAATCTTTGAATCCGACCATCCAAAGCGGTGCTGACACACACGCACTCCAAAGTCCGACCGCATTCGATCTCAAGCTTTCAGGTGTTTTGCTACACAACATCAAGCAAATTGACGTGGAGTTTCCGCTCAATCGGTTGTGCGTTGTGACGGGCGTCAGTGGCAGCGGAAAGAGTTCGCTGATTGAGCACACGCTTTATCCGGCCCTCTGTCAGCGACTCGGTGCGACGTGCTCGGTCGATCCGGTTGGCGGTTTCACCGCGTTGACTGGTGCGGAGCAGATTGACGAAGTCGTCTTCCTCGATTCGTCGCCGATTCGTCGGTCGGCGCGCGCGAACGCGGCAACGATGTTGTCTCTGCTGGCCGAGATCCGGCAGCTTTTCGCGCAAACGACGGAAGCGAAGGTGAAGAACTTCACGGCTCGGCATTTCAGCTTCAACGCCAGCGATGGCGGACGCTGCCCGCGTTGCCGAGGACTTGGCGCGGTCGAGATCGACATGCAGTTCCTCGCGAACCTGACGGTCGTTTGCCCGGAGTGTCACGGCTCGCGGTTTCAGCGCGAGTTGCTGGATGCGAAGCTGCGCGGGCTGTCGATTGCCGAGGTGCTCAACCTTTCGGCCGACGAAGCCTTCACGTTCTTTCGAGGCCAGCCGCAACTGCAACGCCGACTAAAGTCGCTAAAGGATGTCGGTCTGGGCTATCTGCCGCTCGGTCAAGCGGCCAGCACGTTGTCGCGCGGCGAATGCCAGAGGCTGAAGCTGGCGACGCTCTTGGCGAACCGCTCGCGCAAGCGAACGCTGTTCCTGATGGACGAGCCATGTGCCGGCCTGCATGCGCGCGACATCGTCGTCTTGTTAGAGTGCTTTCGCCGGCTGATCGAGGTCGGCCACTCGCTGATCGCGATCGAGCATCGGCCGGAGTTCATCGCCGCTGCCGATTGGTTGATCGAACTCGGCCCTGGTGCGGGAGACGCGGGTGGGAAGATCGTGGCACACTTTGGGAGTGCGGTGTGTCAGCACCGCTTTGGATGATTTGGATGCGGGAATCCAAAGCGGTGCT
>CAMDDX010000342.1 GCA_945893075.1 Planctomyces sp. SH-PL62 | reverse complement strand
TGAATCGTTTGCACGATGTCGTTGGCATCCCGGCTGAAGCAACCGTCGGTCAGAAAGTAGATCACGTCGGGACGCAGCCGCAGAGCCAACTGCAACGCGGCGGTCGGATCGGTGTCCCCACGGGCCGGCACTTGCTCCATCCAACCCAGGTAGTGCCGCAAGTTCTCAGGCACCGCCGACACCAGATGATCGGCCGGCATCGGGAGCGCCTCGTGATTGAAAAAGATGATGAAGAAACTTTGGTCCGCCTTCAGTTGCGATACCGAACTGATCAGTTCCAGCTTCAACCGACCAAACCGCGTCTTGGCTTCGCTGTCATGCGGATGATTCATGCTCAGCGAGCAATCCACCACATACACGAACGTCTTCCCTTCCGCCGCCATTCCGAAGAACGATTTGCCATCGCCCCCGCGTTTGCCGTTTCCCTTTCCGTTGCCACTCCCCTGCCCTTGCCCACGTCCAAAGCCCGGCCCGTTCGGATTGACCGGCGCTCCCACCGTCTTGCTCAGATCCGCGTTGGAGGCCGCCTCCAAATTCAAATTCGCCAAGGCCGACGCGATCGGGTTGGGAACGTCCGCTTCGAGAGGCCGGAACTTCGGCAGGAAACCACCGATTGATCCCCCATCGTCTTTAGAAGGAGCCGCCGCCTCGCCCGCGACAATTTCAATCGGTGCCGAATTCCCATCGGCCGCGTTCGCCCAACTGGTCTCCAGAATCGCTTCCGAAGAACTCCCCGACTCAGGCAACCACGAAAACGCCGCGCACGCCAGCAAGCTCAGATGCAACAGCAGCGACACCGCGAGTGCTCGGCCAGAAGAATCTTTCATCCACGCGGGACACTCCACGCGCCGCATCGCCGCGACGACTCGAACCCGCAGACGCACGACCATTCGCGCGAGCCGATCCAGCGAACAAATCTGTTTGAGCACAGCGATCACGATCGAAACTTCCGAAGTTGATCCCGAAGAAGTCCGCGAATCTGGCACACGAGCCGGGGCCAGGTCTTCAAATTTCATTTTTGGCCCCCAATTCACCCCCGACTCTCATTTCCCATCGACGTTCCAATTCACATCGGGCCCAATTCGCGAGGCCAAAAATGAAATTTGAAGACCTGACCCCTGACCGGTTACGAGGCCCAGACGGGGAGAACTTACCCGGAGCGAACGCCCGATGCCAAAGGAAAACATGGCATAACCGGATCGGGAACTGCACGACCTCCGAATGTCTGTCGGCAGCCGAGAGGATAGTGGTCGCAGCCATCTCTCGGTTTCCGCGATCGGTATAGAGCTGCCGCCAGAACCTTCCGGCTTTGTCGGTTTCGCAGCGGCTGCCCGCACTAACCCGACGCGTTAGCGAGGGCGAACGCTTCTCAAGGCAACCATTCCGAGTCGCTTGAAGCGCTCGCCCTCGCTGGCGCTTCGGGTTAGTGGTCGCGACGCAGAAGCGTCGCAGCCCGTCAGGCCGAACCGGTGATCGACTTCAAGTCCGCACGGACTTCCGCATAGGTCTGATCGAACGCGAGCGCCGCCGGATCGGGAGTCACTCCCCAGCGATCACACGCCGAGCGATACAGCTCCGGCCACCAGTTGCGATGCTGAGTCAGCCCCTCGTCGAGGTAGCGCTGCCACTGGCTGAGAATCGTCGACCAGCACCGGTCGCCATATCCGATCGCCGTGTTGAGATCGGGAAACTCAGTGACATACCACTCGCGACCAATCTGCGAGTGCAACACCTCGTCCGCCCAATCGAAATCCTGAATCAGCTTGGCGAGCGGCATGCCCGATTCGGTCGCGACCTCCCACTCGTAACGTTTGCCGTTGCGCGGCATGAGTCCCTGCTCGATGAAGTACAGCACCGCATGCCGATCACGCGGCCCAAGCTGCGTGTTGAGGTTCCGTGACCACGTGAAGTTGATGGGGATCTTCGACCAGTCGATCCCCAGGCTAACGAAGCCCACCTCGCCCAGCATCGCGTGCCGAGCCTCATCCCACAGTTGCCGCGACATATCGCGGTAATACTTCCACTTCTTGCCGGTCGTCTGATGAATGATGCTAGCCATCATCTCCGGCACGTCGATCTCGCGCAGCCGTTTGTAGAACAGCATCAGCACCTTGTCGCGCGGCGAGAACCGTTCGTCGTACAAGAATGCTTCGGGATTCACGCCACCGTTGTACGAATCCTGAAACCGAGCATCCCGCTTCGGCACCGGATCAAACTCAAACGGCTTGGCAGAAAACATGGGTTTCAATTCGACCGAAGTTTCGGCCTGCCGACCGGACAGCCCGCCTGCCGCTGACAGGCAATCGCCGAGGAAGACCACCCAGCCGAGAGTTTCCGCGGAAGTCTCAAACGCGGAGGTCGCCTTCCGACCGAATTCATGGAGGTCATGCAATTCCAACAGCGCGAATCGAGCGACTCGCACCGAGGGGGCATCCGCCAACGGATTCGTGGTCGCCATGTAGCTCTCGAACGAGTCGATCAGAGCCGGCACCAGCACGCCATACGCTCCCCACAACAACGCCTCCGTCGTCGGAGCACACAGCACTTCGTTGCACAACAACTCCAGAGCCGGATGCGGCACCTCCTCCAAGCCGAGCGGCGGTTCGCGCATCTCGCTGACACGAGTTCGCAGCGCGGTCACATGCTCGGCACACAGATAGGCGTGATGGCTGAACGCGGTCTTGAGCTCGTAAAGCGGTTCGGCCGTGATGCGAGCGGTCAGCAATTCAAACAGCCGCTTGAGGACATAGTGATTCCGCTTGTGCCACGACACGCACTCGTCGACCGACATCCCCGGCCGCTGAGCCGCGTCGAAATCACACAAGCCCGCCAGCGGTGGCACCCGCGGAATGGAAGAGTTTTCTGGCACGATGATGTCCTTGGCAGACAGGGGTCGGGTCTTCAAATTTCAATTTTGGCCGTCCGAATGGTGGTTAATGGCAAGCTGGCGGTGAAGCCTCAATCAACGTTTGATCCGATCCCGACGGCCAAAATTGAAATTTGAAGACCCGACCCCGGATCAATACATATTGCCTCACAACCGCCTTTGCCCTTTGGCAGCGAACAGTCGATGAGTAAAGTGATTCCCGTCCTCGCTGGAATCCGTTCCCTGGAGATCGAGTCATGCTCAGCGTGCTTGGCCAATCCGGAAAACTGTGTGATGGAGTGACTCGCCGCGAGTCGATGCGCGTCGGCGGACTGTCGCTGTTCGCGGGCATGACCTTGCCGCAATTGTTGCGTGCGGCGGACGCGAATTCCTCGGATCGCTCAGGCAAAGCCAAGTCCGTGATTCTGTTCAATTTGCTCGGTGGTCCTAGTCAGCAGGACATGGTCGATTTGAAGCCAAATGCGCCGATCGAAGTTCGCGGTGAGTTCCAGCCGATCAGCACGTCTCTGCCGGGACTGCAAATCTGCGAGCACCTGCCGAACACCGCCAAGCTGATGCACAAGGCGTGTCTGATCCGGTCGGTGACGCACGGTTACAACGCTCACAACCCGCTCAACGTGATGACCGGCTTCAGCGGCGGCCGATTCGATCAGTTGCGACCCGAACCAACCGACCCGCCCGACATCGGTGCCGTCTGCCAGTATCTCAAGATGGGACCGCGCGACATGCCCGGAGCCGTCTGCTTGCCGTGCTATCCCGGATGGGGCGAGAGCAGCATGTATCCCGGCATCCGTCGGCCGGGGCCTTATGGCGGATTCCTCGGCGGCCAGTACGACCCGCTGTTTGCCGTCTGCGAACCGAAGTTCGATCGCGAACCAAAGATCGCGTACTACGACCAAGTCATCCCGATGGGGGAACCGAGATTGCCGACGCTCGACGAACTGCCGGGCATCACAGTGAATCGCCTGGATCGCCGCCGCTCGATGCTCGATCAACTCGACACGCAGTTCGAAGAGACGCGGCGTTCGGGAGCGATTGACCGCCTGAATCATTTCCAACAACGGGCGTTCGACATGCTGATCTCCAGCAAGACGCGCGACGCCTTCGATCTGTCGCGCGAACCCGATGCGTTGCGCGATCGCTACGGCCGCAACATGAGCGGTTCAAGTTTGCTGGTCGCGCGCCGGCTCGTCGAAGCGGGCGTGCCATTCATTAGCGTCCATGCGGAGATCTTCGGTCGCTACGGCCACTCGTATGACATGCACGAGAACAACTTCGGTATGTTGAAAGACGCGAACCTGCCGATCCTCGATCGAGGCTATCCCACGCTGATCGAAGACCTCGAATCACGCGGCTTGCTCGACAGCACATTAGTCGTCGTGATGGGGGAGATGGGCCGTGCTCCCAAGGTCAACGGCAAAGCGGGCCGCGATCACTGGCCGCAATGCGGCTTCAGCCTGCTCACCGGCGGCGGAGTGAAACCGGGCTGCGTCTTCGGCGAGACCGACAAGCAAGCCGCGTATCCGATCAGCCATCCGGTCTCACCCGGCGACATCGTCGCGACGATCTATCAGTTGCTCGGCATCAACCCGCACCTGACCGTCCCCGATCCCCTCGGCCGCCCAGTCCACGTCGCCCACGGCGGTGAACCGATCTGGGATGTGCTCGCGTAAGCGACACTAACCCGACGCGCCAGCGAGGGCGAACGCTCTCAAAAACCATGAAAGTGATCGAAGTTCCGTGGAGCGTTCGGCCTCGCTGGCGCGTCGGGTTAGTGTGTCGGTAGCACTCCCACTCGTCTTCCCGCGCGGAAGCAGTGCCGCACCTCGAAGCTTCGCCGGCCGATTTCCGTCACCCCTTCCGAGTCCGTCAGTGGAATCTCGCCATTGACGATATCCAGCACCGTGATGTCCGCACACGCTCCGGGTTTGAGCGTTCCGATTTCGTCCGCCATGCCAAGCCACGCCGCACACGTTGCCGTCGAGCGACGGATGATTTCCGGAACGCTCATTCCCAGATGCAAAAACTTGCTGAGCGTTGTGACCAGATCAAACACCGGTCCATGCACGTTGTAGGTATGCAGGTCGCTGCCGAGGAAGTCGGGCAAGACGCCTTGATCGAGCATCGCTCGCGCAACACGCCACGCAAAGCTGCCGGAGCCGTGGCCGACATCGAGCAGCACGCCTTCACGCTGCTTCTCGCGGACGATTGAGCAGACCTGCGTGCAATCATCCACCAGCTTGCAGTTCTTGTCGTGATAGCAGTGAGTCATCACATCACCGGATCGCAACGTCTCGAAAAGATGTTCAATCCGCAGCGAGGAATTCGCCGGATGCACAACCAGCGGCAACTTCGTCGCATCGGACGCCAGCCGAGCGCGGCGCAATCCTTCCGCCTCGTTCTTGCCATCGTTCGAGATGTTCTCCATGCACCGCACCTTGATGCCGGCCACGCAGTCCCGATGCTTCTCGACCGCTTCGATGCAGCCTTCGACGTCGCAGTACGCGAGATCCCATAGTTCGCCGAGCGCCGGTTTGGTGTCGTTGCTGCTGATCAGACCTTGCCCGGCAATCAGCATCAGCGCTTTGACGCGAGTCTTCGCCGTGTCGATCACGAACCTTCGGAAACCATCAAAGATCAACCCGCCCGCCGTGCCGAAATCCAGCACGGTCGTGACTCCGCGAGCCAAGCAAGTCTCATCGGGATCGACGCCGAAGTTGCTGACTCCGGGAAAGACGTGGACATGAAAGTCGATCAAACCCGGCACGACCAACAAGCCGTTGCAATCGAGTGTCTGTTGAGCAGCAACCGGCGTGGCTGGATCGAGAATCGCCGCCACACGGCCATCTTGCACGGCGACATTTCGGCGAGTATTCAATCCAGCCGCCGGATCAATCACAGTTCCGTTGGTCAGCACGTAGTCGTACATCGCAAATCCTTCCGAGTTGAAACCACCATCGGTGAGTTCCCAATGTAGTCCGTCCGCGCCGTGACCGAAAAGGCGACGGGCCAACTCAAGCGAGGCATGATCATGTCGGCATTCGTCTTTTTGATTCTGCTACAAGACGTCGACGGAGTGCGCAAGCATCTCCAGAGCAACAACTACACGGTGACATGGAATGCCGCCGCCAAAATCGACCCGAATGCAGAATTAGAAATCGGCACCGGCTCGGGCCACGGCTTCCATTTGCGATGGCTCCGATTCCGGCCTACGAGTGATCGCGTGGAGATCCTCTCCATCGACCTTGATGAACCTCGCGAGCCGTATGAGTCAAAGTGGCCCCCTGATCGGGTTCCAGCCTCCATCAAGATGGGGGAGATGAAGCCAGCGGAGTACGCGGCGATGCTGGGGCAATTGGCAACCGTGGACGCCGCGGAGTTGAAGCCCAAGAAACGAAAACAAGACTTCGCCAGCAGCAGCGATTTTTGGGCTCATGCGCGGCTGGCGGTTGGCGAGAAGAAATTGATCGACTTGGAATTCGCCGGCTATGACCGCAGCGACAGTGAATTGGATGCGGCCAAACCGAAAGCCACGAGGAACATCGCGCACTTAGCGATCAAGCCGATCAAGTTCAAAGAGTACGTCCTTTCCAAAGAGGATCGCGCCTGGGCCAGCGCCAAATTTACTCGCGACTGGAAACAGTTCCTCGAAAAGGATTTTCATTGGTGGGTCCGCGAACGCTCCATCAGGCTGATCGGCGTCGTCGGTGATGATTCCGCATTGCCAACCCTGCGCGACGCGATGAGTCGCGCCCCGAAAGACCGCTGCGTCTATTACGCAATCAATGCGATCACTCGTCTGACCAACAAGGATCTGCGTGAAGGGCCGGTGGAGCAAATGGATGTCGAAAAGACCCGCGAGCGATTGTTCGACTTCCTCAAGAAGAAGTCTTGAGATCCCTGCAATCGCCACCGAAGTTGTCGAAAACAGTGACAAGGTTTGTTTGGGAGTTTTGAGTCCAGAAACATTCGAATGTTCGGGAGCGTCTCTTCAAATGCGCGTTTATCACGAAACATTTGATGATGGGCCTGGCGGCTGGTTCGGGTACACCAACAACGCGGTGGGGCCGAAGCCGCTGGAAATTCGTGAGAGCTGCGCTGTCACGCGCAGTCCGTGGTGGATCGACTACAACCACGCGCCACCGGGTGCCGGCTACATGCACTTGCTCTACTTGCTGCTGACGCGAGGTGCTCCGGGGGAACACCAGCGAGAAGTTTCAGGCCCGAACCGTTTCATCGCGGGCGGGTTTGGAACGGACTTCACGAATGCGAAGATCACACTCCGATTGAGAGGGGAGCTTCTGGATCGTGGGGCCAGTCTACACCTGCTTTGCCAAGGAGTTCACGGCGGGATCTGCACCGGCTGGCTGCTCACCGGTCAGCCGATTCGCGTCACACCGGATTGGTCGGAGCAGACGCTGCATTGTGTGCTGGATGAGCGACAGTGGACTTGCCTCGGCAGCCGCCACGACCGAATGGACTACTACGGTCACACGCCGCTGGCGACCGTGCTTGGCGATGCGAACGCCGACATCTTGTTCGTGTTGCACCCGCTGGACATCGCGCCGATGGGCTCGCTGG
This sequence comes from Planctomyces sp. SH-PL62, assembly GCA_945893075.1. Lineage (GTDB taxonomy): Bacteria > Planctomycetota > Planctomycetia > Planctomycetales > Planctomycetaceae > SXKJ01. The sequence goes on along the minus strand of CAMDDX010000342.1, from coordinate 364 downwards.
ATGCCGATCCGCATCGACTGCGGCCTGAGAAAGATTATCCCGTCTGGCGCAGTCGTCTGCCTGAAGGTTACGTCCTGCTCGATGAGATTCGCATCGAGTTTCCGGAACCAGAACAGGGGCATTCTCAACACACTACGTAATCCAGGAGGATCAACATGACTTGGTCGCGATTGCTCTGGATCTTGTGTGTGATCTGCGGAGCGTTTCCGGCCACGTCGGCGACTCTTGAGGTGGTGGATCTGACGAAGATCCCACGGTCCAGGAGACGAAGCCGCATGGCATCGCAATCCTTCGCACCGAATTGCAGACACCACTCAAGCACTTTGACGCTTGCGAGTTGGCGCAAGAAAAAGCGGTCACATGC
>CAMDDX010000341.1 GCA_945893075.1 Planctomyces sp. SH-PL62 | reverse complement strand
TCGTTGAATTGTCGGCTGTGGATGAATCCGAGGAGACGGCCGAGGATGCGGCCACGGACGACGATCCCTTCCTCTCGATCGAACCGGACACGGACGAATCGTCCGCGGTCGACGATGAGGACGACCTGAGCGCCGGCTTTGAAAAGCTGTTTGGCTGACACGAACTGTGGCTCCCTCGAAAATCCTTCCGAGAAATCCATGAGCTCCGACTTTGATCCGTACTATCTTTGGCTCGGCATTCCACCGCAGGAGCAGCCGCCGAATCACTATCGCCTGCTGGGGATCGCGGCGTTCGAGTCGAATGCGTCCGTGATCGACTCGGCGGCGAGTCGGCAATCGACGTACTTGCACTCGGTGGCTGCGGGACCACAGCGACAGGCGTCTCAGAAACTGCTGACCGAGATCGCGGGTGCTCGCAGAACATTGCTCAATGCCGAGTCCAAACAGGTCTACGATGCGGAATTGAAAACTCGAATCGAATCGGCGGCCCCCAAGCCGGCTGCGCTTCCGATCGCGCGGCCGGTCGCCGTTCCAGTCGCCGTTCCAGTCGCCGTTGCGGTTGCCGTTCCAGTCGCTGTTGCGGTTGCTGCTCCTGTTGCCGTTCCGGTTGTTACTCCAGTGACTGCTCCAGTTGCCGCGCCTGTAGCTGCACCAGTTGCTACTCCTGTGGCCGCGCCGGTTGCTGTTCCTGTTGCTGTTCCTGTGGTTGTTCCCGTGGCCGCGCCAGTGGCCACTCCTGTTGCTGCTCCGATCGCTACACCGATCGCCGTTGCTGTTGCGGCTCCAATCGCCGATCCATTCGCTGGGATTGCAGCGTCTGCTGAACCGGAACCGATGGCGAATTTGTTCGGCGACTTTGAAGAGGAATCGAGCCGCGCAGTTGAACCGCCGTCGTTACCCGCCACGATGATTTCGCCAAGTCCGGCATCGCCACCGGCTGTCAGTCCCACGGCTCAGCCTCCCTCCAAACGCCTGATTTGGATGGTCGGCGGCGGCGTGGGAGTGTTGGCCTTGATCCTGGCGTTCGTGTTTCGGCCACGCGGCAACGACAAGGAAGCGGCCGCTCCCGCGCAGAAGAATTCGACGGCCAAAAAATCAAAAACTTCGACGCCCCCCAAGGCCAAGGCAACCGAGTCCTCGAACAACGAGCCAGCCGCGGTCGCGGTGGCGGCCAATGAGCCCAGGCTGATCCGATTTATTCGCATCGAATTGCCCCGCAAAGGAGTGTTGTCGCTGGCCGAGGTGGAAGCGCTGCACTTCGACAAACGCAACGTCGCGGCCTATGGGACCGCCGAGCAATCGACGACGGAAGGGCGCGGCGCGGCACTTGCCATCGACGGCAATACCTCTGGCAAGTTGAGCGACAATACCCAAACGCTTACCAGAGACTCCGACAATCCGTGGTGGCAGCTTGATCTCGGTGGAGCCTATCCGCTCGAAAAAATCGTGATCCACAACCTCACGGACCCTGGCATGAGCGAGCGAATGGCGGGCTACACGCTCCTCTTGATGGACAATTACCGACGTCCGCTCGCGGAGTTGAGAGATCAGCCCGCACCCAACCCGCGTTCGGAGTTCGTCGTGAGCACAATGCCCGCGGCGTCCATGACGCCCGCACCCGCGAAAACGAAACCTCGAAAGAAGACGTAGTCCTCGCGGCCGCGGCGATGTTGTCAGCGTGTTATGGCCGGCCGAACGCCGTGAGCCGATGGCTGATTGCCGTGATACTGTTTTTGTCGATTTTGCTGACAGAAAAATCGGGACAGAAAAAGAGCGGCACGCTCGACGTTTGGCGGTCGGGTGCGATGGGTGAACGTTGGATGCTTGAGGTTCTCGCCAATCAATCGGTGACTTGGCTAATATCCGCCCCCTCGTAGCCTGACTCTCCGAGTCGGGAGCAAACAATTCTGCACCCGACTCGGAGAGTCAGGCTACGTTTCTCGGAGACTCCATGACTCAACGTCGAATCTTAGTGACCGCCGCGCTGCCATACGCGAACGGACACATCCATCTCGGCCACTTGGTCGAATACATCCAGACGGATATTTGGGTCCGGTTCCAAAAGCTGCGCGGCCACAAGTGCGTTTTCATTTGCGCCGACGATACGCACGGCACGGCGATCATGATTCGTGCTCGGCAGGAAGGCCGCAGCGAAGAGGCGTTGATCGCCGACATGCGCGACGCTCACATCTGCGACTTCGCTGGCTTCGACATCGAGTTCGATAACTACGGCAGCACCAACAGCGAGACGAACCGCGAACTCTGTCATGAGATCTGGGCCGCGCTCCGCAACGACGGGTACGTCACCGAGCAATCCGTGACGCAACTCTACGATCCGAAGGCCGGCACGTTCCTGGCGGATCGCTTTGTCAAAGGGACGTGCCCGAAGTGTCAGGCCGAGAATCAATACGGCGACAATTGCGAGAAGTGCGGCTCGACGTACTCCCCCGCGGATCTCATCAACCCGACCAGTACGCTGTCTGGCGCGACGCCCGAACTCCGCTCGGCCAATCACCTGTTTGTCAGCATCGAGAAGCTGCACGAGTTCCTCGAACAGTGGACGCAATCCGGCGAGCACTTGCAGATCGAAGTGGCCAACTACCTCAAGGGTCACTTTCTCGGCGAGCCGTTGCGAGATTGGGATGTGTCGCGTCCGGCTCCGTACTTCGGCTTCGAGATCTCCGACAGCCCCGGCAACTTCTGGTACGTCTGGTTCGACGCGCCGATCGGTTACATGGCTTCGACGATGGAGTGGTGCCGCAAGCAGGGCGAGAACTTCGACGACTGGTGGCGAGAGGACAAATCTCAAATCTCAAATCTCAAATCTCAAACTTCAGATCTGAAATCTGAAATCTCAAATTTGAAATCTGAGATTCATCACTTCATCGGCAAGGACATCACTTACTTTCACACGCTGTTCTGGCCGGCGATGCTCAAAGCGTCCGGCTTCAAACTACCGACGAAGGTCCATATTCACGGCTTCCTGACGGTCGGTGGCGAGAAGATGTCGAAGTCCAAAGGGACGTTCGTGCAAGCCGCGACCTACCTGAAGCATCTCGATCCGGCGTATCTGCGGTACTACTACGCCTCGAAGCTCGGCCCGCGGCTCGATGACCTTGATCTCAGTCTCGATGAGTTCGTGGACAAGGCCAACAAGCAACTCGTTGGCGGTGTTGTGAACATTGCCTCGCGGACGGCGAAGTTTCTCGGAGGGAAGTCGTTGTGTGAGACGTATCCGGCCGACGGCGGCTTGTTCCTATTCGCGGCGGCCGCGCACGAGTCCATCGCCGAGGCTTACGAGCGCTGCGATTACCAAACGGTGATTCGTACGTGCAAAGAACTCTGCGACCGAGCGAACGCTTACCTCGACGAACGCGCTCCGTGGACGCTCGCCAAACAGCCGGACAAAGCCGAAGAGGTTCGGCAGATTTGTTCGGTCGGACTGAATCTCTTTCGGCAGATCGTTGTTTATCTCGCCCCGGTGCTGCCCCGATTGGCGCAGCAGGCGGGCGAGTTGCTCGGTGCCCCTATCTCGCGTTGGGAGGATGCTCAGTCGCCGTTGACGGGCACTCCCATCGCGAATTTCCAACACATGCTCAAACGAGTTGAACTCAAACAGGTGCAAAACATGATCGAAGACAGCAAACCCGTCGAACTCCTGACCTGGGTCGAACAGGGGGACGTGCCAGTGCCGGCCGTTCAATCCACGGACGGTCCCGAAGCCTTGGAAAAGGAACCGCTCGTCGCTGACCTGTGTTCGATCGACGACTTCACGAAGATCGACCTCCGCGTCGCGCGTGTCGTTTCGGCCGCGCATGTCGAGGGAGCCGATAAGCTGCTGCAACTGACGCTGAACCTCGGCGGCGAACTGCGCCGCAACGTCTTCGCCGGCATCAAGAGCGCGTACACACCGGAGCAACTCGTCGATCGCTTGGTCATCGTTGTGGCGAATCTCGCCCCGCGCAAGATGCGCTTCGGCGTCAGCGAAGGCATGGTTTGCGCGGCCGGTGGCGGAGGCCAAGAGATCTTCCTGCTCTCGCCCGACTGCGGCGCGGTGCCGGGCCAGCGAGTCCATTGATTGAGCGTTTGGCCAAAGAGTTTTCCGAGCGCAACGAATCCCTTGGCGAGCCGGGCGGCGTCAGCCCCGGACAACGATGGCAGGGTCCGGGGCCTAACGGCCTCCGGCTCGCCTGGAGTTTCCAACTCTTTTCGATGAGGTGTCCCATGCGAATGTCACGTCGATTCTTGGTGCTGTGCGGCCTGGCCTTGTCCATTCCGAGTTTCGTTGTCGCCGACGATGCGGCTTCGCGAGCCATCGTAGAGAAGGCCATCGAGGTGCATGGTGGTGAGAAACTGCTCGCCAAGTTCAAGGGAGCGACCTCGAAGATCAAAGGCACGATTCAAATCAACGGTGCTCCGATCTCCTTCACCGGCGAGGTCAACTCGCAAGGCGTGGATCAGCAGAAAGTCTTCGTCTCGTTCGTGCTGGACGGCCAGTCGATTTCGTTTGTCAGCGTGCTCAATCGGAATCAGGGCTGAATCAAGATCAACAACGACACCCTCGACATGCCGGCCGAGCAACTGGCCGAGACCAAAGAGTCGGCGTACTCCGGCTGGGTCGCCACGCTGCTGCCGCTGAAGGACAAGGCTTTCCGTTTGGCTCCGTTCGGCGAAACCGAAATCGCCGGCCGCAAGGCCATCGGCGTGAACGTGACTCGCGAAGGACGTCGCCCCATCAATCTCTTCTTTGACAAAGCGACGTTTCACTTGGTGAGGACCGAAACCCGCGTCAAAGATGAGATGACCAATCAGGAAGTCACCGAAGAGACAACGTTCGGCGAGTACAAGCTGATTGAAGGTGCTCAGCAGCCCCTGAAGATCACCATCAAACGCAACGACAAACCACACGCCGACGTCGAGGTGATCGAGTTCAAGTACGCCGAGAAACTCGAAGACAGCGTGTTCGCGAAGCCGTGACGCCGCCGCCTCGCCATAACACCTCCGGGCTTGTCCCGGAGGTTCCCGCACTTTGGAGCTACGGCGTGGAAGACAAGTGACGCCACGATCGAAGTCTTGCTGAGCCTTCGTGGCCCGTAGCTACAGAGCGCGGGAACCACCCCCGCAAAGGGGGAGACGGGATTTCTATTTCCATTGGAGGGCGCGTTGGTCCGCCGCGGCGGAGTTCGGTGAGGGTCTGGTCCGCCGCGATGGCGGCGAGACATTCGCTCGGGGATTGGCCTTGGGCTCGCAGATTGTGGATCAGGCTCAGGGCCGCACGCCTTGGCGGGCAGGGCCATCCGCGAGCTTGTTACGCCGGTGTATTCGGTCTACGCTGAAATTGAACTCGACGGAAATGCCTCGCTTGAGCGTTCTATGTTTTCATTGATCACAAAGCTCTTTGGCACGACCGACATTGTTGTGCGATGGCATTGCGGTGACGGGGCTGAGGACCACGTCTGAATGCGCATCCTCAGTCTCATCAATGTTGCGAACTTCAATCACCCAACTTTTTCCATTCGACCTCGCTCCACCCGGCTCGTCCGGGTGGGCGAACGACTGAAAGCTTAACTCGATGTACGTTCGCCGAATCCGCCTGACAAACATCCGGCTCTTCAAGTCGCTGGATTTGGAGATCACGCGCGGATCATCGTCCAAGGCGCGGATGCGAACCGTCTTCATCGGTAAGAATGGAACTGGCAAATCGACGCTGCTGCGATGCTTGGCCATCGCGTTGACTAACTCCGAGCAAGAGCGAACGGTGTTGTTGAAAGAAATCGGTTCAACACTCGTTGGGCCGCGCGGTGACGTTGGTGTCATCGAAGTTACCGTTGATAGGTTTCCCTACGATCGCGACTTCGACGATGTGGAATCCGTACGTCAGATCAGATTGGAAATTAGGGCGAATGGAGTTTCTGGCTCGGAATTATCGGTTCGCTCAATTCCCATCGTTTTTGGCTATGGTCCCGGTAGGTTTGCCTCCGGGCCAGTGAGTTCGCGTGTCGAGTCCACAAATTTTTGCCGCACATTATTTCGCTTTGACGGACGACTTGCTGATCCGGAATTGGCGTTGCGCCGGCTGCAAGATTTCCTGGGCAGTTCGACCTACGACGTCACGATGACCGGCATCAAACGAGCAATCGGACTGAGCGCGGCCGATCAGATCTCTGTTGAAAAAGGTGGCGGTGTCGTTGTCAAAACCAAGAGTGGGTCGTTTCCTTTGTCGGCGTTGGCGGACGGGCATCGTGTGCCGTTTGGGTTTGCTCTCGACCTGTACCATTCGGCTTTGCAGGCGGATGCCGTCACGAAAACCGGCGGGATTCACGGTGTCTTGCTGCTAGACGAGATCGAGCAACATTTGCATCCCGAGTTGCAGGCGGGGGTATTGAAGCGTTTTGGCCGGTTGTGGCCGGAGTTGCAGATTTTCGCGACGACGCACAGTCCACTGGTTGCCTTGGGGGCGAAACCGGATGAGGTTGTGTCGTTGAAGCGGCGCGGAGCAAGCGTTTCGGCGATCTGGCCAGTTCCGAATTTCACGGCGTTCACCGCCGATGACATGCTGGAAGAGCATCAGTTGTTTGACACGGTCGCCATGACGACGGCGAGTGCTCAAGAACTTGCGAGGTATCAGCAGTTGGCAGCGATTCCGCGCGTGAAGCGATCGAAATCGCAAAACGCCAAGTTGAAAAAGCTCGCCACCGCACAGTTGGCCGGGCAGCCGGAAGCCGCTCAATCCAATCCGCTGGGCGATTTGATGTTGGATGTGCGCAAGAAGTTCGGACTGTGAGGCGGTGATGATTCGAGTGGAACGGTCGCAAACCCGCAGCAGACGCCGCATCGAGCCGCCGAGCACTTGGTTCGACAAGGCGCGAGACCAAACCGCCGACGCGATCCGAGATGGTTCAGGCCACGAGGTTGATGCCGGCGTGTACGCTCACGATGACCTGCGAGCCGCGCTCGAAGAACTGTTTCATCACAAGTGCGCGTACTGCGAAATCAACATTTCTTCAGGTTTCAATTGGGACGTCGAGCACTTCCGGCCGAAGGGGCGAGTGATCGAACGGAGTGAGCATCCCGGCTATTACTGGCTGGCTTACGAGTGGACCAATCTGTATCCGAGTTGCCAGCACTGCAATCAGGCTCGCAAGGACCGCAAGTTGTTCGATGATCCGACTGAGGGTCCGACTCGCGGCAAGAAGGACCAGTTTCCGCTTGCGGATGAAACGACGCGCGCGATGGACCCAGACGATGACATCACGTCGGAAAAACGTCTGCTACTCGATCCGTGCGGCGATCAACCGGAGGATCATGTCGCGTTCGGAGCGGATGGCGGCGCGATCGCCATCGCGGATGACAGCCAGGCCAAGGCGAGCATTCATGTGTATCACTTGAATCGGCGGCGGCTGAAAAAGGACCGTCGGCTGAGGATTCAACAGACGGTCGAAGTGCTCCGCGTGGTGGACGAGTTACGAGCCGCCGGACATCACGCACCCGCCGGCCGATTGCTCGACACCGTCCGCGACCAGTTCGCAACAGATGCCAGTCCGCTCGCCGGAGTCGTCCGCTCCATTCTGCACGACCCGGCGGCGTTTGGCCTGCTGTCGTGAGCTTGCGGATTCTTGGCACGCTTCGCTTGATGCTTGGCATTGAGGTCGAAGAGCGTGGAGACGACGCTGCCGATCAGCAGAGACACGGCGAGGAACAGACTCAGCGACGCCACGACGGGGTTGCGGCGACGCCAGAGTCGCAATCGCTCCCAGGCACCGGTGCGATCGACGGAGACCGGTTGATGGGCCAGAGACCGCTTGACGTCCGCGGCCAAGGCTTTCGCGTCGAGGTAACGCTCGTCCCGCTTCTTGGACA
>CAMDDX010000340.1 GCA_945893075.1 Planctomyces sp. SH-PL62 | reverse complement strand
TTGAGTCCAAAAATTGGTCAATCTCAGCACGTCGCTCGGAGAGTTCTTGTCGCTCGGCTTTGATGGCTTCACGCTCGACCGCCAGTTCCTGATCGACGTCGCTGATGCGACGCCGAGCCCCAATCGCTCCGGCCGCCGCGGTGAGGCCGACGACGATCAACGCTCCCACCGCCAGCCCGAATGATTCGGTCAACGCCAAGTACGTTGCCGAACTCCAGGCGATCGCGGCTGTGATCAAGCACAACAGCAACGTGGCGGAGCGTGATGTCATCGGAGGGCCTTGAAGAGGACAGGAAGATTTGGGACAGGAAAATGAAGAAATACGGAATTCATCGTTCGCTCGGATTCCATCCTTCTTTGGCTTTCATCTTCCTGCCCCAAATCTTCCTGTCAAATTCCTCCCCGTTCTAAAAGAGTCGCATCTGCCCAGAACTCGGAGTCGGATGCCTGAAGAACCGCGTCTCCAGCGGCGGCCGAGTTTCATCGAGGCCGAATTTCTTGGCGAAGACGCGAAACGTCTGAGCGATCTGTTCGGCGATCGGCCCCTCGCCGCGGCGGCGCGAGCCGAACTGCGAATCGTTCATGTTGCCATCACGACATTGCCGGATCAGCGATTCGATTTTGTCCTTCTTCGACGGCAGAGCTTTCGCCAGCCAATCGGTGAAGATCGGCAGCACGGTCAGCGGCAATCGCAACAGGATGTATTGAGCCACGACAGCTCCGGCTTCTTTCGCGGCGGACAGGATCGCCGGGATCTCGCTGTCGTTCAGACCGGGGATCACCGGGCCGATCATCACGCCGGTCTCGACGCCGGCCGCTGACAACTCGCGAATCGTTCGCAGCCGAGCATCCGGCGAACTGGTGCGCGGTTCGAGCGTGCGCGCCAACTCGGCATCGAGCGTCGTGATGCTCAGCATGACTTTCGCCGTGCGGCGTTCGGCCATCGGTTGCAGCACGTCGAGGTCTCGCGCGACGAGTGCGTTCTTCGTAACGATGCCGATCGGCTGACCGCACTCGGCCGCGACTTGCAGGCAGCGGCGAGTCAGTTCCAAGCGACGTTCGATGGGTTGATAGCAATCGGTCACGCCGGAGAAGGCGATCCACTCCGGCGCGTACGCATCGCGAGCCAGCCAATCGCGGAGCAACTCCGGCGCGCGTTCCTTGACCATGATACGGCTCTCGAAATCGAGTCCGGCGTTGAAGCCGAGATACTCGTGAGTCGGCCGCGCGTAGCAGTACACGCAACCGTGCTCGCAGCCGCGGTACGGATTCACGCTGTAGCGGAATGGGATGTCCGGGCTGTCGTTCTCGCTGACGATCGACCGCGAGCGATCCACCAGAAACTGCGTCTTCACGGGCCGCTCATCGGACGAGTCCCCTTCCGCGAGTTGTTCCCAATCCCGCTCGGCATGAATCGCCTCGAACCGATTCGGCGGATCGGCTTGAGCGCCTCGTCCATGACGTGCTAACGGCGATTCGCGTGACATCGTTGATTCCCCTTGGACTTCGGCCGGCTGGAACACGGATCGCGCGGATGACGCGGATCAATCCGTGTCCTCCGTGAAATCCGTGTTCGATTCACACCCGATGACGGACCTGCTGGCGACTGTTCCTGGGCGAAACTATTCTGCCTCGCGTCATCCCCACCCCAATCGTTGCGAGGCTTGCCATGACTTACAACAACGTGGTCGTCACGGTCAAAGACGAACAAGACGTCCCGGAAATCCGCTCGCTGCTGTTGGAGCAAACTCGGCTCTCACGCCTGGAGCCTGGCTGCGAACGTTTTGAACTGTATCAGTCGCAGACCGACTCGAAAGTCTTCATCCTGGTCGAACGCTGGAGTTCGCCGGAGGCACTGGATCAACACCGGCTCGCGAAGGCTTACGTGGAAATCTACAAGCCGAAAGTGCTGCCGAAGGTCGATCGCACGCCGTATCCGTGCAACTTGCTGGAGCCGTAAATTAAGTTGCTTTCACCGAACTTCCGGACTTGGCCCCAACGGGGACTGACTCGAAAGCCCAGGGCAACGCCCTGGGTGACTTCACACAAGCGGTGATCAAGCCCCAACGGGGCGCAACTTGCGTACCATCCGCGCAAGTTGCGCCCCTTCAGGGCTGCGAATGCTCTCTCGTTTGACTCACCCAGGGCGATGCCCTGGGCTTTCGAGTTATGCCCCCTTGGGGCTGAAAGCAAACCGGCGGAGTCTCCCGTGGAGGTCATGCTCATCTTCGGGTTTCTGTTGCTCGTGGTCACGCTGGTGGGCCACGGGATTTGGTTGTTCGTTGACTTCCTGCTCCGCAGTCTTGTGCAACCTTATCAGCCGCCACCTCCGGTGGCTCCGATCACCCCAGCAAAGAAAACGTGTCCGCATTGCGGAGCTTGGTGCGCGGCGACGTTTCAGAATTGCCCGACGTGTGGCAAACCGGTCGCCGAGCAACCACGCTCGCCGACGGCGACGTTGCAGAGCTTGCATCGTCAGCTCGATCAACTGCTCGCCGAAGACGTCCTCTCGCTGGAGCAGTTCGAGTCCGTGCGAGTGGTCCTGGACCAAGCGGCCAACAAGCTCAAGCCGCCGGACACCGAGACACTCACTGCGGAACTGCCAACGCTCGAATTGGCTGACGTCGTCGAGCCGGTCGGTTCCGACGTGGGGCACGTTTCCAACGTGACAGCGAAAGACGGGCACGTTGAAAACGTGCCCCACAAACGCTCGACCTGGACTGATTGGCTGCAAGCGTTTCTGGAAGAGAAGAACATTCGCTGGGGCGAGTTGCTGGCCGGGATGTTGATCGTCGGCAGCTCAGTCGGTTTGGTGATCAGTCTGTGGTCCACGCTGAAAAACGCGATTCCGTATTTCCCCGCGCTCTGCTTTCTGGCGGTCACGGCGGCGATTCACGGAGCCGGCCTCTACACACTGCGGCATTGGCGGCTGAAGACGACCAGCCGCGGTCTGCTGACGATTGCGCTGCTGCTCGTGCCGCTGAATTTTCTCGCGGCAATCGCGCTCTCCGAACAACGTTCCGCGTCCGATCCGCTGTATGTCACTGCGGTCGTGATTGGCGTCGCCGCTTATGGCTGGATTACTTGGTCCGGAACCCGTGAGTTGATGCACTTCGGAGCGACGTGGTTATCACTAGCGGTACTTGGCAGCGCGATCGGCCAGTTGGTCATCGGCCGATTGACGGCGGCGGGGTTAAGCACGATTGAATTGAACGGCTTGTTCGCATTGCCGCTTGCGACGTACGTCGTGGCGTTGCTCGGCACGTCGCACTTCGCCGCGAGGTGGCGACGATTGCCGCCGCGCCGAGTCGAGAGTTTGTATCGCTTATTGGGGATCGCGTTCTTTTCGCTGGCGGTGGCGCTCAGCTTGTTGTTGTGGAAGTCGCAGGCGGTCCTCGACACGCTAAGCCGCTTGTCGCCGTGCGTGAGTCTCGCGGCCGCGATGATCGTGGGCGTGGCGGGACGATTGCTGCCGAGAAGCCGGCGTAGCCACGTTCGCCAGAACGTGGGAGAAACGCGCTCCGATCACCCACGTTCTGGCGAACGTGGCTACGACATTGCCGCAACCGCCGTCACCTTGATCGGCGCAATGCTGATGGTCGTCGCTGTTGTGCTGGCGTGGCCGGACCCGGAACGATTGATCGCGGTCGGTGTCGTGAACTTCGTCGCGCTGAGTTGGTTCGGATTCGCCACTGGCCTAGCTCCGCTGCACGTCCCGGCGTTGGCGAGCCTCGCTCTGGCAGGATTGATTGCGTTTCATCGGTTTGGTCAAGCGATCGGCGGCGCGGGAGTTTCTGAAGACCGGAATTTGATCGCGACGATTCTGCTCGGCCGCAGCGGAGTCGTCGTGTCGCTGATGTCGCTGTTGACGGCATTCGTCGCGCGATTCTTACCGACTGAGACAGGCGAGCGGGGCGGCGTCAGCCCCCCGGTGCATTCGCCGCAGGACCGGGGGGCTGACGCCACCCCGCTCGCCAGCGCATCGCTTGTGTATCTCGCGGCAGCGGCGGGCATGGCGGTGCTCAGTTTGGGGATCGCGGGGTATGCCGGATTTTGGCCACACGTCGTGCAGCCGAGCATCGACCGCTCGCTGCCGACGCTCGTGTTCGTGCTGTTCGGCACCGCCGGGATGGTTGCGAATGAGCGGCTCAACCGGATCGAGATCGCGTGGGCCGGAGCCGTCGTGTGGTTGGCGGTCTTCCTGCACGCACTCGGCTGGAACACGCACGTGCGCGAGTGGCTCGATGGCGCGGGCTGGTTACCGAGTCGGCCGATCGTGGTGGCGCTGTTGTCGTTCGCGACGTGGTCACTGGGTTGCGCGATCGTTGGCAAATACCGCAACCGGTTCGTGACACCGTGGTCCGCTGCCAGCGGCCGAGCCACCGTCGTGGCCTTGTTCGTGTTGCCGTGGAAAGTTTGGGGCGACTTCGGGCCGCATGCGATTTATCTCGGCTGGGTCGCCGCGCTGTGTCTCGGTCAGGCGCAACTGTGGCAATCGCGAAATCTGTTTTCGTTGAGCCAAGCAGTCGCGTTCATCGCGGCTGTGCTGGGAATCGCGTCGTTCGCTCAGCACGAAGACTGGTGGCTCGCGTACGGCAACGATGTGTCCGCGTTCTGGGATGTGCGACACGGGCACTGGCAGATGGCGGGGCTGGCGGTGGCCTGCGTGCCGTGGGTCTTGTGGCGACGCTTCGGCGGACGCTGGGCCGTGCTGGCGAGGTGCAGTGATTGGAAACTTGATCGTGTGTTGTTGCCGTCGGTCGTGGTTCTGTTCGCGGGACAGACTTGGTTTGGACTGTGGCCGGCGCTCGGATTTGAGATCAGCCGGTTGAGTTTCATTCTGTCGTGGCGCTGGGACCGAGTGATCGCATTTCTGTTCGGTTGGGGCGCGGTATGTTGGTCCGTCGAGGAAGTGACTCGGAGTTGGTTTCGCCGGTGGTGTCCGAGCATGCCGACTCAGGTCCGCGTTCCGTGGCTGTCCGAATTGCTCTCGTTGCTGTTGGCGTTCGTGATGTTTCTCTGGCCGGATGTCGTTTGGAGCGGCGCGCATCATGCGAGCTTGTGGAAGATATGGCCGCGCTCGCGCGAGTTGTTTTTCGGAGCGACCGCATGGTGGCCGGTCGCGGCGAGCGCGAGTGTGTTGATAGTCATGTTGCTGGAGCGACGTCGTTGGCTGCCGATCGCAGGTCTGATCGTCGTGAGCTGGGCAGCGGTGCTCCAAGCCAATGTGTGGCGAGACCAAATCGCCGCGCATCGCAACGTGGATAATGACATCGTCACTGGTTTGCTGTGGTCGCTGACCGGACTCACGGCGTTCGTGATGGTCGGAGGATGGTTGGGCGAGAAACTAACCCGAAGCGTCAGCGAGGGCGAACGCCTCAAGGGACTCTTCATTGGAAGCGTTTTGGAGCGTTCGCCCTCGCTGACGCTTCGGGTTAGTTTGCGGGATCGCCAGGCGCTCGCGGCTTCGGCCACGGGGATAGCCATCTGGCTCTGCTTGTTGCCTGCTACCGTGTTGATGCGGTTGGAGTGCGAAGCGTGGTTGATGCACGCTCGGCCGCTTGCGACCGAAGTCGGTCTGCGATTGGGCGAGGTCGGCACAGCATTCGTCTGCATCCTGCCGATGGTCGCATGGACGATTTTGCTGACTTGGCAAGCGGCTCGGCAACGATCTTCGACGGTGATGTTCGGAGCATCTCACGCCTGGGTGTTGGGGTTCGCTCTGATTGGGTTGATGATGTTCTACCAGCAGCCGAGTGGCGGCGATGTCGCCGCACTCGTGCGGTTGCTGCAATGGAGCGTGTTGGGATTGGGAACCTTCTCGCTGTTGTGGTTCTGGCGGCGTGAGTCTGTCGAACCGATGGCTCCGTCCTGTTTTGACCGGCGACTCGATGCCTCGAAGTCCACTCCCTGGTTGTGGCATCAACTCTGGAGTTGGGGCAGCTTGTTGCTGGTGAGTGCGATCGCCGCCTTGCGTTTGTTCGACCAACCTTCTTTCCTTCGCCAGCGACTCCCGGAGAGCCTCGCGGCGCTGTCACCGTTTCGCGGGGCGGTGGGTCATCTGGGTTTTCTCGTCGTAATTGTCGCCGCGTGGCTGGTGGAACGTTCTCGAACAAATCGGTTGCATGCACTGGGCTTGGTTTCGCTGGCCTGGGTGCCGTTGCTGGCCGCATCTTTGACGCGCGAAGGCTCACCCGCGTGGGAACCGTATCATGTGTGGGAAATTGGCTGGTTGATCTTGGCGGTCGGGTGGTCGGCTGCGAGATGCGTGTCGGCAAGTTCGGCGATTGGAGAGTCAAACGCCTCTAGCCCTCTCACCCCAGCCCTCTCCCAAGGGGAGCGGGAGACAGAGTCGGCCGTGTCGTTGTGGTCGGATGCGGCGAGCATTGGTGTGGTGTTGTTGGCGATTCGGGAATTCTGGTTTCATCAGTCGGTCATTTGGCCGGCGAGTTGTGTGGCGGTTGTCGCCGCGAGCGCGGCGGGGTTGGCGTGGGTTCATCGGTCGCAGTGGCGAGTGGCGGCCTCGACAGCGTGTGTGGTCTTGGCGACGGCGATGGCGTGGACTCGTGATTGGGACGGATTCAGACCTCACACGGCACGGCAAGTCGTCCATTGGTGGGAAGCGTGCTTGACGGCGTTGGGGTTGTCGGCCTGCGCATGGCAAGTCGTTGAAGTCTGGTGGCAGAACCGCCGAGCCAGTCGGTTCGATGAGCGATCAGGATCAGCCACGACTCATGCCGCGGCTGGAACGGCATTGGTTGTCGCGCTGATCTTTGCAGTGGTCGGACTTTGGGAGCAGTCCGTCGAGCTGACTTCTCGCGTTGACGATGCACACGGCCTGAGTTGGAGCATCAGCGATGTTGGCGGCTGGGTCATGCTGTTGGCGGTCACATCGCCGTTCGTGGTGTCGTGCTGGGATCGCTTCGCAAAGGGGACTGTTCCGGGGCTGGGATTGTGCGGCTGTGTTTGGCTGATGTTATTGCTGGTGATGGGGTCGCTGGAGTTGCCGTTCGGACAACGCTGGTATGTGTGGGCGACAGGGCTGACCGCGGCAGAAGTCGTGATCGTCGGTGCGGCCTGGTGGGTTTTGAGTGAGTGGCTAGATCGAAGTTCTGCGAAATCACATTCCCTGCGCGATTGCTGGCAGCAACGACGTGACTCGGCCGAAGGGTCGCTTCCTGATTTTCAACTGGCTTGGGTGCTCTTGGTCTGCGTGTTGAATGTGCTGAGCGTTTTGACCTTTGCTCCCCGTTCTCTCCGCCTGTGGAGTTCGATGATCAGCGCACTGTTGGTGCCGGGTGTCGCCGGATTGACGAGGACTCGTCGGCGTGCCGAGTTTCAGCAACTCACATTAGGGTTGGTGGCGATCAGCGTTCTGGAGTTTCTGTGGGCGTGGATGGAACCGCAGCCGCAAGCCGACTCTTACTTTTGGTTGCAACGGTCGATCCGAGCGGTCGAAGCGTTTGCTGTGACCGCTTTCGTGTACGGCGTCGGATTGGTGAGGGTGATTCGAGCCGACAGCGATTGGCTCGTTGCGGTGCAACGAGCTGCTCGCGATGTGGGCGTTGCGGCCATCGCGGTGCTGATGGCCGTATTGATTCTGGAGGCTTGGTGGTTTGATCCGGTCAAGGGGTCTCCGGTGACCGGATTGCAGATTGCGCTGGTTGCGGCGGCACTCGTTGGTTTGGCAGTCGCGTTGTTGACGATGGCGCTGACGGAAGGCAAAACGGAAATTTCAATTTTCAAATCTCAGATTTCAAATTTCAAATTTGAAATCTCAGAGTTGAAATCCTCGTCGTTCTTCACTCCGCAGGCGTTCGTCTACGCAGCCGAGGTCGTTGTCGCGCTGTTGTTCCTGCACTGCTATCTGACGATGCCGGAGTTGTTC
>CAMDDX010000339.1 GCA_945893075.1 Planctomyces sp. SH-PL62 | reverse complement strand
GGAAGACCGTTTGCTGCGAGTCGCGCTCTCGGACCACGACCCGGACGTGCGGCGGCTGGCGGTGCAGTGGGTGGCCGAGGAGAAATTGACGGACCTCCAGCCGCGCGTCGCCGCGATGTTTGACAGCCAGGGCCTGACGACCGAGTTGTTCCTCGCGACGATTGCCGCGCTGGAGATGCTCGACGGCAAGAAGCCCGAAGACTTCGACAAGACGCCGGCCGAACAATACGTCGTCCCGCTGCTCAAAGACGAAAAACGCTCCCCCGCCGTCCGAGCATAAGCCCTGCGACTCGTGTCCCCCACCGACAAGTCGCTCGACGCGCCGTTGTTCGCCAGCCTGCTGAAGTCAGACAACGAAGCCTTGCGTTTGGAAACCGTGCGGACATTGCAAGGTGCGAAGTCGGAGATCGCCGGGCCGTTGCTCCGCGCCGTGGCCGACGCTGCTAGCGTCGGCAATGCCGACAAGCAGACGCTAGCAGCGTCTGCCACGTTGCGGGCCGAAGCCCTCGTCGGCTTGGCTGCGGTCGCGAAGAGCGAACCGGTCGGTGGACCGACTCGCAAACTGCTGCGCACGTTCTTGAACAACAACAGCCTCGTCCCGCTGCGCCTCGAAGCGCTGCGTGCCGCGCGATCGCTGATCGCTGACGACCCGGAATTGCGCGACGGTCTGTTGGACATCGCCAAGACGATCGTCCGTTTGGAAGACGGAGCCATCGGCACCGAACTGTCCAATCAAATCGCGCTGGCGTTTGCTGAAGCGAAGCTCGATCCGCCGCAGTCGATCAAGCTCACGACGTCGGCGAAACCGAAAGACCGACAGGAGTGGATGGCTCAACTGAACCGTGGCCGCGATGTCGATCCGGCCGCTGGACGACGAGTCTTCTTCAATCCGAACGGTGCCGGCTGCTTCAAGTGCCACATCGTCGATGGCCGTGGTGGCCGAGTCGGTCCCGATCTGTCGCGCGCGGTTGGGACGATGAACCGCATCCAACTGATTCAGTCGATCCTCGAACCGAGCCGCGAGATTGCTCCGCAGTTTGTCTCGTGGACCTTCGAGCTGCACTCCGGCAAAGTCCTCACCGGCATGCTCGTCCATGAGAACGAAGGCAAAACCATCGTCGGCGACGCCGAGGGCAAGCTGACCGAGATCAAGACCATCGACATCGCCGCGCGCGTTCCACAGAAGACATCAGTCATGCCGGACAAGCTCGCCGAACGGATGACGCTGCAAGAACTGCGAGATGTGATCGCGTTCCTGGAGACGCAGCGCTAACCCTGGAGTACTGCGGCTCGACGCAGCCCTCCATTGCTTGCGGGATCAAACGTCGTTGAACGAGCGACTTGATCGTGACTAACGACGCCGTCGCAGATGACGGCGAAAGTCGTCCGGTCATTTCGAGTCGGATCCCGCGATTGATGGAGGGCGGTGTCGAGCCACCGCACTCCAAGGTTATTTCACTTTCAACTCGTGTTCGGCGGGGGCGAGATCCAACAGCGTGGTGAACGTGATGGCGAAGCTGAGTCCCTCGGCCATGCGTTTGTCTTTGGTCCAGGTGTTGATACCGATCAGCTTGCCGGCTTTGTCGTAGAGTCCTCCGCCGCTGTTGCCGGGGTTGATGGCGGCGCTGGTCTGAATGATTCTCGTGGCGTGACCGCTGAAATCATTCAGCCGCATTTGCGAGAGTGAACCGCGCGTCAGCGTCCAGCCGAGGCCGTGCGGATTGCCGACGGCGAAGACATCGTCGCCGATGGTCAGAGTGGGGACGTCGTCCCATTCGGCGGCTTGCGGTTCGAGGGCGGTGACGGCGACGCGGATCAAGGCCAGATCAATGCCGCCGGACGCGACCCAGACGATCGAGGCAGGACGCGCGGCTTGGCCCAGCAGTTTGACTTCGAGCTTGGCCATTTTGTCGAGCGAGGGAACATCGGGTTGGTTGTTCTCGGCGAACGTGGGATCGACGACGTGACGGTTCGTGACGATCAGTGCGGTTGCGTCTTTGATGCGCAGCACGACGCCGGAGCCGAGACCTTCGCCGCGCAGACGGCTCCATTCGGCGGCGGAATGGACCAGCACGTTGGCGGCCATCGCCCGCGAGATATGTGGCGGAAGCTGCTTGAACGCGGCTGGGTCCGGCTCGAAGTCATCCAAGCGAACCGCCAAACCCGACCCAGCGTCAAAATAAATCGCGAGCAGGATGATCCAACCAATGCAGTCGGCGATGCCCAGCAGCAAACCGGAGATTGCCACTCCGATTCCTTTCTGTTTGCGAGTGTGCTTCGCCAGCGCGATCGCACCGAGCACGATGCCGATCAAACCCGGGACTCCGAAGAACGGAGCGCCGAGCAGGGACAGGATCAGCGCGGCAATCGCCACCTTGTTCCAAGTTCGCGGGGTCGAGTCATCCTGATCGTTATCAAGCCGCAGCGAGATCGGGATCGGGCCAACCGCGAACGTCGGCCGGCTGACCGGCAACGGCCGCGCCTGTTCGAGATCATCGAACGAGACGCGCAACACGTCGCCGTTGCGTGGTTCGGGGCGGCGGCCGGTCGAGCATTCGTAAGAACCGCAACCACCCGACGTCTGCCAGCAATGCCAATGTTGTGAGGAACCGCACTCGGCACAGACGGCGGTGTCTTCGCCGGTGTGGAGTTCGGTCTGACAATGCGGACAAAGGGTGCCGGTTTCACGCAGTCCAGCAAAGCGTCGTGTGGGTGTGGGCATGGGATTCGTCTAGGGGTGCATCACGAGGACTCGAACAGGGCGAAGACCACCAGCAACACGGTATAGATTGCCGACAAGATTAACGATGCCACGGCCATGACTTGATACAGCGGACCGCAACGGGCGAGTTGTTCGCGCTTGGGAAGGAAATAGGCCAGTCCCACCAAGCCGATGATCGGGGCGACGCAGCCAATAATGCTGACGACGAAGATGGTCACCGTCGATTGCTGGAGTTTCTTCAGCGACTGGTCTCGCTCGGATTGGCGATGCAGGTCTTTCAGCGACAGCGGATCGGCGGTGTCGAAGTCGGTGTTGCAGTAGCGGCAGCGGAGAGCGATGGATTTGATTTGCTCGCCACACATCGGGCATTTCTTGTTGTCGCCCCAGGCGGTCAGCGGAGCGGTGGCGGTCGCTGCGGACTTGTCGAGCGCGGGAGCCTGCTCGCAGCCGTAGGTGCCGCAGCCACCGATCTCGGACCAGCACTCGCGATGATGGATCTGGTCGCACTGCGGGCAAGTGACGAGGAACTCCTCGGCGGCGATGACGGTCTGGCAGATCGGGCAGGTCGCGCCGGCATCGCCCGCTCGCAGTTGCCGTGCGGAGAGAATCTTCGCATCGACGGTCAGCGCCAGCGCGGTCTTGCAAGCCGGACAACGGAACGCGCGGTTGGCCGAGTCTTTGGGCAACCGCACGTTGGCTCCGCACTCGCAGGTGATGATGCGTTGCGACATCGGCTTCAGTTCTTAGCCATCTGCTGGATGAGCATGTTGATGCCGGCCCAAACGAACTGCATGACCAGGGAAATCCCAATCATCTTGCCGCCACGGCTGGTCTGACCGCGGCACAAAGCCACGATGCCGACAATGCAGGCGATGCCGCCGCAGAGCACGCACAAGGCAATATCAACGCCGGTCAGCTCATCTTCGGACGACGACGAGCTGCCTTTTTTCTTGGCGCGTTTGCGCAGCGCGGGGTCGAGGACTTCGCCGCAGTAGCGGCACTTGGCGGCGGTCTTGGCGATCAACTCACCGCACATGGGACAGGGTTTACGCTTGGCGCTCTCGTCAACGGGAGCATTGGCCTCGTCGTCCGCGATGTCGTCGAACATCGAGTCTTCTTCATCTTCAGCCGGCTTCTTCTTGGCCTTCGGCTTCGGCTTGGAGACTGGTTCATCACCCATCTCTTCGGCATCCAGCGCGGCCTTGGGGATCGGCACAATGGCTCCGCAGTCCGGGCACTTGGCCTTCTTGCCGGCCAGCGAGTCGGGAGCTTTCAAAGACTTACCACAGTCGGAGCATTTCACGGAGATCGGCATTTCAGGTCATCCTCGCTGAGACTTTGGGTTGTTAAAGAGTTATCGGTGAATTTGTGGTTTTCTCACGCGAATTGATGAGTTTGGAACGGCGACCAAGTACGTAGCTCAGTCGCTCCCGCGACTGAGATTCCCGATACGCGATCAATCAAAGTGAATCGTCATATTGGGAATCAACCAACATTCGGAATGCGAGTCGCAGGAGCGACTCGCCTACGTTCCTACGGCTTCGCCGCGTTACACATTCAGTTTGCTCGTTAATCCCTCACGACCAAGGTGCCCGCCATCGAGTCGTGGAGAGCCTGTTTCTTTTCCGTGAAGCCCGCCATGAAGTAGCCGATTCCACAGATCATGCCGGAGATGATTTTTCCGAAGTGCCGTCCGGTGGCGTGCCCGAAGGAAAGTCGTTTCCCCTTGAGATCGGTCACTCGAATGCTCAACGCCCGCTTACCCACCGTGGCCTGCTTCTCGGAGGATTCTTGAAGAGCGAAATAGAGCCATTGAACAACCACCGAAATGACCATGTTTACCAATAAGGCGATCAGAATTTTCGGATCGGGCGGGGCACCAGGTTGCGGGCCGGCGGCACCGGCACCGAAAGCGAGATTGATCACCAATGACGCCGGAAACAAGACGACTTGCAGGAGGATGCCGTCGATAAACATCGCCGCGAACCGCATCCAGAATCCGGCGTACTCGGCAGCTCTGCCTTTTCCGCGGCGACCGCTTTTCGACACGCGACCGTCGAAGACCTCACCGCAGTAGCGGCACTTGGCCGCGGCAGAGGCGATCATCTCGCCACACATCGGACAGGGTTTGCGTCCGTCAGTGTCATCGGCGGGCGAGTCAGACTCCTCTTCGTAGGATTCCGCGGGCTCGTCGTAGACTTCTTCCGCATCGACCGTCGGTTTGGGGATCGGCACGGTCGCTCCGCAATCGGGGCATTTGGCTTTCTTGCCAGCCAGCGCATCGGGAGCCTTCAAGGATTTGCCACAGTCGGCGCATTTCACAGAGATCGACATGGTGAGAGTTCCTGAATGAAAAATGACGGAAACGGACTTTGAGTCTGAGACGACGTAACGAGACCGTTGTGGCCGGTCTCCTGACCGAGCCACATCATGATGACCGGAGGTCTCCACGAGTGAACGGAGACCTTCGGTCAAATCTAAGTGGCTCGGTCAGGAGACCGGCCACAACTTGAACTTCACCCTTTCGCTTCTCGCAGCGTGAATTCCAGCACGGTCTTGCCCATCACAATCTGGTCGCCGTTTTGCAGCAGGTGTTTCTTGATCGGGATGCCGTTGACGTACGTGCCGTCCGGAGTTTGGCAGTCTTCCAATTCAAATCGTCCGCCGCGGTTGTGGATGATCGCGTGACGCGGTTCGATGGCTTCGTCTTTGAAGAGATATATCTCGGCCTTCGGCGAACTGCCGAGCACGGTGGTGTCCTTGAACAGCACGAACTGCTTGCCGGCCAGCGGTCCTTTGCGCATCAGCAGCCAGGCGGTCTTCGTCCAGCCTTCGACCAAGCCGACAAACAGCCCGACCATCAACCCGACAATCGTTAATCCGATCGCGCGGCTGACGATCGCTTGTCCGTCCGCCGTGATGAAGACGAGGGCGATCGGATCAAACAGCAGCCCGCCGATCAGTCCGCCCAAGGCACCCCCCAGGATTCCGTTGAAGACAATTTTTTTCTCGCGCAGCGCGATGCCTTGGCCCAGCCCGGCTGGAATGCTGATGATCGCCCAGGCGGCGGCGCGGCCCATCATCACGATCAGCAACGTGAGGCCCGTTGGCATTTGCCCCGGTGCCGGGGGCTTCCCAACGCTGAGCGCGACGACTTGCATCAGCACGAACAGGATTCCGACCGGAAACACCAAGATTAGTCCTCCGGCAAAGCCGACTCCCAATCCGACGGCTCCTGAAACGACCGCTCGCCGCGCGTTGCGGCACATGATCCCTTCAGCCGCTCCCAAAAACAGACCGATGAACGCGGCCGTCGTCGGAAACAAGAGAAACCCCGCGACTTGAAATTCTTCGTCAGGAGCCTGGTCTTCAAAAAACGGCTCCAAGATCGCCCAGCCGCAGAAGGCACCCAGACCGGAACAGATCGCGAGATAGAACCAGCTCGAATAGATCACGCGGACGATCCACGACTGCGGTTCGACCTCTTCCGCACCGCGCTGCAAGGCCGACTGCACCTCCAGGTAGTCTTCCACCTTTGCGGAGAACAGCTCTTTCGCGTCGATCCGCAGCGGGGCATCCTGTGACACGGCGAACTCCTTTGAGTCTTTGTCCGAAACCTGTGTGTTGCGCGTGTTAGGAATGTCCAAT
Organism: Planctomyces sp. SH-PL62; assembly: GCA_945893075.1. GTDB lineage: Bacteria > Planctomycetota > Planctomycetia > Planctomycetales > Planctomycetaceae > SXKJ01. The sequence continues at coordinate 1,551 of CAMDDX010000339.1, read as the reverse complement.
GTCCAGGCTTCAATGACCAATGAAATCCCAAGCTCCAATGACCAAGACGGAAACGTCTCTGGAACGTGGCTTCGTGGAATCCGGTTCGCGGTTCATTGGGATTTGGTCATTGGTCATTCATTGGACATTGGGTTCTGGAAATTGGTCATTTGGCAACAGGCGGGCATTCCAACAAACTGCGTTCGCCGCGTCACGGCTCCCGCGACTTTTCTGAGGACTTTTTCGGAGTGTCGTCCGGCTTGGCTTTTTGCGGACTCTGCGGTGGTTCTTTCTCTGAACTCTCAGACGACGGCGATTTGTCCTCCGGCGTTGTTTTCGCCGACTTGCGAGCCTCCGCACGCGCGACTTCGTCGTCGGCCAGTGCCCGTGCCAGACGGCGAATCTCTTCGCGAAGAATGGAACCATCTTCGGGACTGATCGCGTATCGCTCCTCCAATTGAGCCAGCAGCGTGCGGCATTCGTTCAGAGCTTGGCGGATAATCGACCACTCTTTGGTCAACTCCTTGGCTTTGTCTCCGGAGAGTTTGACATGGTCTTCCGACAGCTTGCCGATTTCGATCGACAAGACGGCGACGAGTTTTTGGAGATCTTCCAGTCGATGTTGAGATTCCGTCCCCTTCCACTGGCGAAGGTGCGCCGCGACCCCTTCGATGATCCGCGCGTCTTCCCACGGAGAGGACCGCCGACCAGACAGCAGGTATCCGACCAGGAAAAACATCAGGCACAACGCGAGCGTTATCAGAGTTCCGCCGCGCGGTACGCCGCTCTCGACCGGCGACGAATTGCCGGGCATTGCCGCACTGCCGGAACTCCCCGGCCCACGAGGTGCCTCCGGCCCGCCGACTTGCCCGCCGCCACGAGCGGTCGCTTCGCCCCCGGAGATGCGCCCACCGATCCAATAATGCGACGACAACACCGGTTTGCCGTCGTGCCACTCGAACACACCTTCCGCATCGCGCACCGGATCGACGACGAACGCGAGCTGTCCCGGCCCGCTGAAAAAGTTCTCCTGAATGAAGACATCGCGGTCGGACAGAAAAATGCCGAAGTCCGGGTGCGAGTGATACCAGCCGACGATTCGCAGGTTCGTAAACTTCGTGTCCATCTCGCGATTGATCTGAGTCCACGACTCGTGTGTGAATGTGACCTCGGCGAATTTCTTCGTCGCGCTGTCGCAACGAATGATCTCGGTGATCCGCGCGAACGGGCCGTCGGCATCCTGTCCCCAGTCGCCGACGAGCACTCCGCAAATCTCGACCGACTTGTCTTCCTTCGCGTGAGCAACCGCTCGGCCATGCGCCGCCGGATGAAAGTGAATCCGAAAGTCCGCAGTGCGGGACGCGGGGAACGGCGACTCAGCGAGTTTTTCGCTTCGCAGCAGACGGACATCAGGCTTGTCTGAATTCGACATGTCACGACCTTCTCATCAAGTTGACGCGCGGCTCACGATGAACGAACCGCAGGGTTCGAGCGAAACAATTTGGCGAGCGGGGCGGCGTCAGCCCCCCGGTGCGTTCGTCGCTGGACCGGGGGGCTGACGCCGCCCCGCTC
>CAMDDX010000338.1 GCA_945893075.1 Planctomyces sp. SH-PL62 | reverse complement strand
GGCAATCGCGCGGTATGTGCTTGCCGCCTACTTGGGCTGGGGACGCCAGCGCGGCGACTTCGCCACGTTTCTCCGTTTGGACTTGCCCGCTCGGCTTGCGAAGACCGGTGTCACTGCGGCCTATCAAACGTTGTTGGCTGAACTGATCGAATTGCGCTCCGGACAGATGGCGATGGCGAGCATCAGCTTTGAAGTTTGTCAGGCCCTGTATTCCCAATTGGCCGGGCTCAAACGCAACGGTTGGTGGCGACCGATCGAGCGGATTCAGGAACTCGATCCGATACACGACCTGCTGCCGCAGACCAACAGCGGACGACCGACGCCCGAAGTCCGTTTCGTCCGACTCGGTTTGGCACACTTGAACGAGCTTGCGAATCAGAAGCGGACGGATGCCTGGTTTGAGAAATTGTTTTGGCAGGTGATTCGTGTTCGGACCCTGTTCTACCGACACGCCGTCCAGCGTCCCATGACACCGGGATTGCAGTGGTTTGTCCGCTTCTACGGGCGGTTGCGGCCGGCTCGGAATCCGTTCTTAGCGCGGATGCAATTTCAGGCGGCCGCGCAGGTCTGCGGACACGGCCACGGTTTGCGGTCGCTCGAAGTCCGCACGTCGCCCTGGGCTGACAACGAAAGTCTGACCAAGAACGAAAGTCTGACCAAGTTCGTGGCCAGCCTCGAACAAGAGCATCTCAGTTTGATTGCCGAGAGCGGGAAGCCATCGAGCGAGCCGTCTTCTCAACGCCGTCTGCCATTGGAATTCGGCATCATCTTTCACTTCACGAAAGATCGCGGTGGCGGCGCGTTGTCGGGACAGCCAAAAGCCTTCTGGCAACAGAGTCATGCCGATCCGCAGTTCATCGGCGGCCAGAAGGGAGGCAATCCGACTGGCTACCGATACGCCAGCTTCTACAACCAAAAGAAGCTGGAAGCGTTGGCGCTGGCCCGACTGCTGGGGACTTATCCTTTGTCGTTGCAGGTCGTCCGCGGTCTCGATGTTTGCACGGACGAACTGGGGGTTCCGAGCTGGGTGTTCGCCCCCTTGCTGGAGTATGTGCGGGAGGCGGCCAATGGCGCGGCGGCGTTTGCCCGCAGCCGTTTGGGATGTGTCCTGTCGCCACTGCGAACGACGATTCATGCGGGCGAAGACTTTGTCCATTTGCTGACGGGACTGCGATTGGTTGATGAGGCCTTCGAGCAACTTCGATTACGCGAAGGAGACCGGATTGGACATGGTGTCTCACTCGGGGTGAATCCCCATGAGTGGTCGCGCCGAGCCGGCCGATTGGCTATGTCCCGAGAGGATCGAATGTGGGATCTCGTTTGGGAATGGTCCTGGTACAGCCGATCGGGCGATGTGCCAGTCAAAGGTCGCCTGCAGATGATTGAATATCAACTATCGATACTTTCGAAATGGATGTTTCGAGAACGGGTCGAACCCGTGGAACTTGAAACGCTGTCGAAGGATCTTTGGACCAGGGACAGGTTAAGGGACGTCGGTTTTCCGAATGGTCCACCACTCGGACCAAGAGACAACGATCAACGCCGCTACCGCTTGCTGTATCAATGGCTCACTTGCCACGAGTTGTTTAACGCCGGACGGGAGATCGTGTGGGTCGAGCCGGCTGTCGAACGGCGTGCGTTGGCCCATCTGCAAGCACAACTGAGGAAAAAACTCGGAGCACGTGGCATCGTCGTCGAGATCAATCCAACCTCCAATTTGTTGATTGGCGACTTGGAAGACTTGACCCGACATCCGATGTGGAGGCTACGTCCACCCCGTCCGCTCAAACACGATGTTCCGCCGGTCGGAGTTTGCGTTGGGTCCGATGACCCGTTGACGTTCAACTCGAATCTGCGGCAGGAATACCAGTGCTTGGCGGACTCCATGCTGCTGGCTGGGCTTTCGGAAGAAGAAGCCCGCACGTGGTTGGACCGAACACGGACGTGCGGGTTGGAAAGCCGATTTACGATTCCTCGCGTGAGCACCTCACGGATACGCGGGCTGATTCAAGTGCCCTATAGGACTGACAACTCCTTGCTTTAGCCTCAGATTCGCTTGAATGATGCGTCGGCACGTATCGGATTCAGTACGTCACCGGTAGCAACACCAGCTTCAGGAATTCTGGTTTCCAACCGTCCTCAATGACGGCAGGGGCTAACGGATTCCGCATTTGCCACTGACATTCTCTGGTGGTTTACCGATCGATGCGCTGTGCGAGTTCTGGCGATTGCTCGGCCAACATCCGTTGAACCACCAAGTGCATCCACACCAAGCATGCAACGGACGTGATTCCGAGAAATATCCAGCACGACGTCCACAGGCCGGACAGGTTGAGGAGATAGCCAAACAAGATCGGGCAAACCATGCCTCCCAGCCCGCCGATCACTCCCACGATGCCGCCGGTCATCCCGACGGCGTTGGGAAAGTACGCGGGAATGTGCTTGAAGACCGCCGCCATGCCAATGCCCATTGCCGTGCCGACGACGAACAGCAACACGGTGAAGATCGTGACGTTGGCCTGAAAGAAAATGTGCGTCACACCGCGAGCCAACAATTGCCGCCGCTGTACCTTCTGCCCAGGTTCGACGACCGGCGCATGCCATTGCCGCATCACCGGCAGAGGGAGAAAGGCATCCTTGCTGGCGGCCGGGTCATCGGTCGGACGCGGACGCAATGGATACTCCTGCTTGTCGATGACGATGACCTCGTCCGTGACACGGTTCACGGTTCCGGCCGCAGTGGCCATGACCCCTTCGCCCGGAGTTTCAATCGACAGACGCGGCACCGACAACAGACCGCAGCCGATCGCGGTGATGGTCAACACCCAATACATCATCGTGCGAGCTCCCCAACGGTCGGACATCCAGCCTCCCAACGCACGGATCAAACTGGAGGGGACGCTGAAGAACGACGTCAGCAAACCTGCGGATACCACCGACGATTGATAGACATTGACGTAGTACGGAATCAGCCACTGCGTCAGAGCCACAAACCCACCGAACAGCAAAAAGTAATAGAAGCCGAACCGCCACACGCGAATGCTTCGCAACGGAGCCAGTCGTTGCCGCAACGTCAGCGAGGAGGTTGCGTTCGGCGTGCGAGTGCGGACCATCAATGCAAACACGATCGCGGTGAGCACCAGCATGGCCGCGTACAACTTGGGCAACGTTCGCCAACTTTCAGGCTGACTACCCCGTTCGGTCAGCCACTGCAACAGCAGCGGGCCAAAACTTCCGGTAACGGCAGCACCGACGTTTCCCGTGCCGAAGATCCCCAACGCCGTGCCGATCCGCGAAGGGGGATACCACGCCGAGACGTAAGCCACTCCGGCGGCAAAACTCGCTCCGACCATTCCAAATCCCAGACCGGCGATCACGAATCCCCAGAATCCATTGGCCATCGAGACGCAGTACATCGGCACCGCCGCGAGCAACATCAGACCCGCCATCACGACTCGCCCACCAAAGCGATCGGCCAAGACCCCCACCGGCAGACGAAACAGCGACCCGGTCAGTACGGGGATGCCCAGCAACCAGCCCAGCTCCGAGCGAGTGAACGCGAAGAGTTGCTCACTGACCACATAGGTCAGCAGCACGCCATACAGCAACCACGCGGCAAAACAGACGCCGAACGCCAGCGTCGTCATGATCAGCGCCAGGCGTGCCTGAGATCGTTCAGTCATTGTTGTTTACCCTGGAGTGCGGTGGCTCGACACCGCCCTCCATAAAATTGAAACAGCGAAACTCAAACTCCAAAAACGGTTCCCACGACACCCGGCTGAGCAACAGCCCCGTTCTTGGCGATCAACGGTCTTCATTCCAACTGAATGGAGGGCTGCGTCGAGCCGCAGCACTCCAGGTTCTCACACACCGATCGACGAGTAGAACGGTTCCTCGCGGTCTTCGAGCAGGCGCTGCGCGACGACCGCGTACAAGGCATTGGCGGCATGAGCGGCAAGAAAGGGCAAGACTTGCTCGACGATGTGATCGACTCGGCCCCCTTGCACGTAGATCCAACCGTGACCTAGCTCGCGGTGTAGTCGCAGCGGAATCAACAGTCCGTCGGCCCAGCGCGTCGTTTGCAAAGCCGACTGAGCCTGCGGATCAGACTGTACTCGCTGCGCGATTGCCTGCGCGGCCGCTTCGTCCACGCCGCTCGGACTCGAGTGCAACAAGAACCGCAGCGGATCACCGTGACTTTCAAATGTCTCCAGCGACAACACGGTCAATGCGGCCTCGGTCAGGTCGGCCGCTGCGGCAAGCGTCTTTCGCAAAGCCAGTTCGATGCCGTCAAACGAATGGACCTCAGTTGCGCAGTCCAACACGTACCGCAGCAAGGTGCGATGCCGTTCCAGCTCCACCAGTTCTTCGTGAGCCTTCAGCGCAGTGCGAACCGCCGCGTATAGCCGAGTGGTGGTCAGTTCGGTCTTGAGCAAGTAGCCGTCGATGTCGTACTCGTCGATCGCTTGTTTCTCAGGAGCCGTTCCCGGCTGCCCGGTCCTCAACAAGATGCGGACCAATTTGTTGTTGAGCTGCTCACGGATCGCGCGGCAGGCGTCGAGCCCCGCGTGCTCCGATTCCATCACGACGTCGAGCAAGATCACCGACGTCTCTGGATGTTTGCGCAGAGATTCAACGCAGGCCGCGCCGCTGATTGCCGAGACCAGCTCGACGCCGCGTCCACGATACTGCACCTGACGCAGGCTCAGCCGAGTCAGCGTGAAGACATCCGGTTCGTCATCAACAACGAGAATGCGGTGCTTGTCCGGCAAGTGAATCATGTCACCTTCTCCAACGTCACTTGGGTCAGTTTGAAATTCGACTGGGCTGTGTACGGACAGCGGCCGAGATGCGACGTCAGGTCGTTCAAGTAGCGTCCCTGCTCGATCTCGGCTTTGCACTTGTGGAAGCTGATGTAGAGAGTTCGGCCACGCACTCGCGATGTCGGAATGACCGGCAGCACGAGCGAGGCTTGAGTGTCGACGCCGGTCACACGCACGTGATCGCCCGCGCTCAGACCGAGTTCGGCGGCAAGGCTCAGCGAGACATACAACGGATTCTCGTCCGGCAGATCGACGCCGGTGGTCGCCTTGCCCGAGTTGAATGTCGCCACCGCGAAGTGAATTCGTTTCTTGTCCTCGCTCAACGTGGAACGTCCTGAGTCCAGAATGATTCCCTCGGCGAGTGACAAATCCGACTCGGTCGGGACAAAGAATTTGAACCGACCGGGACGCCGCCAAATGTCGCGGAACGGCACATGCGCAGGGTTGTCATAGTCCAGCCGATAGCGCGTCGTGCCGACGCCGCCGTAGATGATCTCCCCCTGCTGAATCAGATCGTCCCAAGTGATGGGCTGCCCGTTGGCATGCTCTGGCCGACAGTACAACGGACCGAAGTCGCCCGTCGAGTTCGAGCCGGTCATATAGTCTTGAATCCGCGCCCACAACTGCGGCCGACTGACCTCACCATCCAACCGATCGAGACCGCCACCCGATTCGGCAGGTTCGAATCGCTGTTGCAAATAACCGGAGTCGGACAAGCGACCCAGTTCGGGCCACTGGTGCCGCAAGTCGGCATCGTGTCGCAGTCGCTGCGAGATCTCGGCCATCACGTCATACACGATGGTGGCGTCCGTTCGCGTTTCGGGAGTTCGTTGTTTCTGAGGAGACGACAAGCTCAGTCGCCACTCACCGTTTTGATAGAGCTTGGCAGCGGCCACATGCGGAGGGGACGGGATAATTAACTCGGCATTCTCGACCGTAAACGGATCGGGGATCGGGTCCACGACCACCAGCTTCGTGTTCGCGGCTTTGAGCTTGTCGATCCAGCGCACTCGGCCGAGCATGTTGCTTTCAAACTGCGTTCCGAAACAGACGAAGAGTTCGGGAACGTCCGACGGATCGGAGTAGTCGAGCGCCGCTCGTGGCGTATCGGTGGCGGCGACTTGATAGGCGTCCTCCGGCAAGTCCATCCGCCGTGCGACCTCGGCAACGTTCTCCGGTGTGAACTTCACTCGGCCCATGAAGTAATTGCGTGAGAGTCCTTGCACTTCGGTCTGCGCATTGATCTGACCAGGAATGCGAACCGTCCCTCCGGCCGGAGTCCCGTCCGCGTTCAGTCCATACTTTCCGAGCATCGCCAGCAGGCTGCCCCACAAGCAATGCGCGACGACCCCTTTCGTCTGCGACAACCCGACCGACGGAATGTTGATCGGCACCACCTCCGGCCGCACGAGCTGCGCGGCGATGTCCCGAATCCCGTTCAACAACCGCTCGGCCAATGCCGGTTCCGGAGCGATCCGCTCGGCCGTGCGCGCGGGATCGAATGTCTCGGACGCCGCCAATGCGCGGTAGCGATCGAACGACTCGCGATCGGCGAACCGATCGAGAAACCGCTGCTCGATGGCCCATGGAAACTGGGTCAACACCTCGTGAGCAACGGCCAAGGCGAGATGCGGATCGGACCCCGGTCGCACCAGCAACAGTCGTTCTTCACCGCAGCGTTTGACAAACGCACGAGCCGTTTCCGACTCGATCACTTCGATCAGGTAGCCCGTCAGATGGGGCCGCTTGTAGAGCTCACCAAACACCGGAGGATGCGAGATCAAACCGTTCCAACCATTTAGCAAGTAAAACCGATTCGGTCCGTTGAGTCCCTGGTCAATGGTCAGAAACGGTCCCTCTTGCCCGGTCAGAAGCTCGTTATGCACGGCACCGGCGTTGAGACAGTGCTCAGCATTCCCGGCCAGGTTGCGGATGCCCAACAACCGAAAGACTTCTTGAAACGCAAAGATCGTGAAGTAGTCGATCTGCCCGCAGGCATAGATCAGCGTCCGTCCGTGCGGCGGCCGATGCTTGAGCAGCAAATCCGCGAACCGCTCGATCGCAGCTTGATAAGTGAGCGCATCGCGTGTCCCCGAGTCGCCTCGGATGCTCGGTTCGGCGTGAATGGGAAAGACCGGGCTTTGCCGCCCCATCGACGTCCGTAGCTTGAGACATCCGAGAGTCGGCAGCCCCTCACCGAGCCGCGTCCGCTGCGTCGAACCATTGGCCGTCGCCAATGCCCAGCGTTGTACTCCTGGTCCCACGGATTCGGTGACGGCACTCGCCACGATGTCTCGCGAACCGGCGTCCGATTCCCAGCGACCGCTCAGCAGCGGCACCGTCAGTCGCGGCTGACCATTCAACTCCAAGTCGAGCCACCGTCCGTCTCGAATCTCGGCGACGTATTCTCGCAGCCCTAAGCTCGACTCAATTTTGAGAACTCCGCGCCCTTGCGGTAGCGGCTGGTCAACGCGCCGGTCATCGACCGTCAATCGAACCGAGTCTCCGACTCCGCAGAACGAGCAGGCATAGCGTGCCGCGCCCTCGACGTTCGCTCGGAGGAACCGCGGCAACTCACCGAGATCTTCCAGAAGCCCGGTGTGCTCCAGCGTGCGAGGTGGCACATTGCATCCTTTAAGTGCGAGCGATTGGGACGACAAATCTGATCCCAAACAATTCCTTTGACGTGACTGATGTGATGTGAGCGCGGCGGGATACTAACGAACTCTGCAAGAATTCCAACGACCAAGAATGCGCCGATTTCAACGACGATCTCGGCACCAAGACAGAGAAAGCATCGTCACCGCGAATGATCGCTCTGATGAGCATCTATCGCCGCGGACAACTGCTTGACACGTTTCCAAACGAACCGCTATCGTCCGCCCGCTTTCCACCGCCAAGAGTTTTGTTGGAAGGCGAGTCTGGTCCCACGAAACAAAATGGCCGAATCGAGAAATCGTTCGGCGCGAGCCAACCCAGTCCGCAACCCGTGGAATTGGTTGGCCTTGGGGGCTCGGACAAATCTCCCGGGGGATTAGCTCAGTTGGGAGAGCGTCTGCATGGCATGCAGAAGGTCAGGGGTTCAAGTCCCCTATCCTCCA
>CAMDDX010000337.1 GCA_945893075.1 Planctomyces sp. SH-PL62 | reverse complement strand
GCGGAGGTCATCGGACGTTGCACGCTGTCGGTGTGTCATCCGAGCTTGCGCGGAGCGACGTGGTTGATTGGTGTGCCGCTGACTCAGGAAGGACTTCAGAACATCGCGGCGGGGAAGTCGAATGACGCCGGCCGCAATGAGGCGTTTGTGATTTATGACGATCTGGGAGCCGACAACGGAACCTTGATCGCCGTCAGCGAGGGAGCCGAGGCAGCAGCGCCGTTTGCTCCGAATTTGAAACCGATTGATGCGTATGACGCCGCGATTTTGGATCGCGTCGTGATTGAGAAGTGAATACCCCGTAGGTCAGGCTTTCCAGCCTGATCCGAATTGTGAAACAGGGTCAGGCTGGAAAGCCTGACCTACAGATGAGGAAAACATGGCCAATAACTGGAACAGCGGGATTCATGATCGCCGCATTAAAGAAGAGATTTGCGAGATCGGTCGCCGCGTGTACGCGAAAGGTTTCGCGGCGGCGAATGACGGGAACATCTCCGTGCGCGTGGGACCGAACGAAGTGGTCTGCTCACCGACGATGATCTGCAAGGGGTTCATGAAGCCCGAAGATATCTGTGCGGTCGATCTCGACGGCAAGCAGATCGCGGGGACTCGCAAGCGGACCAGCGAGATCCTGCTGCACCTGGCGATCATGCGTGCTCGCCCGGATGTGATTGCGTGCGTGCATTGTCATCCGCCGCACGCGACGGCGTTCGCAGTCGCTCGTGAGCCGATCCCGCAGTGCATTCTGCCGGAGATCGAAGTCTTCATGGGTGAGGTGCCGATCGCTCCGTATGAAACGCCGGGCGGGCAAGACTTCGCGAACACGGTGCTGCCGTTCCTCAAGCCGGGGACGAACACGATCATCCTTGCCAACCACGGCACGATCAGCTTCGGGCCGACGTTGGAGCAGGCGTATTGGAAGACCGAGATTCTCGACGCCTATTGCCGGATTCTGTTGCTGTCGAAACAGCTCGGCGGCGTGACGTACCTTAACGAACAGAAGTCGCGCGAGTTGCTGGACCTGAAGAAGCGGCTGGGCTTTGACGACCCGCGGTTCCATGTCGAAGACTGCGACCTGTGCGGCAACGGCGCGTATCGCGATGGCTACAAAGAAGAGATGCCGCAGCCGTGCGCGTTCGAGCCGGCTCCGACGTATCCCGGTTATTTGCAAAAGCCGACTTATGCGGGGGGATCGGTTCCGGCTAGTGGCTCGGATGTGGAATCGTTGGTGAAGGCGATTACTGAGCAAGTGCTGGCGGCGATGGGGAAGTAACCGTTTTGCATTGAGCGGAATGGCGCTAGCCACCGGTGTCGTGGAGTCGATTCTCCATGCGAAAAACCGGCGGCTAGCGCCGTGCCGCTCACTGGACTCAGGCCAACAGTGGCTTCACGACTTCGCCATGCACGTCGGTCAGGCGGTAGTAGCGGCCTTGGAATTTGAAGGTCAGCCGCGTGTGGTCGAGGCCCAGGCAGTGCAGCAGCGTCGCGTGCAGGTCGTGGACGTGGACTGGGTTCTCAGTGATGTTGTACGAGAAATCGTCGGTCGCTCCGTGTGAGTAGCCGCCGCGTATGCCGCCGCCGGCCAGCCAGATCGAGAAGCACCGCGGGTGATGGTCGCGGCCGTAGTCCTCGGCGGTGAGCTTGCCTTGGCAATAGACCGTGCGACCGAACTCGCCGCCCCACACGATCAGCGTGTCTTCGAGCAGTCCGCGTTGCTTGAGGTCGAGGATCAGCGCGGCCGAGGGCTGATCGGTGTCGCGGCACTGACCGCGAATGGCCTTCGGCAAGTTGAGATGCTGATCCCAGCCGCGATGGAAGAGTTGGATGAACCGCACGCCACGCTCGGCCAATCGCCGAGCCAGCAAACAGTTGGCGGCAAACGTGCCGGGCTTGCGAGCGTCGGGGCCGTACAAGTCGAAGATGTGTTCCGGCTCGCTCGACACGTCGGTCAGTTCCGGGACCGAGGTCTGCATCCGATACGCCAACTCGTACTGACTGATGCGCGTCGCGATTTCCGGGTCGCGATACTCGTCGAGCTTCAAGCGATTCAACTCCGCGAGATCATCAAGCACTCGCCGCCGAGTCGCGGCATCCTGTCCCGGCGGGTTCGAGAGATACAGCACCGGATCACCGATGCTGCGGAACTTCACCCCTTGATACTTCGAGGGGAGAAAGCCGCTGCCCCACAGCCGGTCGTACAACGGTTGATCGGCGGGATTGCCGCTGCCGTTGGAGATCATCACGACGAATGCGGGGAGATCGGCGTTCTCGCTGCCGAGTCCGTAGGCCAACCAACTGCCGATGCTCGGCCGGCCGGCGAGCTGATTGCCCGTTTGAAAGAACGTGATCGCCGGGTCGTGATTGATCGCCTCGGTGTGCATCGACTTGATGAAGCAGAGTTCGTCGGCGACTTTTGCCGTGTGCGGCAGCAACTCGCTGATCGTGGCTCCGCCTTTGCCGTGCTTCGCGAATTTGAACATCGACGGAGCGATCGGGAAGCTCGCTTGGCGGCTGGTCATGCCGGTGAGCCGTTGGCCTTTGCGGATCGAGTCGGGCAACTCAGTCGCTCGCAAATCGGCGAGGTTCGGTTTTGGATCGAACAGGTCCATTTGCGATGGAGCGCCGGATTGAAAGAGGTAGATGATCCGCTTGGCTCGCGGCGAGAAGTGTGTTTGACCGCTCGGCGATTGTTCGTCGGCGAGGAGGCTCGTGAGCGCGATTGAGCCGAGTCCGGCGGAGCAAGTTTGCAACCAATGACGGCGAGTGAGGTCGGCGAGTGATGTCATGGCGGTCCCCTTGGAGTGCGTTGGCTCGACAACGCCCTCCATCCATTTGAAATAGCGGCTTTCAAAGTTCTCGAAACGTCGTCATCGGAATTGTCTGATTCAAAGTCCGCATTCCCTGCGATTGACGTCTCTTCCAAATGAGACGTCTCTATTCCAACCGAATGGAGGGCTGCGTCGAGCCGCAGCACTCCAGGGTTCACACTTCGATTCCTAATTCTTCGATCTTGCGGTAGAGGCTGGAGAGTCCGAGTTTTAATCGCTTTGCGGCTTCGCGTTTGTCGGGCCATTGGCGGAGGACTCGTGAAATGTGCAATCGCTCGTAATGCCGCAGGGCGGTGCGGAGGTCGTCCGTGTCGGGCAAGGGCTGGGCGATGCCGAGCAATTCGGGCGGCAGGTCGTCCGGGTGGATGTGCTGGCCGTCGCACATCAACACCGCGCGCTCGATGGCGTTGTCGAGTTGCCGGACGTTGCCCTTCCATTGGGCGGACATCAGCACGCGGACCGTTTCGCTGGTGGCTCCGGCGACGCGCTTGCTCATCGCTTTCGAGTGCCGGCCAATAAAGAACTCGACGAGTTCCGGGATGTCCTCGGAGCGATCTCGCAGCGGCGGGATCGTGAGCTTCACGCCGTCGAGCCGATAGAAGAGGTCGTCTTGAAAACGGCTCTCAGCGACTTCGCGCAGGAGGTCGCGCGTGGTCGTTGCGATCATGCGGGCGGCAACTCGCACGGGGTCGGAACCTCCGAGCGGCAGGATCTCTTGGTATTCGATCGCGCGCAGCAGTTTGGCCTGCGTGCTCAGCGGAAGTTCGCTGATTTCATCGAGCAACACGGTCCCCTCGCCGGCGTGCTGGAAGATGCCGACCTGATCCGCCGACGAGCCGAGCTTCGAGCCGAAGAGCTGCGCTTCCAGCAACTCGACGGGCCGCGTGCTGCAATTGACGGCGAGGAATTTGTCGTGGCTCTTCGGTCCCGCGCGATGAATCGCGCGAGCGAACAGTTCTTTGCCGGTGCCGGACTCGCCGACGAGCAGTACATTGGCATTCGTCTTCGCGACTTTGCGGATCGCGTCCTGCAAATCGGCCAGCGGCTGACTGGAACCGACGATCTGATCGAAGTCCTCACGCCGCGCGAGTTCGCGTCGCAACGCCTGGTTCTCCAGATCGAGCGCGCGGAATTGAAACAGTCGCTGTAGCTTGTTGAGCAGGTCGTCGAAGATGACCGGCTTGACGAGGTAATCGAACGCTCCGGCTTTGAAGGCTTCGACGGCGTTCTCGACCGTCGCGTAGGCCGTGATGACGAGCACCGACGTCCGCGGGTTGAGCCGAATCAATCGCTTGAGCAGGTCGATGCCGTCACCGTCGGGGAGCATCACGTCGCAGATGGCGACGTCGAAGTCGTGGCTCATCGCCAACTGCACGGCATCGGTCACTTTGCTGGCGGGGGACACGACATAGCCTTCGCTCGCCAACAGCTCGGTCAGCGAGCGGCGGATGACCTCTTCGTCTTCGCAGATGAGCACAGAACGGTGATGCGGCACGGGAGCCTCATAGACAGGATTTTGTGAGCGGTATTCAATCGCGTTTGATCGCCATTGTCATCCCGCAACGACAAGCGATGCCCTGCCCGTGAGGCTTTCCACCGGACACTCGCGAACAGCGGGGCGAATCGCTATCAAATCGCCCCTCGATTTTCTTTCCCGTCTCCGAATTCGCGAAGGATCAACCATGAGCAACGCTTTTCCAAAACTGCACAACGCCATGTGGCCCGGCATCGTGGGCAAGGGATCGCCGGGGGCGGAGCCGTTCATCAGTCTCGATCGGATGCTGGAACTGACGACTCAGGCGAGCGTCAACGGGCAGAAATTTGACGGCGTCGATTTGTTTCTGTTCGATCCGCACATCGGCATCGACTTGAAAGAGGATGACATCAAGCGGATTGCGGACAAGATCGCGTCGAAAGGCTTGGCGGTCGGATCGGTCGTGGCTCCAGTGTGGCCGGGGACGGTCGGCGACAGCGCGATGGGCGGGCCTGAGCAACGCGCAAAGTTTGTGCTGGCGGTGAAGAAGGCGTGTCGGATCGCAGCCATCTTCAACAAGCATGGCGTGCGGAAGTACGGGATCATTCGCATCGACGCGGCGGATGGGCCGAGCCACTGGCTCGAAGATCCGGTGGGCAACACGAAGAAGATTGCCTCGACGTTCCGTGAGGCGGGCATCGTGGCGGCGGCTCATGGCGAACGGCTCGCGGCCGAAGGCGAAATCTGTTGGGGCGGGATGCACTCGTGGAAGGACATGGTCGATCTGCTCGAACAGACCGACATGCCGGGGACTGTTGGGTTCCAAGCCGATCAAGCTCACACGTATTTGTATTTGCTGGGCTACAACGCTCCGGAGCATGCGCTGCTCAAAGAAGGTTACACGCAGGCCGAGTTCGATGCGGCGTACACGAAGCTGACCGATGCGCTCCGGCCGTGGACGATCGACTTCCATGTCGCTCAGAACGACGGCACGGTGCATGGCTCCGGCTCGCACGACAAGACCGGGCGGCACTGCCGAGCAGATGATCCGAACGGGAAGCTCGATATCACCGCGACCGCCGGATACTGGCTGAAGGGTGCGAAGGACCGCGGCATCCGGCATCTCTGCTGGGACGGCTGCATGTTCCCGAACTCGACGCTGGAGAATCCGGCAACCTGGAACACCATCCTGGGTGCGATGATCAAGGTGCGCGACGCACACGGCTGGAACGAATGAGTTGTCCGAATTTGTCGCCCCACATTTTCCGCCAGCTTGTGTTTGTCGGAATCGGACAGAGGTGGCGAAAAATGGAGGGCGGAAAATGAAGACAGGTTTTCTGGTCGTTCTAGCGACGCTGTGGAGTACTCACTCGGCATTTGCGGACGAGTTGTTGTCGCGCGAGAAGCTCACGGAAGCCGTGCAGCGTGGGGTGCGGTTGCTGGAAAAGGCGGCGAAGAACTATCCGGAGCATCGCGATTGCTTCGCTTGTCATCATCAGACGTTGCCGTTGCTGGGGATGAGCGAAGCCAAGCGGATCGGCATTGCGATTGATGAAGCGGTGTTCGATGCGACGTTGGAATTCACTCGCAAACACTTTGCCGATCGCACGGCTGCGATGCGCGAGGGGCGTGGCATCGGTGGGGCGGCTTTGACCGTCGGCTATGCGGCGTGGACGTTCGACATTGCGAAGCACTCGCCATCGGATGAATTGCGGCAAGCGATGGCGATGTTCGTCGTGCAACGGCAAGAGCGAGACGGCCGCTGGAAGCCGAGCGCGATTCGTCCGCCGGCCGAGCAGTCGCAGGTCAGCAACACCGTGCTCGCGTTGCGAGTCTTGCAACAGACGGACTCGCTCGACGGCGAATGGTCGGTCACGGCCAGCGCGGCGGATCGGAGGGCACGCGAATGGCTCGATCAACAGCCGTGCGATTTGCAGGAAGACTTGGTCTTCCGGCTGTTGGGTTTGCAGTGGTTCGGCGGTTCGGCGGAGGAGCGCACTCGCATTGTGGAACGGATCGTGAAACGGCAGCGCGAGGACGGCGGTTGGAATGCCGAGGGGACGCTCGATAGCGAAGCGTATTCAACGGGTCAGACGCTGTTCGCACTGCTCGACAACGGCACGGCGGCTGATGCACCGGCGGTTCGCCGCGCGGCGGAATATCTGGCGAAGTCGCAGCACGCCGACGGTTCGTGGTTCGTGGCCACGCGAGCCAAGCCGGTGCAGGTCTTCTTCGACAACGGCGACCCGCACGGCAAGAGCCAGTTCATCTCGATCGCCGCGACCGGGTTCAGCACAGCGGCGCTGGCGCGATACGTTGCCGCGAAGTTCCCGAAGCAACCGTGAATCGCCGCAACGGGGTCGGAAGTCTTTGAAAGGCAGGGGTCAGGCACCGCAAAATTCAAAATTGGCGGAGCTACGTCCTGAGTACTTCCAACGCTTGCTTCCGCCAATTTTGAATTTTGCGGTGCCTGACCCCGGACAAATACTGTTTTGCACCCGGAGTCTTTCCCGCGATCCGCTAATTCCGGTTGTGGCGGTTATGGCGTCATCGCCCATGAAACGCTTTGGCGAGCGGGGTCTGCCGTGGCGGATCAGCCCCCCGGTTCTGTGACGAATAAACCGGGGGGCTGATGCCGCCCCGCTCGTCAGATTATTTCTGGCGGCATGTTGCCAAAACGCGACCTATGTTGAGGACATGAAGCTCTCTTTCTCACGTCCGCGCGGTACGGCGATCGGTCTGCACCTTGGTCCTCGTTTTGCCACGATGGTCCAGGTGTCCGGGTCGGCGGAGCGCACCGGGCTGACCGCACTGGCTCAGGGCTTGCTGCCCGCTCGTGGCGAGTTGACCGACGAGCAATATGACGAACAAGTGGCCGCGACACTCAAGCTGTTGACCAGCGATCACGGCTTTCGCGGACGACAAGTGGTGAGCTGTGTGCCGGCGGGTGACTTGCATCTGCAGAGCGTGCGGCTGCCGCTGCTGCCGCCCGATGAGATGGAAAAGATCGTGCGTTGGGAGGCGCAGGAACGGTTGCCGTTCCCGGCCGCGAACGCCGAGTTGCGATACTTGCTGGCCGGTCAAATTCGGCAGGACGCCAACGTCAAACAAGAAGTGGTCTTGATGGCCTGTCAGCAGACAGTGTTGCAGCGTCATCTGCGAGTGCTCGAACGCGCCGAGTTAGTTCCCGTCGCGATTGACGTCGAGCCCTGCGCCGTGCTGCGAGCCTTCCGTCACGGCCAGAGCGAGAACAACGATCGTGTGGCCTATCTGCATCTGGGTGACAGTCTCACGACGGTGTTCATCGCGGACGGCGACACAATTCTGTTTTTGAAGTACGTCGGCAGCGGCGGACGCGAGATGGATCAAGCGGTCGCGAAGCATCTCGAACTCGAACTGCCGGAAGCGATGCGCTTGCGAGCCTCTGTCACCAATTCGGCCACGCTGGACTCACAGAGCGATGTGCATCGCTCGGTGATCGAAGCGATCCGGCCGCAGTTGGAAGCACTCGCGTCCGAGTTGGAACTCTGCTTCCGTTACTTCATGGTCACGTTTCGCGGCCAGCAAGCCTCGAAGCTGATCGTCACCGGCTGCGAAGCGAGTCCGTGGTTATCGGAATACATCGGCCACTCGTTGTCGTACCCGGTG
>CAMDDX010000336.1 GCA_945893075.1 Planctomyces sp. SH-PL62 | reverse complement strand
TTGCCTCGGCCGCCGGTACGAAGGGCGAACCGCCTCGGCAATTCGGCGGGAGTGTAGTGGGGCGTTCCGCGGCGCGGCAGCCTGCGGACGACCGCCTCGACCAAAGCATTCGCTCAATCGATCAGTCGTTCCAACTCTTGCCGCAGGCGTTTGAGCACGCGGCTCTTGGCTTTGATGACGGCATTGAGCGACAGGCCCAGTTCGCGAGCCACGTCCTTCGGCCGGTGGCCTTCCAGAGCTTGACGACGGAACGCGGACCAAGTCTCGGCGGTGAAGTCCTGCTCGACAACTTGCATCATCCGCCGGGCCAGGTGTTCGTCATGCTCGCGGTCGAGCCGTTGAGAGAGGCCGCTGTGGGGATCGGTGAGGTCATCCAGTTGGAACTCACACGGTCGCGCGGCACGCTCGCGAAAATACTTCTTGAGAAGATTGGCGAGGATCGACCGCAACCAACCGCGAAACGCACCTGGGTGCGCGTGCTCGAATTCTTCCACTCGTCGCACGACCACCAGCAGCACCTCCTGGACCAGATCGTCGCGATCCGCTTCGGCGACTCCGGCGCGGACCAGCCAGCCGGACAACAGCGGCGAGTAGACATCCATCAAACGCTGCCAATCAGCGTCTGAAGGAGACTCGACCAGCCGGTCCAGCCAGGTGAGTGAAGTTTCCATCGACGGGACATTCGGTGACGTGATTGTGAGACTGGGTGAGTTTGACGAGTACTGATTGAGTCAGTCCGTGACTTCGAGACGGAGGATGTAGACAACGCCGTTTTGATGGCGCAGCAGCAGGTGGCGGCCGTCGGGGGAGAACGCGAGATTTTCCTGGTAAGGTGCCGTCGGCGCGGACGGGACGCGGATTGTCCGCGACTCGCGGCCGGCAGCGTCCCAAAGCCGAATCGTGCCATCCAGCGAGCGTGTGGCCAACAGGTTTGTCGTGGGGTGAAACGCCAATCGCACCAGCGATCGTTCGTGCCCGTCCAATGCGGGCAGAGATTTGACGTCGGTCAGCCTGCCGCGGTCGTCCAGCACGAGCGACCAGCGCTGAACTTGTTTGCCGTGGATGGCCACGAGTCGTTTGCCGTCCGGAGAGAAGGCGGCCTGCTGGTAATTCCAATTCGAGGCCAGGCCCGGCAAGCTGTGGATCAATTCGTCCGTGAGCGCGTCCCACAGGCGGATCGTTCCGTCCTGACCGGCGCTCGCGACATAGCGCCCGTCGCGATGATAGGCCACCGATCCAACCGCGCCCGCGTGGCCCGTCAACGCTTTGAGCATGGCTCCGCGAGTGGACCACAGCCGCACGGCTCCGTCGTTCCCGGCGGTGGCGAGCTGTTTGCCATCCGGTCGCCAACAGACGCCGAGCACGTCGTTGGGAGTACCGCCAACCGCCAATGATTGGTGCGTCTTCGCATCCCAGATCGTCATCCTGCGGTCGTTCGCGGCGGTGGCGAAGGCGGCACCATCGGGAGAAAACACGGTTTGATAAAACGTGATCATCGCCGCCGGATCGGATCGCGACATCTCTTGGGGACGCAGCGTGGGCACATCCCAAGCCATACCGAGCGAGTGCCAGTCGGGGCTGTTCGACCGAAATTCGATTTCCGATCCAATGACTTGCCGGCCATTTGGGCTAACGTCCAGGGATCGAATCAGGCGTCCTTCGCTGAGCAACTCGCGTCCACCAGGCACTTCGAAGAGCCGTAACTTTCCGATCGAGTCACCCACGGCCAGCAGTCGCTTGTCCGAGCTGAACGCGAGCTTGTACACGAACCCGGCGGATGACGTCTGAAACAGGCGTTTTCGCGATTCGACTTCCCAGACGGAGACGGGATGTGGGCTAACGCCGCCAGTTGCCGCGAGCTGACCATCATGACTCAGTGTGATCCGAGTGCAACGCGATCTCTCCGCCGCGATCGTCCATTTCAATCGCCCCGTGTCCGCGTCCCAAACACGAGCTTCCGATCCGCGGCCGGAGCTGGTGGACCCGATGGTGCGACCGTCACCGGAAATCGCCCACGTTTCTTCCGGTTCCGTGGTCTCCAGTTTGACTCGCTGGACGACTTTGCCGGTCCCGGTTTCCCAAGTGGAGACCATGTTGTCCAAGAATCCGATCGCGCACAACGCTGCGCCATCCTCGCTGAAGTGCAGTCGGAGCGCGTATGTTCCCTTCGCGATCCACACTTGTTTCTCCGCCTTGATGTCCCAGACTCGCACGGTGTAGTCGGTTCCAGAAGCCGCGAGCCACTTGCCATCGTGGCTGATCGCCACGGCTTCCAGCGCGGGAGTCAAGCCGGTGAACCGCTTCCCTGGCTTCCCCGTTTCCGCATCGAGGAACTGAATCCACCCCTGCACGGAAGGAACGATCAGCCATTTGGCATCGGCTGAAAGGCAACCAAACGCGCCGAATGCGGAGTTGGGGACTTCCGGAAGATGTTCGGCCGAGTCATGTCGCCAACGCACGCGTCCCTTTCGCGCGTCCCAGCAAACGAGGTCACCGCTGGCTCCCCAGGCATACAACCGCTCGCCATCCGGATGCCACAGCAGTCCGGTGACGGCGGCCCCATGCCGCAACCGGCTGTCGCCGATCAAGCCGACCAATTCTTGCGGAGCTTGCAGCGGGTCGCCTCCTCCGGCGTTGGCGAGTTCGACTTCGGAAATCGCTTCGCGCCGGAGTTCGTCCAGCGGCTGGGGGCCGCTGAGCAACTTCGGTCGCGGCATCGTCGGCAAAACGTCGAGCGCCGATTGGCCGATTGGTTTGGCAGCGGCGGGCGGATTCGCAGTGATCTGTTGGATGTGGGCAAACACCTGGCCGCCGCGCATCAGCGTGGCTTTCTCGATGTCGAGCTTCAGTCCGGTCGGTTTGCCTTTCAACTCCAGATCGTACGTCCCGGAATTGAGGATGAGCTTTTGTTTGGACTTGGTGTCGTAAATCCTGACCTCTTTGCCCCCTTGCTTGATGCTGATCTCGGCGTCTTCATCGGCCGTGATGACTAACTCGCCCTTGTCGGTCTGGATGCGATAGATCACGACGCCCAGTAGGACCGCGAGCGACGCCACCAGCGTTGCGGTGCGCCTGCGATGACTTCTTGAGGTCGCCGATCCGTAGCCACGTTCGCCAGAACGTGGGGTGTCCGCGAGATCGCCCACGTTCTGGCGAACGTGGCTACGAGACTGATTGCCTTCCGACTCGCAAAACGGCTCCAGCGCTTCGGCGACTTCGAGCGCGGTTTGAAATCGTTGAGCCGGTTGCTTGGCCATCATCTTGGCGACGATCAGCCACAGACTCTTCGGCACGTCAGCAATCAGTTCGGGATCGCGGAAACGGTGCGCGTCGATCTTCTTGACCATCGAGTCATCCGCGAACGGGACTCGGCCCGCCAGCAAGTGGTACAGCGAGCAGCCCAGGCTGTAGATGTCCGACCGCGCGTCCGCCGCGTGCGGGTCTTCCGCCTGTTCGGGAGCGACATAATCGGGAGTGCCCATCACGAGGTTCTCGGCCGTGAGCGACGAGTCCGCCTCCGCCGAAATCGCCAGCCCGAAGTCGAGCACTTTGACCGTCCCCTCGTCGGTCTGAATCAGATTGCCCGGCTTGACGTCGCGATGCACCAACCCGGCCGCGTGCGCGTGAGCCAATCCGAGTGCGGCATCGCGAACCGCTTGGCAAGCGGCGGTGATCGGCAACGGACCCGCCTTCACGCGCTCGAACAGCGTTTGACCGGCGACGTACTCCATCACCAGAAAATGCGAGTCGCCGATTTGTTCGGCGTCGTAAGCGTGAGCGATGTTCGGGTGATTCAGCTTCGCCGCCACCTGCATCTCGCGCTGAAACCGCTCCAACGTTCCGGCCTTCACCAGCAGCTCCGGCCGAATCACCTTGAGCGCGACCGGCCGGCCCATCACCAGATGCTCGGCCAACCAGACGTTCCCCATGCCGCCGTAGCCCAGCAGCCGCACGACGCGATATCGGCTGTGACCAGTGAGCACCGTTGGCGGAGTCGGATTCGCGGTTGCCAAGAAGCCGTCAAAACCGATCGTGCTGGGACAATCGCCTGGCGTCGCATCGAATCGCGAACTCACGGTGTTGCCAAAGACGCTAAACGGTGCGTCCGCCAGCGATCCGATCGCGGCGCTGCTGAGCAACTCGACGAGCGCGTCGCGAGGAGTCGCCTCCGCCGCTCGCTCCTCGCACTCGCGGCATTCGTCCAGATGCACCTCGACCGCCTGTTGCTCGGCATCGGGCAGATTGCCGAGCAAATACGCCGACAATTCACCATCCAGCAGATGCGCCTTGCGGTCAGACATCGTGTCTCCACTGTGATTCAGCGCGATACCAAGTCACCGCACTCGACACTGCTCATGCGCGTTTTCGCCGGATCATGCCTCGAAAATCTGAATCTCCGCCATTTGTGTTGATGCCTGTGCTCAGTGAGCCGCAAGGCGCTAGCCGCGGGTTGTTTTCATCGACCCGCGGCTAGCCGAGATTATTCATGGTTCCACACTAACCCGACGCGCCAGCGAGGCTGTCGTGACGGTTTAGCCTCGCTTGCGCGTCGGGTTAGTGTGCGGCAGTCTGTTTCCTCCAGCGGGAGGCCATGAATAATCTCGGGCTAGCGCCTTGCGGCTCACGAATGTGTTTTCACCACAAATAGCGAAGAACCAAGTTTTCGAGGCATGAGTCTTCGTAACACGACATATCTCCGGGGAAAGACTCGAACGAGCCCCTCCGCAACGGAGACATGCGACATCATGCACTTTCAGACTGCGATTTCCAGCGAGTGCCTCGGAGACTTATTGGAATCGGTGATCGTCATTGCCGCGGAGCACCCGGCGCTGTCCGGTCGCCGTCAGGCGGTGTTGAACCAGTTGGCGGAATTGATTCAAGCGGATATCGGCGTTTGGACGTGGGGCTGCGGCCGGCTCGATGCGGTGCATACCGTTACGCCGATTGCATTCCTCGACTGCGGAATGAACGACCAACATCGCTCAGCGTTCATGGAATACGCGCTGGACCCCGACTCGGATCGAAACTTTCGCCAGCGAATCCGGGAGCGGATGCAGAGTCACCAAATCACGCAATCAACCGACACTCGCCGCGACCTGTTTTCGGACGACGAATGGCAGACGTTTCCCCAAATGCGGCAGATGATCGAACGCAGTGGTTGGTCAAGCTGGCTGCACAGCGTGCGGTACAGCGGCAGCGAAACCTGGAGCAATCTGTTCTTTCTGCGAAACATCGGCGGTGACGAATTCGGCCCGCGCGAAGCGGCTCTCGTCAACTTGGCCATGTCGCGAATCCCCTGGCTGCGCTCGACCGCCGATGAACTGCTGCCGCCGGAAACATTCTCCGGACTGACTCCACGACAACGAACCGTGATGCTGATGCTCTTGGACGGCACGTCTCGCAAGTTCATCGCCCGGCAACTGGGAATCACCGAAGACACGGTCGGCGACCACCTCAAGTCGATCTACCAGCATTTCCAAGTCAACTCATCGAACGAACTGGCCGCGCTGTTCCTGCGCAGCCGGTAACTTTGGGAGTGGTTTCAAAACGTAGCTTGACCTCTCCGAGTCGAGCATTTTTCCGCAGATTGCTCGACTCGGAGAGCCAAGCTACTACGTCGAGCCGGAGCACTCCCAAAGGAACGCCTTGACCCGTTGGGGTTGGATTTGTAAACGCCCCCGCCGCCTGTGATAGACTGCGGCCGATCGCCCAAGCTTCTGCAACACTTTTCCGAGTCACTCCCATGAGCCTGTCTGAAAAACTCTCGCGACGGATCGAACTGTTCCGCGAGGAAGTCGAGCAATGGCAGGACGCGCACGCCGAGGCGATGGCTTGCCTCGAACTTCAAGAGGCGCTCACGTTCGGTCTTTGGCTTCACCAACAGATCAATTCGGCGGAATCACAGTGGTATGCGGCCGTTGACGCCGAACAAATTCCGTTCAGCGAGACCGAGGAGACTGCGATCGGAAAGCTGTACTCGCTGTGGCTGCTCCCCAGCGTTCGGCTCTTGCAGGAAATTCAGCGTTTCGAGAGTTCGGGATTTCATGTCGATCAAGCCAATGAATTTCGAGAAGCGGTCGAACAATCGCGGTCGTGCGCTTGGACTGGCCCTCTGTCTGCCGAGGCCAACGAGCGCATCCAGCGCTTCCAATCACTGAGCGCTGACGAATTAGCCGCTCTCGCCAAACGGCATCCGCCACCGGCATCCTGGTTCGATGAAGAAGACTTGGATTGATCAGGAACCGCGAACGCAAGACACAGGACGTTGGCGATGGAGTTGCGACCTGGAACAATCGTTTGGGCCACGGTGGCCGATCCTGATGGCCGGAATCCGAAGTCGCGCCCGTTAGTGGTGGTCAGCCCGCTCGACGAAAATGGCGCTCACGAAGCTGTGGCTGTCACCAGCCGCGTGGATCTTTTTCAGGATGACTGTTGCGTTCGACTTCCTTGGGCTCACGGTGGGCACCCACATACGAAGCTGACCAAAGAGTGTCTCGCGCGCTGCGATTGGGTGATCTATTTGAAGCCCAGCGACGTGACTCGTCTCGGTGGAGTCATTCCACAACGGGCACTGCGCGACATTCTCGCTCGAATTTGATCTGACGAGCGCGAATCCGCAGGTTTGTAAAGCATCGCCAGTTGCTGGCCGTGATCGTGGGATCACAAGCGGCACTGTGGCGCACGCGGCTCGCGTGCGACCGACACGCGCGCCGCGTTTCGTCACGCAAATATCCCCGGATCCGGGGATGGTGTTTCGCATTTGCGACGCTGAAATCACTCGGCCTGTGATGCTCACGTCTCAAGTCCCGTGATTATTCCGGGAGCTTCTATTTTCGAGGCATGTCCGCGCGCCAGGCGACATGAAGGACAGCCTCGCATCACATCGGACAGCATCGACCGTCGCTCGACCTATCACCCGGAGGACGGGCAAGAGTGCCCATCCTCCAACCATCACGCTTTTTTGGAGACAGCCCCATGATCAACTTCTTGCGAGCCATCACGAAGCGCATGAATTCCAGTTCGTTCCGGCGGACACTCAGCAGCAACCGCCGGAAGCCGTTGCCGCCGCGATCCGTCTGGAGCGAACGGCTGGAAGATCGAGCGTTGTTGGCGGCAGTGAGTTGGGACGGCGGTGCGGGGACTCTGAATTGGGCGGATGCCGCTAACTGGAGTGCCAACGTGCTCCCCACTTCCGTGGATGATGTCACCATCGACATCGCCGGAACCAACACGGTCACTTCCGCCGGTTCCGTCTCGATCAAGAGCCTGACGTCCAACGAAATTGTCTCAGTCACCGGCAGTTCGTGGACGCTCGGTGGAAATCTCTCAGGCGCAGGCACTCTTCGAACCGCCGGCGGAACCGTCAACCTCAACGGTGCCAACTGGACCAACACGTCCGCGATCGACGTCACCAGCGGCATCTTGAATTTGGGCGGCTCGTTCACGACGGCTGGCGTCGGCGCACTGACGCGGACCAGCGGCACGGCGGGGACGGTGAACGTGACCGGGACGCTGACCAACACGGCTTCGACGCTGATGTTGGACACGGCCAGCAATGGCTATGGGTCGTGGTTCTTCAGCGGCACGATCGTGGGTGGCACGGTGCAGGGCAGCAACGGCGCGGTGCTTAACGCCAGTAACGGCGGAACGCTCAATGGTGTGACGATCGCGGCCGGCACCGATTTAGTGTCCAACACCACCGTCAACATTCTGAATGGGCTGACGGTCAACGGCCGGTACTTGATCAGCGCGGGGCCGCAGTTCTTCAACGGCACGCAGACCCTTGGCGGTTCGGGAGAGGTCAAGTTTTCGACCGGCGGGTTTCTCGACCTGAATCAGAACAACATGACCCTGACCGTGGGGCCGAGCCTGTTGATCCACGGCGGCACTGGCAACATCTCCAACAGCAACAACCGCAGCAACGTGACGCTGATCAATCAGGGAACCATCGCCGCCGACGCCAGCGGCACGCTCACCATC
>CAMDDX010000335.1 GCA_945893075.1 Planctomyces sp. SH-PL62 | reverse complement strand
AGACCCACCAGAGAAATCAACAACCTTGGTGGGTCTCGATGACTCGACCCACCCTACGTCGGATCGGTGAGTGAGACATGCCAAAACGGTATCAAACTTGGTGTGTGTTGTTAGTTTTGTGCTCGATCGCGCAGGCTCAAGACAAGCCTTCGCCGCTCGAACAAGGCAAGTCGCTCAAAGAGCTGATGCCGCGCATTCCAGCGACGGAGATCAAGGATGCTCTCAAGACTTTCCAAGTTGAGCGTGGCTTCAAGCTGGAACTGGTCGCCGGCGAGCCGCTGGTGGGCGATCCGGTCGATGCCTGTTTCGACGAGTTTGGGCGGATGTACGTCGCCGAGTTTCACGGATATCCGTACTCGGCCGAGCCGACCAAGCTGCATCCCAAAGGAGGCGGCAAAAAGAACGACGGCATCATTCGGCTACTGGAAGACACCGACGGCGACGGCAAGTTCGAGAAAAGCACCGTCTTCGCCGACAACTTCGAGTGGGCGTTGTCGGTCTGCTGCTTCGACGGCGGAGTGTTCGTCATCGGGCATCCGCACCTGTGGTACTTCAAGGACACCGACGGCGACGGCAAGGCGGATGTTCGCAAGATCGTGCTCAGCGGTTTCGGCAAAGACAACGTGCAGTCGCTGGCCAACAACATGAAGTGGAGCTTGGAGAATCGCATCCTCGTTGCCGGTGGCCGGAACCCGAATGTGCTCACTCGTGAAGGCAAGCCCGTGATGCAAGGAACCAGCGATTTCTCGTTTGACCCGCGCGTGCTGGTTTCTGACGCGACCGCAGACGAGGTTGCGAAGGCGATCGAACCGATCAGCGGCGGCGAGCAGTTCGGGCACTCGACGGACGACTGGGGCAATCGCTTCGTCTGCAACAACAGCAATCACATTGAGCACGTCGTTCTGCCGCGCCGTTATGTGAATCGCAATCCCACGTTCATTGCCGGCGGGACGGTGCGCAGCATCGGGGCCGAGGGTGCCGCCGCGACGGTCTTTCGCCGCAGCCCACCGGAGCCGTGGCGGATCGTCCGTACCGCGCGGCGCGTCGCCGATCCGAAGTTTGCGGGGCTGCCTCAAAGTGAGCGAGTTCCCATCGGCTTCTTCACGTCGGCCACCGGCGTGACGATCTATCGGGGCGGAGCGTACCCCGAAGAGTTTCGCGGCAACGCTTTCATCGGGGATGTCGGTGCGAATCTGATTCATCGAAAAATCATGACGCCGACCGGAGCCAGCTTCGTCGCCAAACGAGCCGACGAAAACACCGAGTTCGTAACCTCGACCGACAACTGGTTCCGGCCGGTGAACTTCGTCAACGCTCCGGACGGGACGCTGTATGTGCTCGACATGTACCGCGAGACGATCGAGCATCCGGCCTCGATTCCCGAAGACATCAAAGCTCTGGTTGATCTGGAAAGCGGACACGATCGCGGCCGCATCTGGCGACTGATCGGTCCCGACGGACAACGGATGAAAGTCGAACCGATTGGGAAACTGCCGCCGGACCAACTCATCAAGCAGTTCTGGTCGCCGAACTCGTGGAACCGCGAGACCGCTCAGCGACTGTTCATTGAACGAGGCGACTTGTCGGTCGTCCCGTCGCTGCGTCGCATGGCGGCACTCAATCGTTCGCCGCTCGCGCGATTGCACTGCCTCTACACGCTGGCCGGACTCAACGCGATGAAGTCGGATGTGCTGATGGTGAATCTCAAGCATCCCGAACCGCGTCTGCGGGCGCATGTGCTGCGATTGGCCGAACCGTTGTTTGCTCAGGATCGAGAACTCGCCGAAGCCGCGGCCGAACGAGCGAGCGATGACAGCGACCTGGTCCGCTGGCAATTGGCGTTCTCGGCCGGAGAGATGCCGAACGATCTCGCGGTCACAACGCTCAGCCGATTGGCTCGCGATCCGCGCAACACTGGCGACATCCGCACGGCGATGATGACCTCGCTGGCCGGCCGAGCGACCGCGTTTCTCGAAGCGCTCGCCAACGATGCGGAGTTCGCCAAGCAACCGCACGCCACCGGTTGGTACATGGAACTCGCGCGGATGCTCGGCACAGATGCGAACTCTGCGTCGGGCTTGAGCGCACTGCGGATGGCAATCACCGGAGCACTCCCCCCGGTGACTCGCGCCGCGATGCTGGCGGCGCTGGGTGACGGACTGAAACGCCGCGGTGCGTCCGTTGCCAAGCTGCTGGCTGACGGTCAGTCGGACGCGAAATTGAAATCCCAAGTGGCTGACTTCTTCCAAGCGTCGGCCGGAACGGTGGCGGATTTGCAGCGTCCCACGGCCGAGCGGATGGCTGCTGTCCGAATCCTTTCACTGAGCAACTTCGCAATGGCCGGCGAAACACTCAGCCAACTGTTGCAGCCGCAGATCGATCCGCAGTTGCAGATCGCGGCGGCGAACTCGCTAGGGCAACTCGACGGTGCCGACGTGCCGAAGTTGCTGTTGGCCGGTTGGCGCAGTCACTCCCCCGGTCTGCGGCGCGAGGTCGTCGATGCGCTGCTGAGATCCACCGACCGAGTTGGCTCACTGCTCGACGCGCTGCAATCCGGCACGGTTCTGCGCGGCGAGATCGAACGGGACAAGAAGGACTTGCTGCTCAATCATCCGAAGTCGGAACTGCGCGACCGCGCGAAGAAGCTGCTGGCCGGCGACGTCGATGCCAATCGAGCCAAGGTCATCGCCGATTACCAATCGGTTTTGGAAGTGCCCGGCGATGTTGCGAAGGGCAAACTGCTGTTCCAGCAAAAATGCTCGAACTGCCATCAGATCGCCGGAGTCGGTCACGTCGTCGGCCCGAACTTGCAGAGCATCGTCAATAAGTCGCAGGCCGATCTGCTGATCGCGATCCTCGATCCGAACCGCGAGGCTCAGCCGAACTTCGCGACGTACGTTGTCGAGACGCAAGACGGCAAAGTGCTCAACGGGCTGTTGGTCGGCGACACCGCGACGAGCGTCACGCTGCGGCGAGCGGAAGCCAAAGAAGATGTTGTGCTCCGCAGCAACATCGAGACGATCGTCTCCAACGGCAAATCGCTGATGCCCGAAGGTTTCGAGAAGGATGTGTCGCCCGCCGCGATCGCCGACTTGCTGGCGTACTTGAAGTCGCTGGGCATGACAGAAGCGAAACCGCAATGAAAGTAACCCGAAGCGTCAGCGAGGGCGAACGCTTCTAGTGACTGCGAATTGGAAGCGTTTTGCAGCGTTCGCCCTCGCTGACGCTTCGGGTTACTTGCGGATTCGCCGCACTACGATTCACACCAATCCCGTCAGCGTGCCCGTCGAGTCGCGGAACTTTTCGGACTCAATCCCCATTTTCTGGATCAGGGTCAGCAGTACATTCGACAGCGGCGGGTGATGGTTCGGCTCGAACGCGAGATGCTGTCCGTGCTTCAGCCCCAGCTTGCTCCCGCCGGCCACGAGCAACGGTAAATTCTTCGGCGAGTGATCGCCTCCCGCGCCAGAGTTCATGCCGGAGCCGAACATGACCAGCGTGTTGTCGAGCATGTTCCCGTCCCCTTCTTTTGTCTCTTTGAGAAACGTCAGGAACCGGCCGAGCCGTTCGAGGTGGAAGCAGTCGATGATCCCCAGCTTCTTGAGCATCTCTTTGTCGCCTCCGTGATGCGACAGCTCGTGATGATTCTCACCCCCGCCGCCGTAGCCCCCCGCTTCGCGTGACCACTCGAACGTGATGACGCGCGTCGTGTCGGTCAGGAACGCGAGGTACGAGACTTCGAGCATCACGTCCAACCACATCGGCCGGTCGTGAGCATTTCCCGGCTGGCTGCCGAGCTGCAAGTTCTTGGGATCGACCTGCGGCTTCGGCACATCGACCCACGCTTCGAGACGTCCCACCCGCTGCTCGGTTTCACGCACCGACGTCAGGTACTCGTCGAGCTTCTTCTGGTCCTGTTTGCCGAGCTTGTCGTTCAGCGACTTCGCCTCACCGCGGACACTGTCGAGGATCGACTTCCGTTCGGCGTACCGTCGCAGAGTCGCTGCGCGATCCGCCGCGCTGTCGGGGACGAACAATCTTTCAAAGAGTCGTTTCGGCGAATTTTCCGAGGGCATCGGCGTGCCGCTGCGATCGAACGACAGCGTGTGCGAATGCCCGGCCGAGCCGGTTCCGCTGGCGTCCGACAACTGCAACGACGGAAACCGCGTCTGCTTGCCGTGCAACTCGGCGACGATCTGATCCGCCGAGACTTGATTCGTGTAGTCCGCTCCGGGAGTCGCCTTGAGGTCCGCGCCCGTCAGCCAAGTATCGGCCCCGCTGTGTCCGCCCTGAGACGCAGGATGTCCGAGTCCGCTCAGCACCGAGAAGTCGGCGCGATGTTCCTTCAGAACTTCGAGCGTCGGCGACAATGTGTAGTCACGCCCCTTGTCGCTGGGCATCCATTCCAGAATGTTGACGCCGTTGGGGACGTAGCAACAAATCATCCGCGGATGCGTCCCCATCGACTTGTCGAGCGGCTTGTACTGCGAAAGCGCGGCCCACCCGCGCGGCAGCATCGCATCGAGCAACGGCAGCGTGAGGCAGGTTCCGAGACCTCTGAGAACGTGCCGGCGAGAAACTGTCTGAGGCAACATGGCCAACTCACTTTCCAGAGCGGATTCAAATCTCAGCGAACGCGGGACTCAGAATCATGCGAGGACCAAGCGACGGCCTTTGGGCTCCGGGATGGGATCGCCGAACTCTTTCGCCGTGTCGATCCACAATCGAATGGCCTGCTGAGCATTTCGCACCGCGGATTCAGGCCGATCTCCATGAGCCGTGCAACCAGGCAACTCTGGGACTTCTGCCACGAAGACCGCATCTTCGGCGCTCCAATAGACGATCACTTCATATTTGTAGCTCATTCAACGGCTCCTAATTGGTACTTCAAAATCACGGCTCGAACTTGTTTCACTTGATACGCCTTGGCTTTGTTCCCATCACATTGAAGATTCAGCTTCTCCTCAAGACCGGCCATCCGAAAGTTGTGATGACTTCCCCGAGTCCTTTCCGAGAAGCCAAGGTGCGTGAGCAGTGTCCGCAACTCGTCGAATCGGATATTGGCATCAGCCCGGCCACTCAGGATCTGTTGGATCAGTTTCTGGTGTTTGCTCATTGTCAAATACCCCGGGCAACAAGACGACCACCAGACTGTGTCTCATGTGAAGACTATTTGGAACCGAATTGGTCCGAGGCCACAATGAACTGCACCAGCGATCGCAGCGTGTAACGATTCTGTTTCGTGTGTGCGACCGCCGCTTTCACGGTCGGTTGATCGGCGATGCCGAGTTCTCGGCCGAGGGCGAATGTCAGCAGTTTGCTGGCGAGGCAATTGAGGAACAGGTCTTCCTTCTGACGCAGCACGTTGCGGAGTTCATCGACACCGTTGATCTCCGTGCCATCGGGAAGTTTCGAGGCGGCGTTGATTTTCGGATCGTTGCGATCAATCCGGCCCTTGTAACCGAAGCCTTCCTGATCGCGCCATTCGCCGGCGGCGTTGAAGTTTTCCAAGGCGAAGCCGAGCGGGTCGATCTTGTTGTGGCAGCGAGCACATTGCGGCAGCGTGCGGTGAATCTCCAGCCGTTGCCGCACGGTCGCCTTGTCGATGCCCGGTACTTTCGGAGCGATGTCTCCCGCATTCGCGACCGGCAAGCCGGAGTCGATGCCGAGCACGTTCTTCAAGACCCATGTCCCCCGTTTGACCGGCGAGGTGCGTGTGCCGTTGGAGGTGATCGTCAGCATCGACGCTTGCGTGACGATGCCGCCGCGATGCACGCCGTCGGGAACGGAGACTCGGCGGAATTCATCGCCGCGCACGTCGGGGATGCCGTAGAACCGCGCGAGTCGTTCGTTGATGACGACGAAGTCGGAGCCGACGAAGTTCAAGACACTCAGATCGTGCTTGAGAATTTCGGCGAAGAAGGCTCGCGACTCGTCGGTGATCGACGTTTCGAGATGCCGGTCGTACTGCGGGTACAAGTCCATCGCGGGAGGGTTGGCTCCGACTTCTCGCAGTCCCAGCCATTGGCCGGCGAAGTTGCGGACGAACGCTTCGGATTTTTCGTTGGCGAGCATTCGGTTGACCTGAGCGGTCAGCGTCTTCGGATCGCGCAGCTTGCCGGCATCGGCGAGCATGTTGAGTTCCTCGTCGGGCAGCGAGGACCAGAGGAAATAGCTCAGTCGCGATGCGAGTTCGTGGTCGGTCAGAACGTGGGGCACGTTTTCAACGTGCGCGGCCTTCTGGATTTGTTTGGTTTTCGGGACGGGCACGTTGGAAACGTGCCCCACTTCGGCCAAATACAAAAAGTGCGGCGAGGCCATCGCGGCGATGAGCGGCGTCTTGATCGCTTGGACGAACGACGGTGAGTCGGCTCGCACGAGGTCGAACAACTTCAGCTTCTCCTCGATCTCATTCGCCGTCACCGGGCGGCGATAGGCCGATCGCAGGAAGCGAGCGATCAACGACTTCGCGGCCTCGCGTTCTTTCTCCTTCGACGGCGTGCTGTCACCCAGCAATCGGCGATGACTTGGCGGCGGCCACGAGTCGTAGACCGGGCCTTCGATCTCAAACCAATCGACGTACAGCTCGGGCCGTGCAAACACGTCGTGGCCTTGGAACCAGAAGTTCTCAAGCACTCGCGGGATCGCGTAGGCGTATTCGATCGTCAGCCCGGCTTGCTCGGTCGTGAAGCGGGCGCGGATTTCGTACTCGCGCGGCTTGTCGAGCGGCGCATCGACATCGAACTCGGCGAGCACTTTGGGTTGACCGCCGAGCGTCTGGATCAGCTTTAGCCGAGGCGAGCCGTAGTCGTACATGCGATCGGTCTGAAAGTGTTTCAGATCTCGTTCGAGACCCTCACGGTGATAACGCTCACCCTTCGGATTCTCTTTCATCTGCTTGTCGAACCGATCTTGCAACGCTTTGCGAGCGGACTCGACGACGTCGTCCCGCTTCGGAACTCGGCCCGCGGCGCGGATACGGATGATGTAGTCTCCTTCGTGCTTCAGGGCGTAACCGCGAGCGTTCAAGTGCTTGTCCCAGTTGTCGTGGTGCAGCACCTTGAAGCCGTCTTTGACCGGGTTGTTGCCGCCGTTCACGATCACGTTCTGCTTGTCGTAGATCTTGCGGTTTGAGTCGTTGTCGCCGCTGTCGATCTCGAATCGCCACTTGATCGCCGGCGGCTGATCCCCTTCGACGAGGACACGATCCAGAATCTTCCGAGCGGCATCGAGGTAGAGTTCGGTCAGCAGCGGCGACATCGTCAATGCTTTGCCGTTGTTGTCGAAGCCGCCGGATGCTGGGTCGAGCGGAAACGGGGCGACATCGAAGTCGATGCCGATCAAGTCGCGGATCGTGTTGCGGTACTCGTCCCGGTTGAGCCGTCGCAACACGATCTGCCCGTCGCGGCGGACCAACTCGGCGCGCACCATTTGGTCGGTGATCCAATCGACGACCTTCGCGACCTCGTCCGGTTTCGGTTGCGATTCTCCTTCGGGGGGCATCTCGTGACTGTTGAGGACGTTGACGACCTCGCCCCATTTTTCTTTCGAGGCTGGGTCGAGGAATTCGTTCTTTAGGTGCTGATCGACGCGGAAGGTGCCCTCTTGCTTCGCCGGGCCGTGGCAGCGCACGCAATGTGTCTTCACGAATGGGGCGACGATTGCCTGGAAACCAGTCTGGTCGGCGGGGCTCGGCGGACGTTCCTGGGCGCGACAGAGACTCGTCGTCCACAGCAGCAGCGCTGCAACGAGAATTCGTCGGTCAAGAAATCGCCAGTTGGTTTGATTGGAATTCGTCACGTCGTCTCCTAACACGGCTGAGCCACAGAGTGGGGTGATGCAAAGTTGAGGTTGACGAAGCTTTGTCATCGGGCGGGATTTGTTTCTTGTTTTCCGGCCCGAAGGGTCGCAACTCGATAGCCCAGGGCGCAGCCCTGGGGCACGAAACAACGCGATCCAGTTAGCCCCAACGGGGCGAAACT
>CAMDDX010000334.1 GCA_945893075.1 Planctomyces sp. SH-PL62 | reverse complement strand
TGAAACGCTCCGGTGCCCGCTGGAATCTCCGCAACGCCGAATCCGTCTCCGCCCTGACCAACCTCCGCGATAGCAATCAATGGCAACTCTATTGGTCAACTTGCGACACCACTAAAACTTAACACCGCCAAAATCTCTGGGCACACCCGATCACGTTCCAGAATCTGGCGTGATTGCGTTCTCGAATTTCGGTTTGTGCGTTGACTCGGCGATCCATGCCTTGCTGAAGCGTGGCGAACTGCTGCCGCAGATGATCCATCTGCTGTTTGCCGATGCGAGTTGCGATTTGCTTAATCGCTTGGCCTTGTTCGCCCTCCTTGACCAGTCGCACGTTCTCCGCCTGAAAGTCCAGCCAACGCGCGACATTGTTTTCGATGGAGATTAGTTCGGACTTCTCCGCCGGCGTGCCATTCAATAAGGCACGCAGCGATTCAAGGAGTTTGGGCACCTCCTGCGTGGCGAGATCCAGTGGTTCGGCAAAGTCCGGGTCCGCCGTCAGGACATAACCACGGCCCCCCGATTCCGCATCCACCAACTGCTTCAAGAGATGTTCGGAGAGTTGCAGAGTGGTCTGGGCCTTCGTCACCAATTCGTCGGCCTCTCGTTCTTGGCGGCCCGACTTGATGACGAAGCCGATCATCACCAATTGACACAGCAGCGGCACCGCCACCAGCAGCAATCCCTTGGACAGAATCGAACATCGAATGGTCATGACAAGACTCGCTGATCTGCGCCGCAAGAAGAACTCAATGAAAAGGGATTTGGTGTTGAATCCGCCACCGGGCGTTCGTTCGTAGCCACGCTCGCCAGAGCGTGGGAGCAGTGGAATTGCCTCTGAAAGCCCACGGTCTGGCGACCGTGGCTACTGCGGACGGCACATGGAATGTGCCTGCTACCGTAAAGACTCCGTGAGTTCATTGGCCGGTTTTCGCAGAGTGCTGCGGCGGTCGAGGATCGTGACTCGGAGTTGCTCGGCCCCGCAGTGGAAGCCGACCTTGGTCAGAATTCGATGGTTGACGGCCGATGGTTCACCGGCACCGAAATCCGTCACCGAGGGCAATCCGAGAAAACAAATGCCGGGCAACAGCGACTTAAACGCTCCGGCCACCATATTGGTCAGCTCGCCCCACGTATCGCGGAGTTGCTCGGCCGTGGCGGCGTCCGCATCAACGTCGAACATGGCCGAGGTCGCTAAACGCGCCATCTGGTCCGAGCAAGACAGAGTCACGGTCAGCTCACGAGCCCCATGAATCTTCACGCTGCCGGTCCAGTCGTCGCGGTTCAGCCAATCGGGTTGATCGCACGGATGTGAGTCCAGCCCCAGCATCGTGGACCAGATGTCGGTCACCAATTGTTGGATTTCAGTTTCATGAAAGGGCATTGTGAATGCTCCTCGTTTGAGAGGTTGGCGAACTGTGTTTCAATCAATAATCCACATTCCGAAAATCAGCTGCGCGGCGCTAGCCCCAGTTCATGCCGTGTAACCGGGGCTAGCGCCGCGCGGCTAATTGCTGCGATCCGTGTAACAGTGTTTCAAGCGGTAACAGCCGGCTTGGCTCAAGGGAACTCGTTCAAAAGCGTCGTCCAGGAAGAGCGTGGTTTCCGCTCCGCCGAGGAACAGGAATCCGTCCGACCGCAGCACGCGGCGGATGCTTCCAAGAATCTGTTGGCAGGTCTCTTTGTCAAAATAGATCAGCACGTTCCGCAGAAAGACGACGTCCATCTGCGGCAGCGCGAGGTCGGGGTCCAGAAGATTGAGACGACGAAAGTCGATCATCTGCCGCACGTCGTCCTGGATGACCCAATCCAGCCCTTGCCGCGAAAAGAACTTCGCCAGGATTGGCGTGGGCAGGCCGCGGCTCACTTCCATTTGGGTGAATCGCCCCAGCCGCGCCCGATCGAGACATTCCGAGGAGAGATCGCTGGCGATGATTTGGACCTGCCAGTCGTGCAGTTCCGGAAAATGCTCGCGGAGCAACAGGGCGATGCTGAAAGGCTCTTGCCCGGTCGAGCAGGCGGCGCTCCAGATGTGCAGCGAGCGTTCGGCCGCACGGCTGGCCAGCAAGTCCGGCAGCACGACGTTTCGCAAGCAATCAAACGGATGCCGATCCCGGAAGAACGACGTCTCGTTGGTGGTCATGGCTTCGACGACTTTCTGACGGAGTCCGTTCTGCGGGGCCTCGTCCAACTGGTCGAGCAGCGCCTGCGTTTGGTCGAGGAGCTGATTGATCGAGTCGAAGCCTTCCTTGCGAGACAACGTCTGCAAGCGCGCTTGAATCAGGTAGTCCTTCTCCGCGCCCAACACGATGCCAGAATGTTTTCTGACCAACGTACGCACGAAGTCAAAACTCGTGGCGTGATCAGACGGCATGTTGTTGCTCACAGAGATTCTCAAGGTGCGGGGTGAGCAACGGCGCGTCGGAACTCGTCTCGCATGTCGCAACATTGGCCACGCGACTTTGCCAGACGAGGCGAGTGATCTCGGTGCCAATCTGATCGAGCGGCAAAATCTTGTCGGCGAGGCCCGCCTTGGCGACGGCACCGGGCATGCCCCAGACGACACTGCTGGCTTCGTCCTGAACCAGAACCTGGCCACCGGCCGCAACGATCGCCTCGCAACCACGCAGTCCATCCTGCCCCATGCCGGTGAGCACCACCGCCAGCGCGCTCGCGCCGTAGGTCGCCGCCACTGATCGAAACAGAACGTCCACCGAAGGTCGGCAACAGTTCTGGTGCAAGCCTTGCGTCAAACGAACTTGCACCGCTTCACCGTCGCGAACCAACTCTGTGTGATAATCCCCCGGAGCGATCCAAGCGTGCCCGGCGCGCAACACTTCCGCCTCCACCGCCTCGCTGACTTCCATCGCGGTTCGATTCGCCAATTGACCGGCCAGCAGTTTGGTGAACATCGGCGGCATGTGCTGCACGATGACGATCGGCGTCGGCCGGAAAGCTCATCATGAGCTGCGACAGAGCTTGTGGCCCACCGGTCGAAACACCAATCACCACGATTTCAATCGGCTTGCCCACACGATTCACAAGCGGCTTGATCACAGCCGGAGCAGGCGTTTTGGAAATGACCTCGGCAGGTTTGCTGCGCGGGCTTTGAAAACAGAGCGCCTTGATTTGGGGCACGAGTGCTTCCCGCAGATTGGCCATCGTGGTTGCGGGGCTTTCGGAATTGTCCGGCAAATAAAAATGATCGTCGGCCCCGCGCAGCAACGCATCGACGGTGACGGAGGCTCCGCGTCGCGTAAAGCGGCTGAGCATGATCGTGCGAATCGACGGGTCCAGAGCACGCAAGGCGGACAATGCCTCCAAGCCATTCATCTCCGGCATTTCCACGTCGAGCAGAATCAGATCGGGACGCAGTTGCTTGGCGGCCGCGAGCGCCAGCTTGCCATCCGCCGCTGTTCCAACCACCTCCAACGCAGGATCGCCAGCGAGCGCTTCCGAGACCAGCCGGCGCATCACGGCCGAATCATTCACGACCAGAACGCGAATTTTCTGCGGCGACGATTTTCCATCCGCAGCACTTTCCGCGGCGACCGCGCGGCGGCGGCGCGATTGCGATGGTCCCTTCAGTTTGGGAATGAGCTGCTCCTGCAAGAAGCTGATCATCGCTTCGCGGTTGTTCGTATTTTGCGGCAGATAAACATGATCGCTGGCCCCGCGCAACAAGGCATCCACCGTGACGGTGGCTCCTTGCCGCGTGAAGCGGCTAAGCATGATCGTGCGAATCGAAGGATCGAACGCTCGCAGCGCGGAGACCGTTTGCAGGCCGTCCATCTCCGGCATTTCCACATCCAGCAGAACCAAATCGGGCCGCTCTTGCCGAACAAACTCCATCGCCAACCGGCCGTTGGCGGCCGTGCCGAGGATCGTCAAATCCGGATCGATCGACAACGCCTCGCACACGAGTCGGCGCATGACGACCGAATCGTCCACCACCAGAATGCGAGTCTTAGACATGGACCATTCCTCCCACCGGAAGGCCCAGCAGTTCCAACTTGTCTCGCAGGATCTCTTGAGTAAACGGCTTCATCATGTATTCGTTGGCACCGCTCTCGATCGCCAACGTGATCTGCGACAACTCGGTTTCGGTGGTGACCATCAGCAACGGAACCGCGTCGTAGGCTCGGTCGGCACGCGCCGCTCGGATGAATTCCAGCCCGTTCATCACCGGCAAATTCCAATCCACCAGGACCAACTCCGGCGCGCCGTTCTGTTGCAACCGATCCAGTCCTTCGCGGCCATTCGCCGCCTCCTCGGTGTTGAAGCCAAGCTGCTGCAGCATGCGCCGCAGAATGCTCCGCATGCCTCGAGAGTCATCAATGATCAATGCACGCATGGCGTTCTCCAGATGTTTCCGAAAGTAGCCACGCTCGCCAGAGCGTGGGTTTGTTGGTGACTCGACACACTACGTTTGGTGACTCAGCCCACGCTCTGGCGAGCGTGGCTACGTGGCGGCGGACCAGTTGTCTCAGCGACCGGCCCCAAGCTGTTGCAGTTCGGTCGCCATCTTGGCCAACTCCACCGCCGCCTGTTGGCAACTGGTGGCTCCTTGCGTGGTGTTCTGAGCCGCCTGAGCGACCGAGGTGATGTTCTCGGCGATTTCCGACGTCCCCTTGGCCGCTTCGCGGACACTGCGACTCATCTCGGTGGCCGTGGCCGTTTGCTGTTCGACGGCGCTGGCGATCGTGTTCGAGATGTCGTTGATCTGAGCGATGACTTGCCCGATCTGCTTGATCGACTCGATCGCCCCTTTCGTGTCCCCTTGAATCGCCTCGATCTTGCGGCTGATGTCTTCCGTGGCTCGCGCCGTTTCCTTGGCCAGTTCTTTGACTTCATTGGCGACGACGGCGAACCCTCGGCCGGCTTCACCGGCACGAGCCGCTTCGATCGTGGCGTTGAGCGCCAGCAAGTTCGTCTGCTCGGCAATCGACGTGATGACCTTGATCACCTTGCCGATCTCGGCGCTGCTGTCCCCCAATTTGGCGATCGTCGCGTTGGCCGTCTTCGCGTCGGCCACCGCCTGCTGAGCCACACGGGCCGACTCGCAGGAGTTCTTGGAGATCTCCAGAATCGCCGAGTTCATTTCGTTGACGCCGGTCGCCACCGTCTGCACGTTCTGACTGACTTGCTCGGACGCGGCCGAGACGACGTTGGCTTGCGTCGCGGTCTCTTCGGCATTGGAGGCCATCTTGCTGCTGAAGGCGGACAACTCCTCGGCCGAACTCCCCAGCGCGACGGCGCTGGCGCTCACCAAGTTCAAAATCCGCGTCATCTCATCGCGAGCTTTCACTTGTGCCGTGATGTCGCTGGCGTACTTGACCACTTTGAACGGCTTACCGTTCAGATCCAGGATCGGGTTGTACGACGCTTGAATCCAAACCTCTTTGCCACCTTTGCCGAAGCGTTTGAATTCCCCCGCCATGTACTCGCCACGATTCAGCTTCGCCCAGAACTCTTTGTATTCGGCGCTGTGCCGGTAATTCTCATCCACGAATCGGCCGTGGTGCGTCCCTTGGATTTCGTCCAACGAGTAACCCAGCGCCAACAAAAAATTTTCGTTGGCCGTGAGGACCGTGCCATCGAGATTGAATTCGATCACCGCGTGCGACTTGCTGATCGCGGCGATCTGGCCGCTCAAATCTGCGAGCCGATTCTTGTCGATGGAACTGGCCAGTTTCTGTTTGCCTGCGGACGCCGCCGGCTTGTGCCGACCGACAGGACTGGTCGGCTTATGTTTGCCCACGGAACTGTTGGAACGAGCGGTCTTCGTCAGAGTCGCAGTCATCGCAGAATTCTCCGGTGAGGAAAGTGTGGTTCGTTTTTCGTAGCCACGGTCGCCAGACCGTGGGGGAAGCCAGACTGTCAGGCACTCCCGCATCCCACGGTCTGGCGACCGTGGCTACGGGGAACGATCGGTCAACCGGCACGTCGCGCGTCCGCCACGAGCGAATCGCTTTCGTCCAAAATGCCGACCGTGTCCAAAACGAGCAGCAGCCGATCGGGCAGCTTGTAGGCTCCGCGAATCAGACCGCGGATCGCAGCACGAACCGTCGATGGCAGCGGCTCGAAGAGTTCGTCATCCACTTCGACAACGTCGCCAATGCGATCCACGAGCAGGCTGACGGCATGCTCGCC
This sequence comes from Planctomyces sp. SH-PL62, assembly GCA_945893075.1. GTDB lineage: Bacteria > Planctomycetota > Planctomycetia > Planctomycetales > Planctomycetaceae > SXKJ01. Next base: position 1,990 of record CAMDDX010000334.1, on the reverse strand, counting down.
GTCGCGCACGACGACGTTCATCGGCAGCGTGTTCGGAGTTCGCAGCGGCAGACACAAGCGACTACGCAGATCAATCGCCGTGACGATCTGACCGCGCAGGTTGATCAATCCGCTGATCGCGCTGCGCGCCAGCGGCACGCGAGTCATCTGCTGATAGCGAATGACCTCTTGCACCTGTTTCGCATCGACCCCCAGGAACAGGTTGTCGACGTGAAACGTACAGAAATGGTGTGCGCGATCGTTCATATTGCTCTCCGGCTTGCGAGGGGGTGGCGCGATCCAGGCCGGGACTCGAACCGGGCCACGTTCTTCAGATTGAGCACGTCGGTAACTCGTTGTTGAATCACAGTCGTGCCGAGCAGTTCGTCGTGCTCGCCCTTCGGCGATTGAATGTTCAATTCGGTGTCGATGACATCGACGATGTGCCGGACCACCAGCCCGCAGGAGTGCCCCTGTTCGGCATAGACGACGATCTGAAGTTCTTCCGATTCCGACAGCCCGTCGTCGTGATCCGCCGCGCCGAAGATGTCGTCGAGCCGGACCAGCGGCAAAATGTTGCCGCGATACTGGATCACTTCGCGTCCATCGGAATGCTCGATCGACGACCGCGGCACCTTCTCCAATCGCGAAACCATCGACGTCGGCAGAGCGAACCGCCGAGCGTCTCCCAGATCGACAATCAACAGCGATTGCTTCACCTGGTCCGCTCGTTCGTCTTCCGCGTCGTGACCCGTCGAGCCTTGTTCGTGAACCTCGGCTTCGAGACCGGAGGCCACGGCCAGCCCCATCACGTCCAAAATCAGAGCCACCGTTCCATCACCCATGATCGTCGCCCCCGCGAATTGGCTGAGGCCCTTGAGCTGCCGGCCCAACGGTTTGACGACGATCTCTTCCGTGTCGTTGACCTTGTCGACCACCAACCCAAACTGACGATCGTTCGCTCGCACCACGATCAGATTCACGACCCGGTCGCTGGCGAGTTGTTCTGTCGCGCCGTTCTGGCCAAGTCCGAGGCACTCGGAGAGATTCACCGACGGCAACAGCTTGCCACGTAGCCGATAGACCGCAGCGCCGTGGACAGACTCGATCCCCCGTTCGATCTGCTCCCCTTCTAGTCGGAGCAGCTCCACCAAGTTGACTTGAGGAATCGCGTAACGGTCGCCGCCGTTGGTCACGATCAACGCGGGAATGATCGCCAGCGTCAGCGGGATCTTCATGCGGACCGTCGTCCCCTGACCGGGCCGGCTTTGCAGATCAATCGTGCCGCCGATCCGTTCGATGTTCGTCTTCACGACATCCATCCCCACGCCCCGCCCGGAGACATCAGTGATGCGTTCCGCCGTCGAGAAGCCGGGGAGCAGAATGAGCTGCGCTGCCTCACGCTCCGACAAGCTCGCGGCCTGTTCCGCACTGATCAGCCCGCGTTCGAGAGCCTTATTGCGAATGCGTTCGACATTCAGGCCCGCCCCGTCATCGGAGATTTCGATGTTGACGTAGCCACCATCGTGATAGGCCCGCAGAAACAACCGCCCCTCGGCTGGCTTGCCACAGCGGCGTCGCACTTCAGGCGTCTCGAACCCGTGATCCAAGGCGTTCCGCACCAGATGCGTCAGCGGATCACGCACCGCTTCGATGATGGTCCGATCCAGTTCGGTGTCGATCCCTTCCATCTCGATCCGCACCTGCTTGCCCAAGGCCAGAGTCAGATCGCGAACCAGGCGGGAGAAACTGTTCCAGATGTTGCCGATCGGCTGCATCCGAATCTTCATCACGACTTCTTGCAGCTCGGCGGTACTCAGGTTCAATCGCTGAGCCGTGCGCAAAAACGTCGGATCGCTCACGCTGCTGGCGAGCGTCGAGAACTGGTTGCGGGTGAGCACCAGCTCGCGCACCAGATTCATCAGCTTGTCGAGAAGCTGAATGTTCACGCGAATGTTGTTCTCGGCCGGACGGGGTGCGACGACTTCACTCACCAACGGGTTGGGAGGTG
>CAMDDX010000333.1 GCA_945893075.1 Planctomyces sp. SH-PL62 | reverse complement strand
AAACGCTCCGGTGCCCGCTGGAATCTCCGCAACGCCGAATCCGTCTCCGCCCTGACCAACCTCCGCGATAGCAATCAATGGCAACTCTATTGGTCAACTTGCGACACCACTAAAACTTAACACCGCCAAAATCTCTGGGCACACCCCTCACGAGCCGGGGTCAGGTGTTCTGATTTCTGTTTTGGCCGTGGAATTGCCGTCGATGGTCGTGGCCAGACCGTCTTCCAATCCACACTTGATTCCGTTTGCGACGCCAAAACAGAAATCAGAACACCTGACCCCTCTTCTGCAATTCGGCTCCACGCTGTGAAACGGGGTCGCTAGATTACCGCCGTTGCCCGTCCTAGTTTTGGAGTCCGACACGGAGGTCGCCCATGCAAGTCACCGGAATTATTCCCGCTCGCCTGAAATCCACTCGGCTGCCCCGCAAGCTGTTGCTGGCCGAGACCGGTCGGCCGCTGATTCAGTACACGTGGGACGCGGCGAATCGGGCCAAGTCCCTGTCCGAGGTCATCATCGCTGCCGATGACGCGGAGATCGTCACCGCCGTGCGGCGTTTCGGCGGTCGCTGCGAGCTGACCGGCGAACATCCCAGCGGGACGGATCGCATCGCCGAGGTGGTGCGGCGCTGCTGCTCGGATGCGGACGTCATCGTCAACGTTCAAGGGGACGAACCGGAGATCGACCCGGCGAGCATCGACTTGCTCGTCGGCTTAATGCAGGCGAATCCTCGCGCGGCGATGGCGACGCTCTGCACGCCGATCACATCGCGCGAGCAACTGGACGATCCAAGTTGCGTGAAGGTCGTGTGCGGATCGGCGGGGCAGGCGTTGTATTTCAGCCGCTGCCCGATCCCCTTCTGCCGCGACCGCGATCCGGATGAGTTGTTGCAGTCCGATTCGCCGTGGCGGCTACACTTGGGGATCTATGCGTATCGGCGAGATTTTTTGCTGCGGCTGACGACGCTGCCGCCGTCGCGACTCGAACAATTAGAGAAGCTCGAACAACTGCGTGTGTTGGAAGCAGGCGAAACGATCTTGGTCGGTGAAGTCGCGCATCGGTCAGTTGGCATCGACACTCCGGAGGATTATGCTCGGTTCGTCACCCGGCAGCGCAGTCGTGTGGCGGCGTGACCGAAGGGGTCGGGAGTCTTTTTCAGGTCGGACAAATGGTCTTTGGAAGTCCGATCGTGAGGCGTCGCCAATAGGCAAGACGCCGACCTGAAAAAGACTCCCGACCCCGTCGCGTTGCGTAAGAAACAAAAGGGATGGAGCCTGGGGGGATTATGACCAAGCACATTTTCGTGACCGGTGGTGTGGTGAGTTCGCTCGGCAAGGGATTGACGTCGGCGTCGATCGGCTGCCTTTTGGAAAAACGCGGGTTGCGAGTACGGATGCAAAAGCTCGACCCGTACATCAACGTCGATCCCGGCACGATGAATCCCTACGAGCATGGCGAGGTCTACGTCCTCGATGACGGGGCCGAGACCGACTTGGATCTCGGCCACTACGAGCGATTCACGAACGGCCCGCTCTCTCGCAAATCGAACTACACGACCGGGCAGATTTATCTGCGCGTCATCGAGAAAGAGCGTCGCGGCGAATTTCTCGGCAAGACGGTGCAGGTGATTCCGCATATCACCGACGAAATCAAAGCGGCGGTGCGCGGCCTGGCCGGGCCGGATGTGGATGTGGTCATCACGGAATTGGGCGGCACGGTCGGCGACATCGAAGGGCAGCCATTCCTGGAAGCGATCCGCCAGATTCCGTTGGAGATCGGCAAGCAGAATTGTCTCTTCATTCATCTGACGCTGGTGCCGTATTTGAAGGCCGCGAAAGAGATGAAAACGAAACCGACGCAGCACAGCGTCGGCCTGTTGCGGCAGATCGGTATTCAGCCGGATGTGCTCGTCGTGCGAACCGAGCGGCCGATGGGAGACGACAACGTCGCCAAGATCGCTCTGTTCTGTAACGTCGAGAAAGACGCAGTCATCGAGGAAGTCGATAAGGAATTCTCGATTTACGAAGTGCCGCTGGGGCTGGTCGATCACCGCTTGGATCAGCAAATCATCGACAAGCTGGGCTTGCGTGCCGGGCCGCTGAATATGGACGACTGGCGCGACCTGATGCACCGCATGCGGCATCCGGAGCACGAAGTCACGATCGCCGTCGTGGGCAAGTACATCGAACACCGCGACGCCTACAAGTCGATTTACGAATCACTCGATCATGCCGGAGCCGCGAACTCGGCCCGCGTGATCGTCAAGCGGATCGAAGCGGAAGAACTCGAACAGCAAGGCCCGGAGATGCTGCTGAAAGGGGTCGATGGAATTCTCGTCCCCGGCGGCTTCGGGATGCGTGGCGTTGAAGGCAAAGTGCAGGCGGTGCGGTTCGCTCGCGAGTGCGAGATTCCGTACTTCGGCATCTGCCTGGGAATGCAGACGGCGGTGATCGAGTTTGCTCGCAACGTGCTGGGCCTCGACCGCGCCGACTCGACCGAGTTCACGTCCGACACGCCGCACCCGGTCATCTGCATGTTGGAAGATCAGAAGACGATCGAGAAAAAAGGTGGCACGATGCGACTCGGCGCGCATCCGTGTGTGCTCACGTCCGACTCGAAGTCATCCGAATGCTACGGGATGTCGCGCATCTCGGAACGCCATCGGCACCGCTATGAATTCAATCCGGAGTACCGCTCGCAGTTCGAGGAAGCGGGGATGCTGCTGGCCGGCACCAGTCCCGACGGCAAGCTTGTTGAGGTTGTGGAGATTCCCGAACACCCGTGGTTCGTGGCGGTGCAATTCCATCCGGAGTTCAAATCGAAACCGCTGTCCCCGCACCCGCTCTTCCAAGGCTTCATCACCGCCGCGCTGCAACGGCATCACGAGCGCGTGCAGATGCAAGTGAGTTAATCCACCCGCCGTGAATGGCCTCCTCAACATCGACAAACCGCAGTGGCAGACATCGCGAGCGGTCGTGGACACGGTCAATCGGATGCTGCGTGAATTAGGTTTCACGCGCGGCACGTTGCCGAAGGTCGGTCATGCGGGAACGCTCGACCCGCTGGCGACCGGTGTGCTGGTCCTGGGTGTCGGTGATGCGACGCGATTGATCGAACTCGTGCAGTCGCGGCCCAAGGAGTATCGCGGCTCATTCCTTTTCGGTTGCCGCAGCGATACGGACGACGTGACCGGTCAAGTCGTCGCAGGGGACACGGCGCGAGCGGCGACGATTCAGCGCGAAGAATTGGACGCCGCGCTCGTCCCGTTTCGCGGACGCATCGAGCAAGTACCGCCGGCCTTCTCGGCCGTGCATGTCGGGGGACAGCGCGCGTACAAACTGGCGCGGCGCGGCGAAGAGGTCGAGTTGCAGGCCCGGACCGTCGAGGTTCATCGGTTGGAGGTTGTGCGTTTCGAACCGCCGGAATTGACGCTCGACATCGAGTGCGGTTCGGGAACATACATTCGCTCGATTGGCCGCGACCTCGGCGAGCGACTCGGTTGCGGTGCGGTGATGTCGGCATTGTGCCGCACACGGATTGGGCCGTTTGAGTTGTCGCAAACGATCCCGTTGGATCAGCTCACGGCCGATTCGTTGGCGGCTCGGCTGCAACCGTGCTCGGTCGCGACAGCGCATCTGCCGGCGTATGTCTGTGACGCCGAGGAGACGAACAAGCTCAGTCATGGACTCGGCATTGTCCCGCGCGAATCATCCTGGCTGCGCCGAAGCGAGCTTCATCCAGAATCGTTCGCACTCGTCGATGCCGCGGGGACATTGCTGGCGATGGGTGGCTGGGATCGCCACGTTCCGGCACTGCGTCCGCGTGTCAATTTCATCGGCGTGCAGTAGACGCCCTGGAGTGCTGCGGCTCGACGCAGCCCTCCATTCAATTGGAATAGCGATACTCAAAGTTCCCAAACCGACGCCGCGAATTCCGGTTTAGCATGGGGCGCTTTCTTGGTGATCAACGTCTTTATTCCAACTGCATGGAGGGCTGCGTCGAGCCGCAGCACTCCAGGGTTGTTACCACGGGGTTTCCATCAAGTTGACGATCTGCCGGGCGAGTTGGTTCATTGACTGCTGTGTGGCGGTCGCGAGCGATTGGCCGACTTCGGGAGCGAACTCGGCTTGCGAGCGAAGTGACAGGAGTTCGGGGCCGATCGGGACTTGCTGCTCGGCCAGGATGCGTCCGCCGCGAAGGTCTTCCCAGATGACTTCGACGACGAGATTCACTTGCAGCTCACGCGGGTCGTCCTGCCGCGTTTCGCCGAGCACGCTTTTGCGGAGATCAATGACTCGGCCAGAGAGCCGCGTGTCGGCGTCGCACTTGACGACTCGGAACGGCGTGCGGAGTTGGATTTGTTTTTGAACCGCTTCCGTCAGTTGCACTTCGATGCCGCGCCGGAACGACTTCGTCTCGAACATCGGCACCTCGACGCTGCGCACTTGCGGATCGAAACCTCCGCCGACCATGTAGCCGCAACCCGCCAGCCCGCTCAGCGTGGTGGAAACGCAAGACAACAGCATGGCTCGCCGCGACAGCTTCATCGCGAGTTCCTTATCAATTGCAACTCTTCATCGTCATCGGCGGCGGAGGGGCGTTTCTTTTTCGGCAAGTTCTTATCGGGAGCGGGGTCGCTGGGCATCTCAGAATCCGACGGATCGTCAGTGAGGCGACTGCTTCCGCTGGAGTCGAACTCTTCGTCGCCCATGTCTTCGGCGCTGGGTTTGCGGAGTCGTGGCAGGCTGTTGAGGACTCGCGTCCCAATGGATGGCTTCTCGACGACTGGAGCACGCAGCTTCGCCAGGATGTCACGCGCTTTCGGGGCGTAGCTGCTCCTGGGATAAGTTTCGAGCAACTCTTCGGCGTAGATGATCTGCGCCTTGGGCAAGTTCTTGCGGCCGTAGAGTTGGACTAACTCCCACAGGCGTTGAGCACGCGCCTCTTCGATGCGGTCGAGTTCGGCCTTGAGTCGTTCCTTCTCCGGCAGGTTGGGGAAGAGTCGCAGCGTGCTGGCCTTCAACTGGCGCGCGTCTTCGAGCTGCTTCTCGTCGTAACCGGCCCCTTGGTAGCTCATCAGCTTCACGTGCGAACCGAGCACGAACGACGTCTGCAAGTGCGGACTGTTGGGATACTCCTCGCGGAGCATTGAGAAGAAACGATCCGCCTCCTGATAGTTGCCGACGCGGAGATAATGGCTGGCGGTCAGCATGATCGCGTCATCGGCCAGCGGTCCGCGCGGGTCGTACATCCAAATCGACTTGAGCGCGTTGAGCGCTTCGCCCGGCGTATCGAAGGCCGGCCGAGTCTTGTCGATCAAGTTGGGGACCAAGATCGCTGAGTGCGGAGGCTTTTGCTTCTTCGGAACCTTGGTGGAACGGGGATCTTCCAAGTTCACCGTGACGACGTCGGACGACGTGGCGAATTCCGGCATCCCCAACCAGATGCGGCCGATTCCGAACAAACGCCGCGTGGCCGCGTTGAGGTGTCGCGTCGAGGGATACTCTTTCAACAGGACTTCGTAGTAGCCCTTCGCGTCGTTCAGGCGTTCCTCTTTGAAGTAGCTCTCCGCCAGCAAGAACATCGAGTCCTCACGCACGCGGTTGTGGTCTTCTTTGTAGTCGGGCTCGACGCTCCAGAAGCGCGCCTTCTGGAAGAACGACTGCTTCTTCTTGGTGAGCGGCTTCAGCAACTTGACGGCTTCCGCGTAATGCTCGTCCTGGTAGAGCCGTTCGGCTTCGTCGAATTGCTGCCGTTGACGATTCTGTTCCGCCTCAGTCACGACCGTCGGCTTGGAACTTCGAGACGGCCTGAAGCGCTCGTACCAATGCGGTTCGCTGACACCGTTTCGCTCGGCGATCTTCGGGACCACTTCGCGGTCGTGGTGCGTGTGGTTGTCTTTGAAGTCGTCTTCGGATTTCTTGTCGCGGCCCAGTCCGAACAGGCGTCGCGGCTCTTTGGGAGCGGACTTGGTTTCCGGATCGACGACGGTTACGTCGGAATCGGAATCGGATTTCGGATCGAACGACGGGGGCTGAGTTTTGCTCTTCGACAGATCGAGACTGCGGCCCCAACTCCACTGCGTTAGCGAGATCGGCGAGCCGCTCGTTGCGCAGCCGGCCAAGCACACGGACAGCGCGAGCGTCAGGCACGCGGCTGATCGAACAGCGGCAGTCGATTGGTGTGGCATGATGTGGTGATTTGAAATCTCAAATTTCAGATTTGAAATCTCAAATCTCAAATTGGAAATTTAGAAGGGCAGGAAGCCGAGCATCTTGGGCCGGCGTTGGAGCGGCTGGCAGATTCCGGCGGTGAGGAGGTGACGTAGCTCGGACAGGATTTTCGACGGGATCGGATTGGTCGGGACGGGCGGAGGCTGTTCGGCGGCAAGCTGGTCAAGCAGAGATAACGTCGCTCCGTGAATCGGATGCGAGGCTTCCTCCGGTTGTCGGCAGTTCGGGCAGAGCAATCCTCCTTGAGACATCCAGAAGATGAGGTTCGTGTGATCGCCGACAGTCAGTCCGCAGGCGAGGCACGCTTGAAAGTCCGGCAGTAAGCCGATCTCTCGCAGCGTGACGACTTCAAACCGCAGCACTGGCCAACGGAAATCAGGTTCCATCGTCAGTCGTCGCAGCGTCGTCACCGCCTCGTCGTACAGAACAGGATGTGGGTCGTATTCCTCGGTCAAACCAGCCAACAGCTCAGCGACGTAGTACCCGCCATACAGGCAATTGAGATTGCCCGCCGGCGGCCGGAACCGAGCCATCAACTGGCATTCGGTCAGAATGTCCAGCCCCCCCGATGACTTGCGCAGGAACACTAGGTGAGATTCCGCGAGCAGATCAAGAGCGGTTTCAAATGGTCCTTTGAGCCGTTTGGCTCCCTTCGCGATAGCGGAGATTTTGCCGAAGTCGCGTGTGAACAACGTGACCACGCGGCTGGACTCGCTGAAGTCCGCCAGGCGAATCACAAGGCCAGTCGTTTTCTCAGCGGTCATCTTTGGAACGATCAGGCGATTGCCTGCCCTTCAGATTTCAAAAACTTAAGAGCGAATGAGATCAGAGGACAATGAGTCCTGCCGACTTATACCGAACACGCGGGACAATGACACAAACCCAACCGAGCTTGTCTCATTGGTATCTACACAACATTTAAGCCGCTTGAGATTCAAGACCAGGTGCGGATGCAACCTGCGGTCACGAAGATTTCCGCAGGCGTCCCATTCGCTGTCTCCCTAAATTCGCTGTCGATTTCTTATTCCAGACGAAGATTCGGCAGCGAATGTGAGAATGAGAAACTCGCTCCACGAGACAAACTCGGTGGGGGCCACCTTCCTCCGTGCGAGGAGTCGCTCAGCCTCAGCGAATTGACGGTTGTGGGTAGTTGCTGGACTTCGACGGCTCGACCACAATCCATTTTGCGTATTGAAAACTGCTCAATCCATGACCTCTGTTTGCCCGTTTGCGGAAGGTAAGACGACATGCCGAGCGGACGATTGTGGCTGACGAGCGGCGCGATCCTGGCCGGATTGGCCGTCGCGCTCGGAGCGTTCGGGGCGCATGGCTTGGAACCAGTTCTGAAGTCGGTCTATGCCGAGTCCGACAAGCGCATCATCGCGGGGTTGGAGGTGCCGGCGACGTGGAAGTATTTGCAAGACTTCAAGACGGCCGCCGAGTACCAACTCACACACGCCTTGGCGTTGTTGGCGGTGGGACTGCTCGCGCGAGATCATTCACGCCGTTCGCTGACGGTGGCCGGCTGGTCGTTCATCGGCGGCATCGTGTTGTTTTCAGGAAGTCTGTACGTTTTGGTCATCACGGGAGTCCCACGGCCAGCGCGTATCAAAGTTGTTGACCTGTGAGGACTTCCGCGAGGAAGTCGTCGTTCCAGCCGGCGATTTGCATCTTGCCTCGCAGACTTTCTTTGAGCGGATGATGCTTGAGTCGCGTGATGGCGAAGCGTCGTAGCCAGCTCAGGTTGTTGCCGAGCGTTCGCTCTCGCGTGCGACTTTCGTCTTCGCGGAAGTTCACGTCCAGCACCCAGTGCATGGACTCGATGCCCCAGTGGCCGCGAACCGCTTCGCCGAAACGCTGGCCGCTCAGGTAGCGGCTGAGGATGTAGTACCGCACGTCGTGTGTCTCGCGGCCATCGGCATGGAT
>CAMDDX010000332.1 GCA_945893075.1 Planctomyces sp. SH-PL62 | reverse complement strand
AAACAAATCACGCTGGAACAACTCGCCGACCTGATCGCGTTCCTGAAGAACTGCAAATAACCCTGGAGTGCGGTGGCTCGACACCGCCCTCCATTGGATGCGGGAGTTCGCTTTCGATCCGCCATCGACGTCGTCGTGACAAGAAGCGGCCGGCGTGAGTTCTCACGACGATGTCTGCTACAGTTCGCACCTCAACCGCCGCGACCGAATGGAGGGCGGTGTCGAGCCACCGCACTCCAAGGTATTTCATGACTCAACTCATCTCCCGCCTTCGAGACATCGTTGGCGACGACGGTTTGCTCTTCAACCGCGAAGAACTGCTCGTCTACGAGTGCGACGGCTACACAGTCGAGAAGAAAGTGCCCGACGTCGTCGTCTTTCCGACCTCGACCGAACAGGTCGTCTCGGTCGTGCGGTTGTGCAATGAACTCAACGTGCCGTTCATCCCGCGCGGAGCGGGGACCAGCTTGGCCGGAGGAACGCTGCCGATCGGCGGCGGGGTGATGATTACGCTGACGAAGATGAAGCGCATCCTCGAAGTCAACGTGCGCGATCGCTATGCCGTCGTCGAACCGGGACTCGTCAACTTGCACCTGACGAATCATCTCAAAGAAACCGGCTACCACTACGCTCCGGACCCTTCGAGCCAAGGGGCCTGCACGATCGGCGGCAACGTCGCGACCAACAGCGGCGGGCCGCACACGCTGAAGTACGGAGTCACGGTCAATCATGTACTCGGCGTTGAGGCCGTGTTGCCGGATGGCTCGATTGTGCAATTCGGCGGGCCGTGCGAAGACGGGCCGGGCTTCGATCTGACCGGTCTCTTCGTCGGCAGCGAGGGAACGTTCGGCATTTGCACGAAGGTCTGGGTGCGGCTGACTCGCAACCCGGAGTCGTATCGCACGCTGCTGGGCGTGTTCGAGACGGTCACCGCTGCGACGCAAGCGATCAGCGCGATCATCGGTGCCGGCATCGTTCCCGCCGCGCTGGAAATGATGGATCAAGGGATCATCGGCGCGCTCGAAGCCGCGTTTCATTTTGGATTCCCGCTCGATGCCGGTGCCGTGTTGCTCATCGAAGTAGACGGACTCGAAGTCGCCGTCGAGGAAGAGGCCGTGCGCATCGAAGCGATTTGCCTGGAAAACGGCGCTCGCGAAGTTCGTCGAGCACGCACTCAGAAAGAACGACTGCTGTTGTGGAAGTGCCGCAAGCAAGCGTTCGGCGCGATCGGTCGGCTGAGTCCCAGTTATTGCACTCAAGACGGCGTCGTGCCGCGCACCAAGCTGCCGGAGATTCTGGAATTCATCACCGACTGCGGTCGGCGTCACGACCTGAAAATCGTCAACGTCTTTCACGCCGGCGACGGCAACATTCACCCGATCCTGTTGTTCGATGAGCGGAACGAAGACCAAGTCCGCCGCGTGCTGCTCGCCAGCGACGAGATCCTGACGAAATGTCTCGACCTCGGCGGCAGCGTCACCGGTGAGCACGGCATCGGCGTCGAGAAGATCAGCTTCATGGACAAGCTCTTCGCTCCGGAAGATCTCGCCGTGATGAAGTCGATCCGCGAAGTCTTCAACCCCGACAACCGATGCAGTCCCGGCAAGATGCTGCCGACCGCCGGCGGCTGCGGCACCGAATCGCATCCTCATAAGAGTCACCCCGGTCGCCGCGCGGCGATGTAGATTTCGATTTGGCGTTCATTTTTTGCCAATCAGAAAAACAATTTGGCAAAAAAATGAAGGGCAAAAACATCAGGCGATGAAGAAGGAATGAGTTTTGACAAAGATTGAACTTGGCTCGACGTTTCAACCGCTGACGCAGGCCGAGCTGGCCGAGTTCGTCCTGGCGAATTCGACGAACGCTCGTCGAAGGCTGCTGTGCGTGGGGGGCGGAACAGCGTGTCGTGACTCGGCCATTGAGGATGTGATCGAAGTGCGTCTCGACAAGCTCAATCGCGTGATCGACTACCCCGCGCGGGATATGACGATCACCGTCGAGGCCGGCATTCGCATGGCCGAACTGGCTCGAATCCTCAACGCCGAGAACCAGCGACTGCCGATCGACGTGCCGCAGGCGGAGCAAGCGACGCTGGGCGGAGTCATCGCCACGAACTGGTCCGGGCCGCGACGCTTGGGATGTGGCACGATGCGCGATTACGTCATCGGCATCTCGGCGATTGACGCAACCGGTCGGCGATTCAGCGCTGGTGGCCGAGTCGTCAAAAACGTCGCGGGCTATGACATCTGCAAACTGCTGGTCGGCTCAAGAGGCGAGTTGGCAATCATCACGCAAGTGACGCTCAAGCTACGACCGAAGCCGGAGACATCGGCGCTGGTGGGACTGACTTTCGATTCGACGCGACAGGTCGAAACCGTATTGGCTCGATTGATGAACTCAGCAACGAGGCCGATGGCGATCGAGGTTTTGAATCCGCTCGCAACGTTGAATTCATTGGCGGAGACTCAGAGCAAACGGTTTCTGCTGTGTGTCGGGTACGAGGGAGCCGAGCGTGAAGTCCGCTGGCAGGTCGAAACGCTGATCGCCGAAGCTCAGCCGTTTGAACCGCGCAGCGCGAAGTCGTTGTTCGGCTCCGATGCCGAGCCGGCTTGGGCGGAGTTGACCGATTTCGTGTTGAGTGGCGCATCGCCCTCCGCCCGCTCGCCGTTGACGCTCAAAGCCAGCGTGCTGCCGTCGCGAACGATGGAGTTCTTGCAGCTTGCGACCTCAGCGGGGATCTCCGCGAAAGCTCACGCCGGCAATGGCATCGTGTTGGGTCATTTGCCGGGCAACGTGACGGCAGCCGTTCAAGCCGACGCAGTCCTCAAGCCACTGAGTGAATTGGCGAACTCGTGCAATGGCAGCCTGACGGTGTTGCGGAGTCCGTCCGACTGGCCGATCGCGCCGCAGGTCGGAGGGGTCACGGCCGGTCGTGAGTGGTCAGAGCGAATCCAACAGCAACTCGATCCGCTGGGATTGCTTCGACGTTGAATTGCGCCGCGGCTGGCCATCAGAAAACATTTCGAGTGACGAGGCGTAACGGCCTGTTTGCCCGGCGGCGGATCTTCATTTTCCGCCCCACATTTTTTGCCAGCTCCTGCGCGTGTGATCTGCCGGTTGGCAAAAAAATGTAGGGCAAAAAAATGAGACACAAAAAACAAGAACCCACCAAGAGGAGACAGGCCATGCGCTGTCGGAATTCTCTTGGTGGGTTCTGGTGTTTTTCGTGGCCAAATGGAATTGGCGATTACTTGTCGTCGGCCGGATTCTCGGTCTCTTTTTTCTCAGGCTCCTTCTTGTCGGCGGGCTTCTCTTCTTTGGTGGCCGGCTTGGCCGCGTCATCGCCCTCCTTCTTCTCGCCGTCAGTCTTGTCGGCCTCTTTCTTTTCGGCTGGCTTCTTTTCTTCCTTGGTCGATGGCTTGTCCGGATCGTCGCCGTCCTTCTTGTCGCCGTCGTTCTTTTCTTCGGGCTTCTTCTCTTTCGCTTTGACGAGGTCGGTGCGTGAGAGTCGCAGCTTGTCGAAGCTGTCGTTGGAGATCACGTAGTACCAGTCGGCGAAGCGGTCGTTGAGTTCTTGGACCTTCTGCTTGCCGGCGGCGACCTTCGCTGCATAGGCATGAGTCTCGCCGACGAAGCGGCCCTTTTCGGCGTCGTAACGTTTGACGGCCTCGACGTATTCGGCCTTCAGATCTTTCTTCGGTTCGGCCGGCTTCGCGTCGTCTGCGTCCGTTTTCGGTTTGTCTGCCGGAGCGTCGTCTTTCTTCTCTGCTTTTTTCTTGTCGTCCTGCTTCTCTTCGGCGGGCTTCTTCGGATCGTCTTTGTCGGGCTTGGCGGCTTCGTCTTTCTTGTCCTCTTGTTTCTTATCCTCTTGATTGGCGGCGACGGTGTCCTCTCCCTTGGCACCGGCGGCTTCGTCGGCGTCCTTCTTCTTTTCCTCGGCGGGCTTATCGGAATCCTTCGTCTCTTCGGACTTGGGCTCCGGCTTCTTCTGTCCCTTCTTCGGAGCGTCGTCCGATTTGTCGGCGGCCTCTTTCTTCGGGTCAGCGTCATCCTTCGGGTCGTCTAACGGTTCGACGCCGGGAGGCGGAATCGGTTTCGTGGGTTCCGTCGGCGGCGGTGGGAGCAGCTTTTCATCGAAGCTGACACGGACGATGAGATAGCGGCTCTTCTTTTGATCTTCGGATTTCTCTTTCGAGCCAGATTTCTTTTTGCCTTTGTTGTCGGACTTGTCGTCCGCACTGCTGCCGATCTCAATTTCCTGTTCGGTGCCGGAGAAGACGCCGCCAAACGTCAGGCGATACAGCACGCCGTCTTTCGTGCCGGCTGACAAATCACCTTCTTTGGAAACAATCTGCGTTTGCCCCTCTTCGTCCAGTCCGATTTCAAAACCTTTTTCACCCAGGTCGCGCAGCAGGACACGCTTGACCTCGGCGATCACTTGCGGATTGGACCGCAGTTCTTTGGGCAGATTGACTTTCAAATCGGCATTCAAAATCGGTTTACCCTGGAACGCGGGTCGCGGACGAACGCCGACGAGTCGCAGGTCATCGAGCGTCGTCACCATCCCGTCGATGTCAGCGGACTTCAGTTCTTCGGTGGCCTCGTCGAGATCGGCCAGTTTCCAAGGATCGCCGAATTTGTCGCGTGTCAGTTCGACGGTCTCGTCTCCTTCGTGCTCTTTATCGGCGTTGATGATGGGCCGGACGGCGCGGAGGCGGGTGATGTCAGAACCACTCGCCTTGAGCAAATCGGTTTCGGCCCAGTCGGCGAATTTCGTGGAGACGTCGAACCGCGCGGCGACCTTATAGACTTTGTCTTCGCCGAACTTGCGGAGGTAGACCTTGTCTTCGCTCCCTTCGACTTTGTTCCCCACGATGAAGTCCGCGAGGGCGAGCTCTCTTTCCGACAGCGTGATGCGTTTGCCGCGGCCTTTGGTGGAGGGGTTCTCTTCGTCGAGCGGGTCGATGACGCCGAGGCGTTCGTGGTCGGTCTTGTATCGCGTGGCCAGCGAGCCACGTTTCAGGCCAATCACCGAGACGGCCGCCTTCGACAATTGGTCTTTGCCGTCGGCCGGATAATCGTGGAACGACGGAATCTTCCAGCCATCTTTGTATTCGACGGCGAAAAGTCTGGAAGTCGCGGTGGCTTCATCCCAGGCCACGACGCGCATCGAAGTGGCCTTGCCGGCGTCGGTGAAATCCGGATTGAAGTCCCGGCCGTAGTCCCCTTCGCCATCGGTTCTGGCCGGCTTGGTGAAGTAATTCGAGGCGATCGCCAAGAACGTGGAGAGAATGGCGACGCCCGCGAAAGCGAACGTGCGGATCATGGATTTCGTGTTCATGGTTCAGTCTTCGTCGAGGGACGGTGATGCAAGGTCTCAACCCCACCGGGCTTGTCCCGGTGGTTCCAGGCTTCTGCACTACGTTGCGTGATGTCATTCGCTCTCGCGGGGCGTAGTGCAAAAGCCCGCGAGCCACCGAGGCAAGCTCGGTGGGGTTTTGGGACGTTAGCGTTTGACGAGACGATCGGCCTCGACGTTGCGGTATTCGGCGTTGATCCTGGTCGACAGCACGATGATGCCCAAGATCACCGCCGGGATCGGCGGCAGGAAGATACACCACCAGCGGATTTGGTCTTCGTAGGCGCGAATCTGCCGTTTCGTTTTGGCTTCGATGCGTTCCATTTTCTGCCGCTTCTCACGTTCGATGTTGTTTCGCGCCACCTCAGCCGTGCGTTGTAAGGTCGCACGAATGATGCGAATTTTCTCATCCTTTTGACCAGGAGTCAGGCTGGGGTCTTTTTCAATTTCGGTCACGGCATCATCGAGTTTCTTTTGTGCCTTGTCGAATTGATCCTTGGCATCGGACTCAGCCAGGCCCCGCTCCTTGTTTTGATCTTCGCGGAGCTTGGTGGAGACCTCTTGAATCGCGGTCAAGGTGCGAAGCTGCGGACGGCGTTTTCGCAGATCGATGTACGACGTCTCGCCCGCCAGCACGTCCACGCAGTTGAGCACGAACTTGATGTTGTCGATGCGCAGATTCTGAAGCTGCTGACTGGTCTCCAGGCCGAACAGTTGATTGCTGATAATGTCGGAGTCCGCGACGAAGATAGCGTTGACCCCTTTGCGCTCCTTGGAATCTTTACCGGTAATGTGCGCGGCGATGGTGTAGGCTTCATTGGTAATCGAGCGGTTCGGGTTCTGCTCGATTTCGATGCCGGCCCCGAACATGCCACCGGGCTTGGTGATCTCTTCCCACTGGAGCAGTCCGGACTTGCCGCTGGTCCGCAAGAGCGCCTCAAACTTCAATTCGCTCTCTTTGCGTTGCCGGATTTCGCCGGGGAAGAACGTCAGAATTTCTTGCAAGCCAGACGTCACCGGGCTGTTGGGATGGATCGCGCTGGGGTTGCCGGTCTTCGAGCTGATGAAGACCAGTTCGGGACTGATTTGACTGGCGAATTCTGGATGCAGGCTGATGCCGGCTAAGTCGAAGACGACTTGGCCGTTGTCCCAAACGATCTCCAGCACGCGCATCAGCGAGGTGAGTTTGCCGTCTTCGGCTTTTTGTTCTGGCGGTTGATTCATGCCGCCGAACATTCCGCCCGGCTTGGGCTTGGGCAGGCGTGGAGCGTTTTGTCCGCCGCCATCGAAGTAAGGGAGCGGATCATCGAAGACCAGCGTCGGCCTGCCTTGCCTGACGTAGGCGACGAGATTTTGCATTTGCTGCGCGTTCAACGACGAGGGGCAGACCGCCATCAACACGTCGTATTTCTTATTGTCGATGGGCATGTCCGCCGGGACTTGTTCGACCTTGTATTGCTTCTTCAATTCCGTCTGGATGCGCCATTCGGGAGATTGGCGGAAGGTCGCCATATCGAGCCCGCCAGCCACCTTGGAATCGGTCGTGAGCATGCCCACGGTCAGACGTTTCTCGTTCGCGACGGTGCGAATGGACCGGGTCAATTCGTATTCGATCGGCGTGCCCGCCTCGAACACGGGAACCACGACTTCGTCCACGGGGCTGCTGATCACCACGCCCATGAAGATTTCTTGAGTGCCGCGGCGGCCGTCCTCGTCCGTGAAGACCATCATCGGCTGCACGCCCAGCAGCCGAGCCTCTTCCGCTTCTGGCGTAAACGGTGCGACATCCACGAACCGCACGTCCAGACGCGAGCCTCCCGCGCGGTCGTATTGCCGCAAGAGTCCCTTCAATCGCTTCTGAATCGTGACCTGCTCACGCGGCACGTCGGTCGAGATGAAGGCTTGAATTTTCACAGACCGTTCTTTGGTGATCTGAGCGATCAAGTCGTTCGTGCTCTTCGACAGCGTGAAGAGCTTCTCGGTGGTCACGTCGATGTTCAGCGGGAGCGCTTCGCTCACCTTGACGACCAGCACGTTGACGCTGACCAGCGCGACCGCGAGCGACACCGAGCGGACCACGAACTGCATCCCCATCGTCGCTCCTTCTCGGCCACCGCTCCAATGCCGCTTGCCGATCAGGACCGAGTTGAGGTACAGCAAAAACGACGTCAACGACACGAAGTACACGAGGCTCGTCAGCGTGATGAGTCCCAATCCAAAGTCTCGCAACTGCTCACCCAAACCGAAGGGAGCAAAGTCAGCCGGCGCGAATTCGATCTTGCCGCCGGACGCCTTCACGACGAACCAAGCCAACGAACTGACACTGAGAAAGCCGCCCACTCCCGCCAAGGTGTAAACGGTCGCGCGGTTGGGAGTGGTCAATAAGAATTGGATGAGCACCGCGACGGCAATCAGCGCGATTCCCAGCACCCAGGCGTAGGGAACCGCCTCCACGGAGAAATAGGCCAACTTGTCGCCGAAGACTGGAACGATGCAGACCACAACTCCCAGTACGAACGCGACCGTCATGCTGTTCGTCAGCACGGACGCGAACATGCCGGCCGCCAACAACGTGCCGCCCGCCAGCCAGTAACCCACATACGTCGTGAACAGCAGCCCCCAATCCGGGTCCGCGTACTTTTCCAGCACGAACAAGTTGAAGCCGGAGAACGCCAGCGCGATCGTGTAGACCGCCAGCATCGCCAGATACTTGCCGAGCAAGATCTCGAAGTCGGTGGCCGGTAGCGTGAACAGCAATTCGTCAGTCCCTTGCCGCCGCTCTTCCGCCCACGAGGTCATCGTCACCGCGGGGAC
>CAMDDX010000331.1 GCA_945893075.1 Planctomyces sp. SH-PL62 | reverse complement strand
TAGCTCCGCCAATTTTGAATTTTGCGGTGCCTGACCCCGGCCGAGTTGTTTTCGCATGATCTCCCGCTCCTTCAGGGTGCCGGTGATACGGAGGAGAAGACACGCACGATTTGAGCGACTGTTCGCGTCGATTTATTCGCGGTGTAAGCCACGGACACGGTGAATCGGCGATGCGGCGTGTGTTGCGTGACCACGGTCCAGCCGGTCGCGCCCGGCTGCAATCGCTCGACCAGCACCGATCGTGTGAAGCGACCGACGAAACTCGGTGCCGCTGCCAGTTCGGCCGTCCGGCTGCCGGCCTTGCCAAGCGTCATGTTCATGTACGCCGTCGCGGCGTCCGCAGCGTCATCATTGCCCAGGACTTCTCCCGCTTTGGTGCGGGGCGGGCATTCGCTGAATTTGTCATAGTTATCAATTGTCGTGAACCAACTCCGCAGCGGAATCGGCGAGGTAATGCCGGCAGTTCCTGTGGGAAACTTCGAGGCGGCGATTTCGTCGATCAATTGCTCGGCCAAGCCTTGTCCGACCGAACGATAAATCGAATCGTTGCTGGATTGGACCGCTCCGGCCACCGAGT
The DNA here is from genome assembly GCA_945893075.1 of Planctomyces sp. SH-PL62. GTDB lineage: Bacteria > Planctomycetota > Planctomycetia > Planctomycetales > Planctomycetaceae > SXKJ01. The sequence goes on along the minus strand of CAMDDX010000331.1, from coordinate 7,651 downwards.
TCAACAAGGCCGCGCCCGCCAGCGACATCACCGCCAGAGCAATCATCGACTCGGCATACGTGAAACCTCGGCGCAGACGGCCGCTCAGCGCGAGCATGCGTCGCGTACACAGACCACGAACTTCGCCGGCAGTCGTCACGATCTCCGCTCCGTTTCAACGGTAGCGCATAAAAAAAGGCGCGGCATGGTCCCCTCGAAGCTCCCAGCTTCCCATGCCGCGCCCGTAAAGTCGGTATCGTCCGTCTCAGCACCGGAAGGGATTCACGGGCTCAACAGACACCAGAAACCTAGGTCACGTCTCCAGACAGTCAAATCGTGGCCGGCATCTTTTGTCCGAACGCGGCAATCCTCGATCACGACGCACGACGCGCTTGGCGATCTCGTGCTGATCGGCTGAGGGGTCAGGTGTTCTGATTTCTGTTTTGGCGTCACAAACGGAGCCAATCGTGGTCTCCAGGACGAACTCGCAACGGACATCGACGGCGATTGAACGGCCAAAACAGAAATCAGAACACCTGACCCCGGCTCGCACGCAATGTGCGTCGTGCGCCCCCTCGGTCATTGTCCGCGATTCCGTCGTTGTTCTTTCGCCGGTGACAATCTATAGAACCCCTCGGTGCCAAGATTTTTCGAGAGACGAGAGCGAGGGATGATGAAGGCTGTGCAATTCGATCAGTTCGGTGAACCCGCGGACGTGCTGCATGTGCGGGACGTCGAACCCCCTCAGCCCAAGGCCGGCGAGCTTCTCGTGAGGATGTTGCTCAGCCCGGTCAATCCATCAGACTTGATGACGGTCCGCGGCGTGTATGGCAAACAGCCGAAGCTCCCCTGCACGCCAGGCTACGAAGGAGTCGGCGTCGTCGAAGCCAGCGGCGGTGGATTGCTCGGCAAGCTGCTGGTCGGGAAGCGGGTCGCATTGCTCAACGGCATCAACGGAAATTGGCAGGAGCGAACAACGGTTGGCGCGAAGCAAGCCGTGCCGCTGCCGAAGTCGCTGCCATCCGAGCAAGGCGCGACGTTCTTCGTGAATCCGACAACGGCGTTCGCCATGACGCAGCGAGTCCTCACTGTGCCGGCGGGCGATTGGTTGATTCAAACCGCGGCCGCGTCGGAACTCGGAAAAATGGTCGTGAGACTGGGGCAACGATTTGGTTTCAAGACGCTCAACGTCGTCCGTCGCGCCGAGCAAGCGGCGACCTTGAAGTCGCTGGGTGCGGAGACAGTCGTCCTGTTCGACCCCGCGCAGCACTCGGCGGAGGACTTGCAGAACGAAGTGCAGCGCGTGACTGGCAAACGTGGAGTGCGCTTCGCGATTGATCCGGTTGGCGGCGCGACTGGCTCGGCCGTCGTGAAATGTTTGGCACCCGGCGGTCGCATGTTGGTCTACGGCACGCTGTCGCCGGAGCCCCTGAGTTTCTCGCCGCGCGACTTGATGACTCCGGGAGCAACCCTCGCGGGTTTTTGGTTGGCTCGCTGGCTGCCACAGCAAGGCTTATTGGCGAAGCTCAAACTAATCCGCACTGTCTCGCGGTTGATTCAAGAGGGCGTACTGACCTCGCAGATCGGCGAAGTCTTCCCGATGGATCGGATTGCCGATGCAGTCCGCGCAGCGGAAGCGCCGGGACGAACAGGCAAGGTGCTGCTGCGATTGGGAGATGAGTAGCCGCGCTTCGCCAGAACGCGGGCGAGTGGCCAGTCGACCCGCGTTCTGGCGAAACGCGGCTACCGAATTCCATCAGCTTTCCCAATCCAGCCGCAGGATGTGGCCGGAGCGCAGGCCGCACAGCAACCATTCGCCGAGCGGGTCGCAAATCACACGCACGATCTCGTCATCGACTTCGGTGGCCCACAACAGTTGGCCGTCCGAATCGAGCCAATACAGTTGCCGCTCCAACGTCGCGGCGGCGATGCGATCGGCGTTGAAGCTGCACGAGACTCGGCAAACCGTCCCCTCAATCAGATACGAGTCCCCCGTCGAACCGTCGCCGCCGAGCGATTGAATGCCCTGATTGAATCCCGCCATCAAAATCGTCTCGCCGTCAGCCGCCGCACACATCTCGCCCAGCGACGTGAAACACTTCTCGCTCCAAAGCTGTTCGCCATTCAATCGGTGAGCACAGACTTGTCCGTAATCCGCCGCGCCGATCAGCACCGCCTCACTGGCCAGGAATTGAATCCACTTCAGTGGTCGGATCGTGTCAAACGCGGTGAGCTGTTCGCTTTGATCTCCCAGCACGAGATTGCCCCCATTCGCGAGACTAATCGCCGTCTGCCGGCCAAACGGTGCGACTGCGATGCCCAGCGCCACCTCTGGCAATCCGACCGACCATTCCGCTTCGAGTTGCCCATTCAGCCGGAAGACTTTTCGCTCACCGACAATCGCCGCTCCGGCCGCATTCGAGTCCGACCAGGCGACCGCTCGCACGCCGCGCAGCCCACGCGACACCGTCAGCAACTGCCCGCGCCGGTCGAGCCGATACAAGCCACCGGTCTCATCCGCCGCCAGCACTTCGCCCGATTCTCGCCCCATGTCGAGCGCGACCAACGGAGCCTCCGTCGAAAACGCCCAACGCAACGTCGGCGGAATCCCCTGCCCTTCCTGCAACCAGCTTGGCGAAAAAAAGCTCATGGCGGACATGATAAGGCTCGCAACAGTTTTTCAAACGTAGGGTGGGTCGAGTCATCGAGACCCACCGCAAACCACAATTGATTTGGTGGGTCTCGATGACTCGACCCACCCTACATTTCTCGCTGCGACATTCCTCCATAGCACAACGGCCTTGTGGGTCGCGTCTCGATGGCCGCTTGACATTCCGATCCGAGAGTTTGACAGTGTCCCCCGATCACCTCCCCGTCGCCGCCGCATCATCTCCACCGAGCAAAGCACACCATGAGCCAAGAGAAGAAGCGGATACTCATTCTGGGTGGCGGCTTTGCCGGCGTGTACACGGCGATGTATCTCGAAAAAGGGATGTTCTGGGGCGAGCGCGATCAATACGAGATTTCGCTGGTCAGCCTAGAAAACTATATGGTTTTCCAGCCGCTGCTGCCGGAAGTGATCAGCGGCACGATCGAGATGCTGCACGTCATCACGCCGATCCGCCGCATGGCCAAACGGACTCGACTGCATACCCGCGAGATTATCAGCATCGACACTCAGCGTAAGGTCGTGACGCTGGGCCCCGAATTCCTGCCGAAGACCAAAGAACTGCCGTATGACCATCTCGTCGTCGCGCTCGGATCGCGGCTGAATTACGACATGGTGCCAGGGATGCGCGAGCACGCGATTGCGTTCAAATACCTCGGTGACGCACTGCGATTACGAACCGCCATCGTGCAAGTGCTCGAAGAAGCGGACAACGAGACGAATCCGGACGAGCGCCGGCGATTGCTCACCTTTGTTGTGGGAGGCGGCGGTTTCTCCGGAGTGGAATGCATTGCTGAGATCCACGACTTCCTCATCGGTGCCGTCTCCTCCTACCAAACGATCAAGGCCAGCGATCTGCGCGTCGTGCTGCTGCAAAGCGCCGATCGGATCCTCCCTGAATTGGGACCGAAACTCGCTAAGTACGCGCAGGACATTCTTGAAAAACGTGGCATCGAAATCCGCCTGCACACGCGACTTTGCGCGGTGACCGCCGAAGGAGCGGTGTTGCAATCGAAGCACTCCACCGAACCAGAAGTCATTCTCTCGCGCACCGTCGTGGCCACCGTCCCCGCCGCGCCGCATCGTTTGGTCGAGCAGCTTCCGGTCGAGAAAGACAAAGGGGGCCGCATCGTCGTCACTCCAGAAATGCACGTTGTTGGAACGCCTCACCTGTGGGCACTCGGCGACTGCGCGGCGGTGCCGCAACCAGACGGAATCATGTCTCCCCCCACCGCTCAGCACGCCTTGCGGCAAGCTCACACCTGCGCGTCGAACATTCTCGCCACGCTGCGCGGGACGCCGATGCGACGATTCGCCTTCACCGGATTGGGCAAACTCGCTTCGCTGGGTCATCGGTCGGCGGTGGCGGAAGTCATGGGGATCAATCTTCACGGCTTCATCGCGTGGGTCTTCTGGCGCGCGGTCTACCTCAGCAAGGTTCCGGGACTGGACCGCAAATGGCGCATCTTGACGGACTGGGTGCTCGATATTTTCCTGCCACGGGACATTACCGAAGTTCACATCTTCCATAACGATTCGGTCTCGCGCGAGCACTTCCATACGGGCGAATCGGTCTTCGACCAAGGGGACTTCGGCGACAAGCTGTATGTCGTCGTGAAGGGAGAAGCGGACGTGCAACGCGATGGCCAGTCGTTGGCCACGCTCAAGAACGGTGACGTCTTTGGCGAGATGGCCCTGATCTCCGACCAACCCCGCAGCGCGGCCGTAATGGCCAAGACGCCGCTGGATCTCATCAGCATCTCACGCGATGCCTTTAACAAGCTGGTCACTCACTTGCCCGGTGTGAAGACTTCGATGAACGAGATCTTTCAAGCACGGATGGCGGTCGTTGAAACACTCAGCAAACCGCCACCGAGCAACGACATTCCAAGCTGAATCGACTCCAGCAGACGATTGCTGCTCGGCATCGACGTTCCTGTTTTCACGAGAAAACCAACATGAGCCGCCTCACAACACTCGGATTGTTCGTCACCGTCTGCGTCAGCCTGGTTCTTGGCACGCCTGATTCGCCGGCCGCCGATGCCAAGCGGCCCAACGTGATCTTCATCTTCACCGACGACCACGCCGCGCATGCGATGAGCTGTTACGGATCGAAGATCAACCAGACGCCGAATCTCGACCGGATCGCGCGCGAGGGGATGCGGTTTCAGAATTGCTTCTGCACGAACTCGATCTGCGGCCCCAGCCGAGCCGTCATCCTCACCGGCAAGCACAGCCACTTGAACGGCTACAAGACCAACGAAGGGGGCGAGTCGTTCAACGGCGCTCAGCAGACGTTTCCCAAGCTGCTGCAAAAAGCCGGCTATCAAACAGCCATGATCGGCAAGTGGCATCTCGGCAACAATCCGATGGGTTTTGATTACTCGGACATCCTGATCGGCCAAGGCCCCTACTACAACCCGCCGATGATCCGCGATGGCAAACGAATGCAGCACACCGGATACACGACCGAGATCATCACCGACCTCGCCGTGGACTGGTTGGAAAAAGGCCGCGACAAAGACAAACCATTCATGCTGATGTGGCAGCACAAAGCCCCACACCGCGAGTGGCAGCCGGGACCGAAGTATTTCGATTTCTACAAAGACGTCACGATCCCGGAGCCCGACACGCTCTTCGACGACTACACCGGCCGAGGCACTGCCGCTCACAAGCAGGACATGACCATCGAAAAGACACTGACGCGGCTCGATCTAAAACTCGATCCGCCGAAGAATCTCAACCCCGAACAACTCGCCGCGTGGCACAAAGCCTACGACGACGAAAACGCCGCGTTCGAGAAGGCCAAGCTCACCGGCAAAGAACTCGTGCGCTGGAAGTATCAGCGTTACATCAAGGACTACCTGCGCTGCGTCGCCGCCGTCGATGACGGCGTCGGCCGAGTGCTGAAATATCTCGACGACACCGGCCTCGCTCAGAACACCGTCGTGATCTACTCCTCCGACCAAGGCTTCTATCTCGGCGACCACGGCTGGTTCGACAAGCGGTTCATGTACGAGCCATCGCTGCGCATGCCACTGCTCGCGCGTTGGCCGGGAGTCATCAAGCCCGGCTCGATCAACACCGACCTCGTCCAGAACCTCGACTTCGCCGAGACGTTCCTCGACCTCGCGGGCATCGAGGCACCCAAAGACATGCAAGGCCACAGCCTCGTCCCGCTACTGAAAGGCCAAACGCCCAGCGATTGGCGAAAGAGCATCTACTACCACTACTACGAATTCTTCTCCGACCGGGGAGCTTCCCACGCCGTCCGCCGCCACTACGGCGTGCGCACCGACCGCCACAAGCTGATCCACTTCTACAACGAAGACGAGTGGGAATTGTTCGACCTCAAGGCGGACCCCAACGAGATGCACAGCATCTACGCCGACCCCGCGAATGCCGACCTCGTCAAGAACCTGAAGTCTGAGGTCGCGCGCTTGCAAATGCTGTATCAAGTGCCGGATGACAGGGGGAAGCTAAAGGCATCGGAGCTGTAACCGAAGTCGTGAGACTTCGGTTGTGCGATTGCCCTCGACGAAACCGAACTCTCACGAGTTCGGCTACCTTCACTGCTTCTAACGAACCTTCAGCGTGAACTCCGGATGACCGAGTTCATCGGTGCGGCGAGTCAGTCGGAACGAATGGCCGAAGACCACCGACTTCATCGAGCCGCCGATCTTTGGTGTCGCCGAATAGCCACGGCTCGTGCGGCGAAAGATGTCGAACTCCAGCCGATCGCCGCGTGCATCGACGAGCCAGTATTCGCGAATGCCAGCTTTGCAATAAAGCTCGTGCAGAATCTCCGTGTCTTTTCCTTCGGAGCTGTCGCTCACGACTTCCAACACCATGTCGGGCGAACCTTCCATCTCCACAAAGCCGGATTCCGCACCTTCGATCAACTGAACTTTTCCAGACCGAAAGCTGGAGTTGGCGACGAAGATTCCATCAGGGTTGCCCGAAAGATCAGCCGCCTCATTCGAGAGCAACATGCCATCCGAGCAATAGCTTCCCAGCCGCTTCTTCTTGGCGATGTTTCCCAAAACGCGAGTGAACTCGGTTTTGATCCGGTTGTGAGAGAAGAACTGTTCTTTGCTCATGTCGATCCAAACTTCGCCCGCGAGAAAGAAGACTGGAGCGTGATCCGGCGACTCATCCGACTGCGCCCAACGGCGGAAGGTTTCCAAGTCGCAACCCGAAGCCGGAAGCGTGAGGGTTTCGGTGTCCAGGCAAATGGTACTCATGGCGACTCAACCAATCTCTGCGAATCCATTACGGAGCGACGAACGCCACCATATCGTCCCGGCCACGAAGTCGGCAACTTCATATTCTTGAGACGATCGAAACAGCAGCGTCACCAACCTGCTCCGTGGTTCCACGACCATTCAAATCCGGAGTCCTCGGTCCATTGTCCGCAAGCAAATCTTTCACGGCTTGATGAATCCTGGCAGCGGCAGTGTCGAGACGCAGATGCTCAAACATCATCGCGACCGACAGGATCGCGGCGAGCGGATTGGCAATCCCTTTGCCGGTGATGTCGGGGGCAGAGCCGTGAACCGGTTCGAACATGCTGGGGTGGCGGCGAGTCGGGTCGATGTTGCCGCTGGCGGCGAGGCCCATGCTGCCGACGATGATCGCCGAGAGGTCGGTCAGGATGTCTCCAAATAAATTGCTGGCCACGACCACGTCGAACGATTCGGGGCGACGGACGAATTCCATCACGGCGCGGTCGATCAGCAGCGATTCGGTGGCGATGTTCGGGAACTCGGCGGCCACGCGAGCGAAGCATTCGTCCCACAGGACCATGCCGTAGCCTTGAGCGTTGCTCTTGGTGATCGACGCGACGCGCTGCTTTGGCCGAGTCGCCGCTTTCTCGAACGCCGCGCGGATGATGCGTTCGCAGCCTTTGCGAGTGAACACGCTCGTTTGAATCGCCGACTCTTCGGGCATCCCGCGATACAGGAAGCCGCCGATGTTGGCGTATTCCCCTTCGGTGTTCTCGCG
>CAMDDX010000330.1 GCA_945893075.1 Planctomyces sp. SH-PL62 | reverse complement strand
GTCTCACCGAACGGTTCCGTCTTTCTCGCTTCGCCGACTTCGACTTCTGCCTTCGATCCATGAGCCAGATTCCTTTCTGACTGAAGCGTTTTCAGTTGGTCCTGTTAGGAATGTGGCTTTTCTATTCTCTCCTTCGTTTCTGAAACCCCAGCTTTCTTCGACGCCAAATCGTTCACGGCGTTGCCCAACGGGGCGAGACTCGATAGCCCAGGGCACAGCCCTGGGTGACGAAACGACGAACATCGGCAAGCCCCAACGGGGCGTAACTCCACGGTGACATCGCCGTAGTTTCGCCCCGTTGGGGCTAAGTGAATCGCGCCGATTCGTGTCCCAGGGCTGCGCCCTGGGCTATCGAGTTGCGACCCTTCGGGCCGGAAAACAAGAAACAAATCCCGTCCGATGACAAAGCTTCGTCAACCTCAACATTGCATCACCCAAGGGCGAGACCGACCCCATCAATCGGGTCACTACAAGCGCATTCGTCCGCTACGATGCACGAGCCATCCAGAACGTGCGCCGCATCAAACCCCGACACACCTGCAAGGCACACCTCCGATGTCGATTTCCATCGCCACCATTCGTGATGTCCGTGAAGCCGAAGCCGTCATCCGCGAGCATGTTTCTCCCGCACCGTTGATCCGGTCGTATGCGTTGGAGAAAGAACTCGGCTTGCCTCCCAGTCGCCGAGTCTGGCTGAAGGACTACGGTTGGACTCCTTCGGGATCATTCAAACTGCTGGGTGGTCTGAACTGGATGGCGCACAACCTGGAGCGCATCGGATCGCGACCGGTCGCGGCTCATTCGTCAGGCAACTTCGCATCGGGGATCGCGTTCGCCGGAATGCGGTACGGCAAGCGAGTCATCATCGTGATGCCGGAGAGCGCCCCGCGTGTGAAGTTCGAACTGACGCGGTCGTTCGGCGCGGAGATCCGCACCTATGACATCACTCGCGACCACGAGACCGGAGAGCGAGATCGTCTGACCCGCGAGATCGCCGAAGTCGAAGGAGCCATTCAAGCCTCTCCCTATGACGACCCGCATGTCATCGCCGGCAACGGCGTGGGAGGATTGGAAATCGTGGCCGAGTTGCAACGTCAAAGCCGCACGGTCTCGCAGTTCTTCTGTCAGGTCAGCGGCGGCGGTCTGATGGCCGGCCACGCGCTCGCGATCTCGGACGGATTTCCGAACGCCCAAATCATTGGTGTCGAGCCGGCGGGAGCGGACGATTTCCGTCAATCGCTCGCCACCGGCTCGCGAGTCCGCATCGAACGGCCAGCCAGCATTTGCGACGGACTCTTGTCATACGATGTCGGAGAACACAATTGGCCGATCTTGCGGAAGCTCGTCCAACAGTCGGTCGTGTCGTCGGACGCGCACACACAAGCGGCGATGCGGTGGCTGTCGGATCGGCACGGCTTACGAACCGAACCGTCCGGCGCGATCACCGTCGCCGCCTTGCTCAGCCGACAGGTCGCTCTGACCGGAGACGGCGATCTCGTGGTCGTGATCAGTGGCCGCAACGTCGATGACGATGCGTTTCGGAAGTGGATCGCCTGATAACAAGCGAGGGGTCAGGTGTTCTGATTTCTGTTTTGGCGTCCGAAACAGAGTCAGTCGTGGCTTGAAGGTTCGTCTCAAAAAAGGGTTGATGGCGATTGGAGTGGCCAAAACAGAAATCAGAACACCTGACCCCGGCTGGCACGCCTTGCCCCCCGGGTCGGATGCTGGCAACGTCTGAGACATAAAAATGGAAACAACCGCATGAGTCCACCCCCGTCGTCAGTCGCATCCGAGTCGCGGATGACCCAACGTTTCTTGGATGTCGTCGAGGGTGTGGGCAACAAGCTCCCCGATCCGGCGTTCTTGTTTTTGTTCGCGCTGTTCATCACTTGGGGTCTTTCGGCTTGTCTCGCCCCGGTGGAGTTCGCCGAACTTGATCCGCGAACGCACGAGCCGGTGCGGATCGTCAATCAACTCAGCGCCGCGTCGCAGATCAACTTCCTGGCGAACATGGTCAAGACGTTTATCGAGTTCCCGCCACTCGGACTGGTGTTGGTCTCGATGTTGGGAGTTGGTGTGGCGGAACACACCGGCTTCATTCCCGCGATGCTGAAGAGTCTGCTGCGACTGACGCCTCAACGGTTCCTGACTCCGATGTTGTTGCTTGTGGGGATTCTGAGTCATTCGATTGGCGATCCTGGTTTCGTGTTGGTGATTCCATTGGGTGCCGTGATCTATGCCGCGGCCGGACGGCACCCGTTGTTGGGGATCACGACGGCATTCGCTGGTGTTGGCGGTGGCTTCAGTGCGAACTTTCTTCCGTCCGGTCTCGATCCGCTGTTGCAGGGCTTCACGCAGAAGGCGGCGCAGATCATTGATCCCGCCATCACCGTCAATCCGCTGTGCAATTGGGGATTCATGAGTGCTTCATGTCTCGTGATCGTCGGCGTCGGTTGGTTCGTGAGCGACTGCATCATCGAACCACGTCTGCAGCGTCTGCCCGTGGACGGTGAGGTCGCCGTGGCCGCCGGGATCAATCGTCTCGAACCGCGCGAGCTGCGCGGACTCTGGGCGGGACTGGCCGTGCTGATGACTCTGCTGATCGGTCTGGCCTGGACGGTCTGGCCGTTGGATTCCGCCTGGCGTGTGGAGGGGGGAAGTCTCGTGGGACGCGATGCGCCGTTGATGAAAGCCATCGTGCCGCTCATCTTTCTGCTGTTCCTCATCCCCGGTGTTGTGCATGGGTATGTCGCGGGGACGGTCAAGAGCCATCGTGACATCGTGCAAGGGATGACCAAGTCCATGACCACGATCAGCTACTACCTGGTGATGGCCTTCTTCGCCGCGCAGTTCACGGCGGCGTTCACACAATCCAATGTGGGAGTGCTGCTGGCCGTCAAAGGGGCGAACACGCTCGCGGCCATGCACCTGCCTCCTCAGGTGACGATCTTGGGGGTCATTCTGCTGACGGCGGTGGCCGATCTGTTAATCGGCTCGGCGTCCGCGAAGTGGGCGCTGTTAAGCCCCATCTTCGTCCCCATGTTGATGTCGTTGGGAATCTCCGCCGAACTGACCCAAGCGGCGTATCGCATCGGCGACTCCACGTCGAACATCATCACTCCCTTGATGCCCTACTTTCCGCTGGTGGTTGTCTATTCGCAGCGCTATGTGAAAAACACGGGCATTGGAACTCTGACTTCGTTGATGCTGCCGTACTCCCTGTCGTTTTTGGCAACCTGGAGCGCGTTGCTGATGCTGTTTTGGACGCTGGGCATCCCGTTGGGTTTGCAGGCACCATACACCTACTCTGGCTGATGCGCACGGCAGCAGCGTCGTTCCGCCCGACGCACTTTGCGCGCGAGCCGGGGTCAGGTGTTCTGATTTCTGTTTTGCTCCCGCGATCTACCCCAACCTTGGTTTGCAGACAGTCGCTCGATAAACGGTTCGCTCTCCATCGCAAAAGAAAAACAGAAATCAGAACACCTGACCCCTCGCCTGTTCTAACTCGTCCACCTTAACCAGAGCACCGTCCATGAAACTTCAACTTCACTCGTTCCCGATCACCGCCACGATCAGGAAAATGAATTTCAAACTGGCTGCGATCTTCTTGTGTGGATGGGCCTGTCCCGTCGTGCCGGCCAACGCCCAAGCGCCCGATCCCAGAAAATACTCGGCGGAGCAGTTCGAAGTGAAAGCCACGCGCGGGCACAAGGCGAAGATGCGCGACGGAGTGCGGCTCTCCGTGGATGTGTTTCAGCCGCAGGCCGAAGCCGACCAAAAATTCCCGGCGATCCTGATCATCACCCCCTACAGCAACAACCCCGGTTATCAGACGCGAGGCAGTTGGTTCGCGCGGCGAGGCTATGTCGTGGCGGTGGCCGACTCGCGCGGGCGTTTCGATTCGGAAGGGGATTGGGATCCGTTCGATCCGAAACACAAGACGGATGGATTCGATCTCGTCGAATGGCTGGCCGCGCGACCGTGGTGCGATGGCAAGGTCGGAATGATGGGGCTGTCCTACATGGGCTGGACGCAGTGGTGGACCGCGACGCAGGGACCGCCGTCGCTGAAGGCGATCGTGCCCGAGGTCGCGCCGCCCGATCAGTTCTACAACCTGCCTTATCAAAACGGTGTGCTGCAAGGGGTGATGATTGACTGGGCGGGGGGCATGGCGGGGCGCGTGGCGCAAACGATTGGCCCTGGTCCTTACGGTGGCTTCGCGGCCAACGAGAGACGGCTCAAGGACTACATGCAGTTGCCCTACCTCAAGCTGAACGAGAACCGTGGAGCCCTCGACTCGCCGTGGTTCGAGAAGTGGATTCGCGGCCACACGGCGAGCGACCCGTATTGGCGCGGCATCGCCTATCAGACACCGCAGAGCTACGCGAAGGTCGCGGTGCCATCGCTCGCGGTGAGCGGCTGGTTCGATGGCGATGCCAATGGCTCGCCGATGAACTACCTCGCGATGAAACAGTACGGCGCGACCCCTGAAGCCCGCCGCCCACGACTCGTGATTGGTCCCTGGCCGCACATCTTTAATCAGAACCGCAAAGTGGGCACCTACGATTATGGCACCGAAGCCGTGATCAACTGGGACGGCTACGTCTGTCGCTGGTTCGATCATTGGCTCAAGGGGACCGACAACGGCGTGATGAGTGACCCGCCCGTGCATGTCTTCGTGATGGGCCGCAACCGTTGGCATGCCGAGCAGGACTGGCCGCTGCCGCAGACACGCTGGACGAAGTATTTTCTCCAGAGCGGCGGCCACGCGAACTCGACGAGCGGCGACGGCGTGTTGAGCACATCACCACCCGGCGCGGCGGGCGATGTCGAGTTCGACACCTACAACTACGATCCCGCCAAGCCGACCTTGTCCCCCTTTACCAGCGGGCATATCGAGGATGGAGCCGTTGATACTCGGAAGCCTTCCAGCGGACCGGACGTGCTCGTCTACACCACGCCGCCGCTGGAAGAAGAGGTCGAAGTCACCGGCCCGATCACCGCCAAGCTCTACGCCGCCACCTCCGCCCGCGACACGGACTGGATGGTGCGGCTCGTGGATGTGCGGCCGGACGGTTATGCGGCGCTGCTTTGCGAAGGACTCATGCGCGCCCGCCATCGCGACCCTGCGCGCGACGGAGCCTTCAATCCCGATAAGCTCAGCCTCATCGAGCCAAATCAAGTTCACGAATACACGATCGAATTCTGGCGAGCCACAGCCAACGCCTTCGCGAAGGGACATCGCATCCGCGTCGAGATTTCCAGCAGCTACTTCCCCCTCTACCTGCGCAACCTCAACACCGGCGCGGACAACATCGGACTCGAAACCAGCTTCGTCGTGGCAGAGCAGAAGCTGATACACACAGCCAAGCAACCCTCGCATGTCGTGTTGCCCGTGATCCCACGGCGCTGAGCTATCAAGTGAACCAACTCGAGATCACATCCACCATCGAGCAACCACATCAACACCATGAAACTCATTCGCGCACTCTGGTTTGCCTGCGTGGCTCTTCACGGCCTTTCTGTCATCACCGCCGCCGAGCCTGTGTCTCAGCCGCTCGCGCCGAACGAGTCGCTGAAGAAGCTGCATCTGCCCGCCGGATACAAGGCAGAGATCGTCGCCGCCGAGCCGCTGCTGTTCGATCCCGTGGCCTTTGATTGGGATGAGCGCGGGCGATTGTGGGTCGTCGAGATGGCGGACTATCCGCTCGGCATGGATGGCAACGGCAAGGCTGGTGGTCGAGTGCGCGTGCTGGAGGACAGCGATGGCAATGGCCTCTACGACCAGCAGACGCTCTTCGCCGACGGCCTGAACTTTCCCAACGGCATCCTGACCTGGCGCGATGGCGTCATCATCACCGCAGCCCCGGAGATTCTGTTTTTCCAAGACACCGATGGCGATGGCCGGGCCGACAAGAAAGAAGTGCTCATCAGCGGTTTGCAGGAGGGCAATCAGCAGCTTCGCGCGAATGGTCTGCGCTGGGGACTCGACAATTGGGTCTACCTCGCCATCGGCGGCCACCATGCCAAATACGGAGCCGACACGCGGCTGAAGTCACTGCGGAGCGGGCAAGAGATTCTCGTCGGTGCTCGCGACTTCCGCTTCCGCCCCGACACGGGCGAACTGGAACCGCAGAGCGGGCCGACGCAGTTCGGACGCAATCGCGATAACTGGGGCCGCTGGTTCGGCACACAGAACGCGCATCCGCTTTGGCACTACGTCCTGGCCGACCATTATCTGCGCCGCAATCCGCACTTCGGCGCGACGCAAACGCTGGTGCAACTGCTCACGCCGTCCAGCCCGCCGGTGTATCCCGCCAGTCCGCCGGAGAAGCGCTTTCACAGCTTCGCACAGGCGGGGCATTACACCTCGGCGTGCAGCGGCGTCATCTACCGTGACAACGTTCTGTTCGATCCGTCGGGAACTCACGCGTTCATTTGCGAGCCGTTCCACAATCTCGTGCAGCATGCATTGCTCAAGGAGAGCGGCGTCACCTTCACCGCCGCCGCCGTGCCGACTGCCGACAAGTTCGACTTCTTCGCCAGCGAAGATCGCTGGTGCCGTCCCGTGATGGTGCGCGAGGGACCGGACGGCGCGCTGTGGATCGCCGACATGTATCGCTACATGATCGAGCACCCGCAGTGGCTTCCGAAAAACGGACAGGAGGAGTTGCAGCCGCACTATCGTCTCGGTGATGACCGAGGTCGCATCTATCGCGTGAGCCGCGCCGAGATGCCCGGCTTCAAGCCCACGCGCTTCGACAAGATGAACACCACGGAAGTCGTCGCCGCGCTCGATTCCTCGAACGGCTGGCGGCGCGACAAGGCACATCAGGTTCTGCTCTGGCGGGCCGACAAAGCCGCGCTTGCGCCGCTGTTGGCCATGACAGATCAAAACCAGAATCCACTCGCGCGTTTGCACGCGCTCTGTGTGCTCGATGGTCGCGGCGAACTGCCGCCAGCCGCCGTCGCTCGCGCGCTGGCCGATCCGCATCCCGGCGTGCGTGAGAATGCGATACGTCTCGCCGAGACACGCTTCACCTCCGAAGTGCTCGCCGCGGCCGTGCGCCTCGCCGACGACAAGGACGCAAAGGTGCGGATGCAGCTCGCCTTCTCGCTCGGTGCCTCGCGTGAGACCGCCGCTGGTGCAGCACTCAGCCGCCTGCTCATCGCTCATGCCGAAGATCCGATGCTCGTCACCGCCGTGATGAGTTCCGCCACGCCGCACATCCGCGCGCTGGTCGCTGCTGTGGCAGACAAGTCGCAGAGCGCACTGGCCGACACGCTGCTGACGACCGCGCTCGGATTGAATGATCGCGCCGCCATCTTGACGCTGCTCGCGCCGACCTTCACCGCGAGCGGAGGACGCTACACGCCGGAGCAACTCGCCGGCTTCGCGCGTCTACTCGATCAACTCGCTCAGCGCAGCAGCACGCTCGACAAACTCCGCGCCGCCCCGGCCGGCGACGCGCTGACACAGTTGCTCGACAAAGCCCCCGCCATCATCACGCACACCCGCAGCACCGCCGCTGACTCGAACACGTCCCCCCTCGAACGCATCGCCGCCGCGAGCCTCATCAGTCGCGATCCCGCCGCCCGCGTCGAGGCTCTGCCACTGCTCACCGCGTGGCTCGATCCGCAACATCCCGCGGATGCCCAGGCCGCTGCGATTCAGGCCCTCACCATCATCGCCACGCCCGCTGTCCCCGCGGCCTTCGCCGAAGCCTGGCCCACGCTGAGTCCCACCACACGACAGGTCACGCTCAATGCCTGGATGAGCCGCGAGCCGTGGGCCTTCGATCTCATCCAGCGGCTCGAACGCAAAGAGCTGACCGCCTCCGCCCTGGATACCACCCAGCGCGCGCGTTTGATCAAGCACGACTCCAAACGCATCAGCCAGCTCGCCGGGAAAGTCTTCGACTCGGCATCGTCCGCGCGCGGCAAGGTCATCGAGAGCTACCGCCCCGCCTTGTCGCTCACAGGCGATCCCGCGCTAGGCCGCGAAGTCTTCACGAAGGTCTGCGCTGCCTGCCACAAACGCGGTCCCGAAGGGCGCGACCTGGGACTCGGCCCCGATCTGCTCTCCGTCGTTGCGCATCCGCCGGAGAAACTTCTCGGCAGCATCCTCGACCCCAGCGCCGACATTCAACCCGGTTTCAACCCCTACACCTGCACGCTCAACACCGGCGTGCAACTCCACGGCCTGCTCGCCTCCGAGACCGCGAACAGC
>CAMDDX010000329.1 GCA_945893075.1 Planctomyces sp. SH-PL62 | reverse complement strand
GTTGGCTACGACGCTTTGCCATCACGCGACTCAAGCATCATCCGCTCAAAGAAAGTCTGCGAGGCAAGATGCAAATCGCCGGCTGGAACGACGACTTCCTCGCGGAAGTCCTCACAGGTCAACAACTTTGATACGCGCTGGCCGTGGCCCAGTCGATCAACGCAGCTTCAGACAGCGTCCGCGCCAATCCTCTGAAACGCTTTGTTGTTTCCAGCGCTAGGAAGCTGAAACAAGGCGGCCGACTTCGAGTGCCACTGCAAATTCGCATTGCACACACACGAGTCAACATAACTCATTTCATAGCTGGAGAATCCGTTTTTGTTGTCACCTCTTTTTCTGGTTATTGAACCGAACCAACTCCGGCTGGACCACGTCGGCAACACGAGCGATGGTCTAATCACACAAATCTCGTACCGAGGGCTTAACAGTTTTTTCTCAAACAAGTCACCCTGCCGGCCGCGCTCAGAAACCAGAACAGAATGAGCGCGACAGCGTTGGTCCGAAAAAGAACAGGGGGCGACGACGCCCCCTGGTGGATCTGCCAGACCTGCAACTCTTACTGCTTGGGCTTCTTGGTCTCGATTCTGTCGGGTGTCGATTTCGAGTTCGGGATCGAGTTCACATTGTTTCCTGAACTCGTCCCCTTCTTGAGGATGTTGATCTGCGAGTTTCTCGCGCAGTCGGCATCCAAAGTCGCCGCGCTATTGGCTTTCACTCGCCGTCGAATGACGTGCTCTTCGATGATTTCGTCATCTGGGCAAACGGTCTCAACGGACCTGATCGTGACGGGCGCTTCTTCGATCACGTCAACTTCCTCGAACGCCTGCCCACGTAGCACCTGAATGGAGTTTGTGGAAACCGTCTGAGCGGAGTTCCCGAAGAACGTCTGGCTGTTCGTCGAACCGCCCTGTTGACCATTCACATCCGCAGTGCCGAGAACGCCGCCACCGGCA
Source organism: Planctomyces sp. SH-PL62 (assembly GCA_945893075.1). Classification (GTDB taxonomy): domain Bacteria; phylum Planctomycetota; class Planctomycetia; order Planctomycetales; family Planctomycetaceae; genus SXKJ01. Next base: position 7,299 of record CAMDDX010000329.1, on the reverse strand, counting down.
CCAACGTCCGTGAAGCCCGAACCGCTAAACCGCGCATGTTGGCCTTTGGAGATCGAGCGGTAGCTGTAGGATTGGTTGAGCGAGCGAAAGGCACTGGAGAGGTCGGTGAGTTCTTGAGTCACGGCGGTGGCAACCGATTCCAGGCCGACGACCATGCCGAGCACGCCCACCGTGCCCACCAACGCAAGTTCTGACGAGACAATCACGCCGGTCTCGTCCTTTAACAGTCGCTGCCACAAGTTTTTCATGATGCTCTCCCGATCGAATTGGGAATACCGTCACGTCTCAATGACGGTCACCAAGAAGGAAAATCCGACGGTCGAGAGCGAAAAGAACTGCCGAGAGGAACGGTCCTCGGAAATTACTCTTCGCTCTCGCGCCGCCGAACTGAGCCGCCAAATTGCCCAAGGGATCAGCCCGGCCAATCTCACGACTCTGCTCCTGGTGGTCTCTCAGGTCACCAGAATTTGGCGGTTTTCAGGCCGCCAGTGGTGGCACGACGCATTCGTCCGCCACGCACGCTCGTCTCCTCGATGAAGGGGATTTGAGGCCAATCGTTTGGCCTGACAACCGGAAGAATTAGCACAACCGATACCAGCGATATGACCAACACAATCGTTACAACCAGACTTCGACCGTAACCTCCAGCGATCGCATGAGGTTGGGTTGTGACGATTTTTCCGGTCGTCGCGAGGCGCGTTGAGCCGCAAGTCGCGTCGCGTCAATCTGGCTTAGCGCATCGCGTTAATGGTGTTTCGAGATTTGAGCGTGTTGAATCACGGTCAGGGGTCAGGTCTTCAAATTTCATTTTTGGCGTCGCAAGTTGGGCGCGATGTGGTTTGGAATGTCGATGTGCGAAGAGAGTCAGGGGTGAATCGCGAGGCCAAAAATGAAATTTGAAGACCTGACCCCGGCTCTCCGGCGTCTCGGTCAGATGAGGCTGTCGCATCCGTGATGGCTCGGCTAATTTGTCGCGGTCTTTGGTGGTGGCAGCTTTGTGGGGCGCGAATCCGAGAAGGGGACTTCAATGTCGCGATGCTTAGTGACGGGCGGTGCGGGTTTCATCGGCAGCCATTTGACTGAGGAGTTGTTGGCGGCCGGTCATCACGTCACGGTGCTCGACAACCTCTCCACGGGACGCGCCGAGAACCTCAAAGGGTTGGATGGGCATCCGCGACTGACGATTCGATCTGGCTCGATCACCGACCAAATGCTGGTCGCCGAAGTCGTGCGCGAGGCGGACGTCATTTATCACCTGGCCGCCGCGGTCGGAGTCAAACTGGTGGCCGACGACCCGGTGCGGACCATCCAGACCAACATCTATCCGACGGAAACGTTGTTGCAGATGGCAGTGCAGGGAGCCGGCAAGCCGTTCTTTCTGGCGTCCACCAGCGAGGTGTATGGCAAGAATCCGAAAGAGCAGTGGACCGAAGAAGACGACCTGCAACTCGGCCCGACGTCCCGACCGAGATGGGCCTACGGATGCTCGAAGGCGATTGATGAATTCCTGGCGTTGGCGTACCACCGCAAGCATGGTTTGCCGGTGGTGATCGGCCGGTTCTTCAACGTGGTCGGGCCGAGACAAGTCGGACATTACGGCATGGTGATCCCGCGGTTTGTCGATCAGGCACTGAATGGTGGGCCGGTGGTCGTGTATGACGACGGTGAGCAAGTCCGGTGTTTCGCGCACGTGCGCGAGGTTGTTGCTGCGATCATGAAATTGATGCAGACGCCGGCGGCGCAAGGGCAAGTCTTCAACATCGGCAGCGATCGGCCGTGGTCGATTCGGCAGCTTGCGGAGGCGGTGATCGCCAAAGTCAATCCGTCGGTTCGCATCGAGTACCTGCCTTACAGCAAAGCCTACGGCGACGATTTCGAAGATGTGCGCCGCCGCGTTCCGGACGTCAGTCGGTTATTGAATACGATTGGATCGACGCCGCAGTTGGGGTTGGACGCGATTCTGGATGACATCATCGCTTGGAAGCACGCGCGGTGATCGCCGATGCGTGTTCTGGAATGAGACTGGCGAGCGGGGGAACGGCGGTGGAACTCGTCAATGATGCGCGGCTGACGGAGTTGGCTCGTGAGCCGGTGCGGGAATTGTTCCCGGCCGCCCGCCGTGACGCGGTGATGCAGCCACTTGTCGTGTTGCTCGCGTTCTTGCCCGGTCTGCTCGTGTTTTGGAATCCGTCGCTGGATGAGACCACGAGCCAGCAGGGACTGCGGGCGCTCGATGTCGGTGCCAGTCAAACGGCGTGGGATTGGATGGCAACCGCCTCACAGGAGCCGTCCACGACTCATTCGCCGGCAAAGCCTCTGGCCACACTGCTGACGGCGCTGGGACTCAAGTTGGAGTTGTTGGCACCAGAGAGCCGTCTCTTGTTGGCGTCCTATGTGAGTTCCGTGTTTTTGCTGCTGTGCCTCGGCGGCTTAGCGAAGCAGGTCGGGGGCAGCCGATTCGCCATGCTGGTTGTTCTGCTGGCCTGTGGACATCGCGAGTTCCTGGCGTTGAGTGGCGGATTGCCTCCAATCGCGCTGTCGTTGGCATTCGCCCTGTTGTCGTTTCGAGGAATGCTGGCTCATCAATCGGCGGATGGTCCGTGGGTTTCCTGGTCATTGGTGGGGAGCACTCTGGCGCTGGCCGCGTGTTGGCTCTCTGGCGGCGAATTGGCGATCGGAGCGTGGGGAGTTCTGTGTGTGCAGAGCGTCTTGGGCTGCCGTGAAATCGCGAGCGTTGGTGCGCGGACACATTGGCGACGTTGGCTTTGGCGGTCTCTGGCCCAGGTTGCGATGAGCTTCTCGGGTTTGTTGTTCGTTACGGCGGTCTGGTTGGTGATCGTCAGCGGCTGGCAGTTTGGCTTTTCCGAAGGGCTCGACATCCGCGAAGTCGCCTGGAGATCGTCGGCGATTCCCGGAATGTGGCCGACGGAATCGCGAGGGACTTTGGCGGCTCAGTTCCTGTTGAACGTCAGCGGCATGTGGCTGGGACTCGTGTTGCTCGGAGCGATGCAGCTTGCGCGTGGCGGATCGCAGGGACGGGATGAAGCGGAAGCTCGCGGCCGCTGGTTTCTCGTGGGCTGGTTGGGAATCGCCGGAGCCGCTTGGTGGACGACTTGGCCCGCGCACGGCGGCGTGTTCATCAACTCGGTTGGTTGGCCGAGCTTCCTGTTGCTGTCGCTGCTGTTCCTGGCGGCCTGGGGCTTGGAGGGGGTGTTGCTCCGAGAGTTTGGCTTGGCCAGCGTTCTAACCGCGGTCTTCGTAACGATTGGATTTCTCTTGGTGCCGGTCTGGTTGTCACGAATGCCAAATTCCGTCAGTGGTCAATCGCTGACGTTTGGCTGCTTGCTGACGGCGGGTGTCGTTCTGACTGGGGCATGGTTGATTCGTCGCGTCGCCGAGACAGAGCCTCGTCGCCGCGCGGCGCTCGTCGCGTGTGTCACGTTGGTGATCGTCATGGACATCGTTTACGGACTCCGTTCGCGTCCCCCCTTGGCGGATGATGAGCGTGAACTGCGTGCGTTTCGCCGACAGCTCGTGCAGGACACGCCACCCAGTGCCTGTTGGCTGGTGACCGAGGATTCTTCGCCCGCGCGATTGCGATTCTTCTTGCGCAGCCTGTGGCCTGGTGTCGAAGTCCGAGAGGCAAGTAGCGAAGAAATCGTCTCGGCGAATCCTTGGGAAAAAGCTGCGGACGAGCCGGGACCGAGCGCAATGCCGACCGAATCGAAAGGGTCCGTTGCAATCGTCGTCACCTGGGGAAGTCCGCGACTCCCGGCCGAGGAATGGCGTCGTCGCGGTCAGATGCTGACGCAATCCGCCGCTCCGCATTTTCTCCAGGGGCGTCCCCTCAAGGCTTACCGTTGGTCGTTGCGATCGTCGCCGCCACGCGAGCAAAGTAGACGAGTCACTCCGTGACTCGAATTCGAGTCACGGAGTGACTCGTCTACTTTACGGCTTGAGCTTCACCGGTTGCAGAGCCTTCACGATCATGAAGTCGGACTTGAGGTCGGGGCGGTAGTAACGCTCGCCTTCGAGACCCATCGACTCGCCGACGTACTTGCCGAGGTCCACGCCTTCTCCTTGCAGATACGCCAACCGCTGTCCGTTCGGATGCACGAGCACGTATTGCGGCACGCCCGACTGGTTTGATCCCGAACGTTGGATGACTCCCGCGCCGCCGAAGCGGTTCTTTGCCGGCGAGTTGCTGGGCGCGGGACGAGACGGGGCAGCCGAACGTCCTGGAGTTGCGGCGCGGTTGTTCGACGGAGGCGGCGTTTGTGGACGCGGTGTCGGAGCCGGTGCGGCTCGACTCGGGGCAACTGGCGGGTTGCCTCGCTGAGCCGCCGCGAGTTCCGCGTCGCGGCGATTGGTCTTGTCCATGATGCTGGCGAAGTCGTCGTAGTCCGCCTTGACCCGTTTGTATTTTCCCAATGACGCGAGCCGTCGGGCGGCTCCAGTCGAGGTCGATTCTTGCGCTTGCAGAGCTTGCAACTCGGCTTCGATCGGCGCGAAGTCCCAATCGCGTGTGTTGCGCTGGAGCATCTCTTTCATTTGCTCATCAATGGCGGCGAGTCGCTGTTGCCCGCTGGCATCCATCGTCACGAGCGAAGTCGGCGTGCCAGACTCGCTCTTTGCAGGAGTCTGCGGATTCAGAATCGCGTCGTCCTCTTCCAGGTCTTTGGGTGTTGGTGCCGGCCGTCGGCCAAATTCTTTGGGAGCCGGAACGCTCTTGTTTTCCACCGCGCCTGTGTCATTGCCGCTCGGTTCAAGGCTGGCCATGTCTACGCGAGTGCCAACCGAATCACGGCCGACCTTTTCCGAGTTCTTGTCGTAGGTTGGAAAATCGTCTCCACGAGCGCGAGCGTTCGCGGCAGCCAATTGCTGATCGGAGGTGACGACTTTCGTTCCGGGGATCCAGCGGAAGTGCCCTTTCGGAGATTTGATGCGGAGGTACGCGACCTCGCCCCGTTCGTCGCGCAGAGTTTTCTCGCCGAGAATCTCAACGACGTCACCGGGTTGCAGGCGGCGTTGCTCGACGTAGTGATCCTCGCCGAAGGAGGTGCCGACCCAAGCCACGACTTGGCTGTCACCCGTGATGACGCCGCGGTCCCCTTGGCGATTGACGAATTCTTGCCGCACCCAGGCGAAGCTGCCGGGTGGTGGCTCGATCATGAACCAGCCGCCGTGATCGTGGCGAATCACGGTGACGTGATCCCCTTTGCGAAGCCGGCTGGTCGGATAGTACGGCTTATTGCCGGGTCCGCTGCGAGCGTAGACCTCGTCGTCCGCGATGACCGCGTCATACGGAAATTTTTCGGTTCGAGACTGAGCGGTCGCCTTGTCGGTGAGCACCACAAGCGACGTGATCAACATCAGTGCGACGACGATCGTGCGCATGATAAGTCTCCGAAAGATTTGAGATTTCAAATTTGAGATTTCAGATTTCAGATTTGGAATCCACGAAGGGGTCGGGGTGATATCGGAATTTCCAGAAGGCCCTCAAGGTCAGTCCGGCTCGCGCACCTCGACCTCTTCGCCGTCCGGTCCGAGCAAGTACGCGATGCGGCCGGCTCCGGGAACGGGTGGGACGAAGGGATTGGGATGCGACGGATGCAGGATCGCTCCGAGAGTTCTGGCTCGTTCCAGAAAGTCATCGAGGTCATCTACCTCGAAGGCCAAGTGAACCGGGCCGGGAAGGAAATCGTTCCAGTCAATCAGTCGCTCACCGGCGCGAGCGCTGAACAATTCCAGTTGCAGGTCTCCGATCTTCAACCAGGCCATCTCGCGGCGTTTGAACAGTCGCCGCACCAGCAGTTCGGCACCGAGTAGCTCGGTGTAAAACTTGATGGCTTGGTCGAAGTGTGCCGTTTGGAGGGCCACATGATGAATTCGCGGAGTCATCCAGTGATTTGCTATCGAAGGCTCGCGAGTCGCTGTCGTTGGATTCGATTTATCCGTCAGACTGGTCGAAGCGTGTGACTGCGGCACCGAGCGAATTAAGTCTGGTTGGGTAATCTGCGCTGACTTGCTTGGCCTCCGAATGCCCCTACTATGCCGCTCCTTCGCCGTTCAACCGAAGTATGACACACGGTTGAGCGGAGGAAGCCGGAGTTCGGAATTGCGATGCTCGTAGCGCGGGCGGCTCGCCTGTGCTTTCCGAAATCGCGTCGAGGGTGAAATTGACTGAAGACCTCTCAGGCGAGCCGCCTGAGTTACGGATGGAACCATGCGAGTCTGGCCAGGTAAGCCGTCGCCGCTCGGAGCGACGTGGGATGGGGCGGGGGTGAACTTCGCCGTTTTTTCTGAGCACGCGCAAAAAGTTGAGTTGTGTCTCTTCGATTCGCCCGACTCGAAAACGGAGTCACACCGGATCACGCTGCCGGAGCAGACCGACCAAGTTTGGCACGGCTATCTGCCGGATGTGCGGCCGGATCAGCTTTACGGCTATCGAGTGAGCGGGCCTTTCGACCCACACTACGGGCATCGGTTCAATCCGCACAAAGTGTTGCTCGATCCCTACGCGAAGGCGATCGGCCGCGACGTGCGTTGGTCGGACGCGATGTTCGGCTACACGGTCGGACACGCGGCTCAGGACGTCTCTTTCGATGAGCGGGACAACGCCGAGGGTGCTCCGCTGGGTGTGGTCGTCAACGATGCGTTCATCTGGCGGAACGACCGGCCGCCGAAAACCCCGTGGCACAAGACGGTGATCTACGAGACTCACGTACGCGGCTACACGATGCGGCATCCCGATGTGCCCGAACATCTGCGCGGCACCTATGCCGGGCTGGCCACCAAGCCGTCGATCAAGCATCTGCTGAAGCTGGGGGTCACGGCGGTTGAAATCATGCCGGTCCATCATCACGTCGATGACCGGCATCTGATCGAGAGGGGCCGCACGAATTATTGGGGATACAACTCGCTGAGTTACTTTTCGCCGGACATGCGGTACGCGGCCGCGACTTCGCCGCTGGAAGTCGTGCGCGAGTTCAAGCACATGGTCCGCACGCTGCACAGCTACGGACTCGAAGTGATTCTGGACGTGGTCTACAACCACACCGGTGAAGGCAATCAGTTCGGCCCGACGCTCTCGCTGCGCGGCATCGACAACGCCAGCTATTACCGGCTGGTGCCGCATGACCGCCGCTACTACATGGACTTCACCGGCTGCGGCAACACGCTCAACATGGTCTGCCCGCGCGTGCTGCAACTCATCATGGACAGCCTGCGGTATTGGGTGACCGAGATGCACATCGACGGCTTCCGCTTCGATCTGTGCTCCGCGCTCGCTCGCGAACT
>CAMDDX010000328.1 GCA_945893075.1 Planctomyces sp. SH-PL62 | reverse complement strand
CTGAAGTGCCTGGAGAAAGACCCGTCCCGCCGCTTCCCCACCGCCGCCGCCCTCGCCCAAGAACTCCACCGCTTCCTCCACGGCGAGCCAATCCACTCCCGCCCCATCACGCAATGGGAACGAGCCAGAAAGTGGTGCCAACGCAACCCAGTGGTCGCGTCATTGAGAGCAATCGTCTTGATCGTGCTGCTTGAGGGTCGAGAGAGGCAGAGTACACTGCGCGGAACATTCCCATTTGATTGAGGATCGTGCAGCGGCCCCGCTCCGAATTGGGACAGGCACGAAAGGAAACCGGCCATCATGCGGAAGAGCACCACACGCTTCACACGTTGGTTTCGCAGAGGTTCTTGGGTGGCGGGATTCTCTGCCGCGGTGGGCAGGGTCGTGGTCTGCGTGGCTCTCAGTAACCTATTGGTTGGCTGTCGAGAACGTCGCGGCCGCTTTCAGGAGCAGCTCACGTTGAAAGGGCACACCCAAGGGGTCGCGAGCGTGGCGTATAGCGCGGACGGGAAACGGTTGGCGTCGGCAAGCTGGGACCAGACGGTCATTGTCTGGGATGCCACGACAGGTCGGGCTTTGTTCTCGTTCCAGGGGCACACTGGTCCGGTCTGGAGCGTGGCGTATAGCGCAGACGGAAAACGTCTGGCGTCGGCCGGCAACGGTGGAGCGAATCCGTCTAATCCCGGCGAGGTGAAAGTATGGGACGCTACCAGCGGTCAGGAGTTGCTCACGTTGAAAGGGCACACGAAACAGGTCATGAGCGTGGCCTTTCGTGCGGACGGCAAACGGTTAGCGTCGGCCAGTTCCGATAAAACTGTGAGAGTTTGGGATGCCACGACCGGTCAAGAGACGCAATCATTAGAAGGACATACCTTTGACGTCAGGAGCGTGACATTTAGCGCGGACGGGAAACGGTTGGCCTCGGCAGGTCAAGATGGAAGGGTGAAGGTGTGGGACGCCACGACCGGCCAAGAGATGCTTACATTGGAAGGGAACACAGGCGGGATCCTATGCGTAGCATTCAGCCCGGACGGAAAATACTTGGCGTCAGGCAGCAATGGTGTGCGTGCCCCTCCGGGACGCGAAGGTCGAGATGACAAGCCGGCAGAGTTGAAGGTGTGGGACGTCGCGAGCGGTCAAGTGACGCTTACCATTAAAGGGCACACGAGCCCGTTGCCAGGACACAGTTCCGCGTTCTCAAGCGTAGCATTTTGTCCGGATGGGAAACGGCTGGCATCAACCGGGGGCGATCACACTGTGAAGCTGTGGGATGCCACGAGCGGCCAGGAGACGCTCACGTTGAAAGGGCACACCGGCCCAGTCTATAGCGTGGCGTTTAGCGCGGATGGGAAACGGCTGGCGTCAGCCAGCGGAGATCAGACAGTGAAGGTGTGGGACGTCACGCCTCGTCCGTGAACGCCGGAGTTGCGAGCGGAGTGTGAGGCGCTGAGTCTGCTTCACATCCTGCAAGCCCAGGTCCACTCGCAGTCCGAATGTCTCGCCGCCCTCTCGGCGGACCAGACCCTCAGCGCCCCCGTCCGCCAACGCGCCCTGCAATTCGCCCGCGATTGGAAGCCGTAGGTTGGGACTCCGTCCCGACCGGGATCAGTCAAGGAGTGGTTCGGAAGATCGAAGCGAAGTAAGCTTTGAATCATGATCGTGAGCGATACGGGGCCATTGATTTCCGTCTTTCAATCGGGGAGTTTTCCACTGCTCCACGCACTGATCGGCGATGTCGTAGTCCCGAAAGCCGTCGCTGATGAGATTATTCAACACGGTTGGTTGAACGACTTGGCAGCAGCCGGTGAGAAGATTCGTGTCGTCGAATTAGAAACCGACGAACATGCCAAAGCGACCGAAGTCGCAGACGCGATTGGAGCCAGTGATCCACTTTCGCATCTTTCGCATCGTGGGGAAGCCGAGGCCATCGTGTTGGCGTGCCGGCAAACAGAGCTTTGCGAGTTGATTTTCATCGACGAATTGGCGGCTCGAAACTACGCCACCAAAATGGGCCTGCGAGTGACCGGGTTCCCTGGTATCTTGTTGATGGCCACGCGAACCAAAGTTCTCAGCCCCGAAAACCTGAAATCACGCCTGGAAAGTTGCCGCGACCAAGGAACCTATTACGGCCAGCAATTGATCGAAGACGTCTATCAGATGGCCCAAACGGTTTGGAGACAGTCATGACCCACCAAACACCTTACGAACCCAACGCGCCTGTGATGAGTGCTGCGGACGTCTGGGAAGATTCGGAAACGCTTGCCCAAGTTCTGCGGAACCGGTTCCGAACAGAATTGGCGGATCGTGGAGAAATCCCGTTCCCAGCCTTCCTCGCCGCATTGGACAAATTCACTCGCGACGAACTGTCGCTCGTCCGTGAACGAGTCGCAGAAAAATTAGCAACGTAACCCGCTTTTGCTCTGTGTTCGTTTCCGTACTGTCCAGTGAAGGTTCGGGACGCTCGTTCGTGGACACCGGAGTTGCGAGCGGAGCGTGAGGCCCTGAGTCTGATTCACTTCCTGCGAGACCACGACAAACCGCAGTCCGAATGGCTCGCTGCCCTCTCGGCGGACCAGACCCTCAGCGACCCCGTCCGCCAACGCGCCCTGCAATTCGCCCGCGAGTGGAAATCACGCCTCCCCCCTCGTGGGGGTGGTTCCCGCGCTCTGTAGCTACGGGCCACGAACGCTCAGCAACGCTTCGATCGCGGCATGTTTCTGCCACTCAGCGCCGTAGCTTCAGAGCGCGGGAACCTCCGGGGCAAGCCCGGAGGCGTCGGTCTTCGCCGGTGTTGCAGCGGAGCGTGAGACAGTGAGTTTGACTCACTGCCTGCGAGACGAAACGAACGCTACTTCGCACCGACGAGTTGCTTGGCCTTCTTCGGGTCTTTGTCGGCGCGGCGTTTTTCGACGACGTCGTCCTGCAAGCTGCGCGGCAGCAGCTTGTACTTGCAGAACTCCATCGTGAAGCCCCCTTTGCCCTGCGTCATTGAGCGGAGTTCGTTGGCGTAGTCGAACATTTCAGCGAGCGGGACTTCGGCGTTGATGATGCCGATCCCCATGTTGGTGGCCGTCTCGGTGATCAGGCCGCGCTTGCTACTCAAGTGGCCGCAGACACCACCTTGGTATTCCTCGGGCACTTCGACTTCCAGCTTCATGATCGGTTCGAGCAAACCGAGGTGCGCGTCTTTGAGAATCTCGCGCATCGCCGATTGACCGCAGATGCGGAACGCCATTTCGGACGAATCGACATCGTGGTAGCTGCCGTCTTCCAGTTCGATTTGCACGCCAACCACTTCGCATTCGCAGAGCGGCCCCTTGACCAGCGAGAGTTGCATGCCGTCATCGACAGGCTTGATGAATTCCTTGGGGATGCGGCCTTGAGTGACCTCGTTGAGGAAGACGTACGTCTCCGCGGAGCCCTCCGGCAGCGGGGTCATCTTGCCGACGATGTGAGCGTACTGGCCCGAACCGCCGGTCTGCTTCTTATGCTTGTAGTTGAAGGCGACCCCCTTGGTCGGCGTCTCTTTGTAAGCGACCTTTGGCTCGCCGACGATGCACTCGACCTTGTACTCGCGCTTGATCCGCTCGGTGTAGATTTCGAGATGCAACTGACCCATGCCGGCAATCAACGTCTCGCCGGTTTCCGGGTCGGACTGCACATGGAAGGTTGGGTCTTCGCGACGGAAGCGTTCCAGAGCCTTCGACAACTTGTCGGCACCGTCGCGCTCAGCGGCTTCGATCGAGAGGCGGATGACCGGCTCCGGAATGAAAATGCTTTCGAGCGCGTAGGTGACGTGTTCGCCGCAGTACGTGTCGCCCGACGCGCACTCGACGCCAACGGCCGCGACGATGTCTCCGGGGCCGGCGATGTCGATGTCTTTGCGGTCATTCGCGTGCATCCGCACGATGCGGCCGAAGCGTTGTCGCTTGCCCGTGCGGGTATTCGTGTAAGTGTCGCCCTTGACCATGCTGCCTTGGTAAATCCGCATGAAGGTCAACTGGCCGAATTGCTCGACGACGGTTTTGAATGCCATGCAGACCAGCGGGTCTTTGTCGCTTTTCGTGAGCGTGACCTTGGCGGCGTTTTCGGCTTCGCCTTCGACTTTCTTGTGGTTGATGTTCGTGACCAGGACGGTGCGGTCCAGCGGACTGGGCAGGTAGTACCCAACCGCGTCGAGCAGTTCTTGCACGCCCTTGTTGCGATACGCCGTACCCACCATCACTGGCGTGATCTCTTGCGAGAGCGTCGCTTCGCGGATCAGCGCGCGAATTTTCTCGACGGAGACTTCACGCTCTTCGAGCAGCGCTTCCATCAATTCGTCATCGAACAATGACAGCGTTTCGAGCATTTCTTGCCGCGCGGTCGAGGCTTGCTCGACATAGCCTTCGGGGATCGCTTCGCGGCGGGTGGTTTCCCCATCTTCGCCATCAAAGTAGATCGCTTGCATCGTGACGAGGTCGATGACACCCGCGAAGTCCGACTCGGCTCCCATCGGAAGCTGAATGGGCACCGGCGTGACGTGCAGCTTTTCTTTGATCTGCTGAGTGACTTTGAACGGGTTGGCTCCGACGCGGTCCATCTTGTTGATGAACGCGATGCGCGGAATGCGATACCGTTTCATTTGGCGATCGACAGTCAGCGATTGGCTCTGCACGCCGCCGACGGCACACAGCACCAGCACGGCTCCATCGAGCACCCGCAGCGAACGTTCGACTTCGACAGTGAAGTCCACATGGCCCGGCGTGTCGATCAGGTTGACGGTGTAGTCACCCCACTGCACTTGCGTCGCGGCGGCGGTGATCGTGATGCCCTTCTCACGTTCGAGTTCCATGTGGTCCATCGTGGCTCCACCGTCACGGCCTTTGACCTCGTGCATCATGTGAATGCGGCCGGAGTAAAACAGGATGCGCTCGGAGAGCGTCGTCTTGCCGGAGTCAATGTGGGCCGAGATACCGATGTTTCTGACTTTTGCGAGGTCGGACATGGAACTTCACCCTGAGGTTGGGAGCCTTTCAAACTGGAGTACTTGTGTAGGACGGACAATCTTGCCCGTCTGTTTTTTGCGAACCGATTGGCGGGCAGGAGTGCCCGCCCTACGAGTAAAGACACAATGAGTCGCGAGGCCCTCGTGGCTTATTGACTCCGGGAACAAACTGGTTGTTGAGGGGAACTTGGCAGGCGCTGCGAGATCAATCTCGCGGTGTAGCCGGGAAAGGCATCTCGACTGAGCCAACTCTGTTGGCCCAGGAGACTCTGCGAAGACACCAGGAACGGGCGAAAGAGTGGCGGGCGAGACGCTAGCTCAGGAGCATCTCAAACTGATTGATTGGTAAGAAAATCACCGAAACCATGATCAGCTTTCGTCAATGCGCCTGAATCAATCCTGGTGAGCAACTCGGGTGGGTTTCGCGGCCAGTGTCCGAAGTCGAGCAACGCCCTTCGGCCAACAAGGTCCGCGGAAAGGGTCGGGAAAGTACCGATAACGTCGGCATCTGAAAAGAGGAAACTTCGGTCTTCATCGAAGATTCGTGAAATTCAGACCCGTCTTAGCCGTACCGCGACCGTCAGGAAGCGGCCAAGTCCATCGGCTGTGCGGGCCGCTCCCTGACGGTCGCGGTACGGCTAACCGGGCAGCGATTCCAACAGCACCGCGCCGGATGTTGGTTCGATCTCGATGGGATCACACACCGCCGGGATCAGCAGCGACTCGCCGGGGACTAGCGATTCTCTTCCAGTGTCGGTCACGATCTGCGCGTGGCCTTCGAGCAGAGACAGAATGCGACAGCGATCTTCCTCCGGCAATCGAAAGCGAGCTCCAGTCAGCGTGTGACGACGCCAGGCAAAGTACTTCGTTTGGATCAACTCATCGCTGAGTCCACCGTTCGCGGCCAGTGGGCGCGGCACGAGCGGCGACACCGGTCCGAGTGAGAAGTCGATGCACTGCAAGGCTTGTTCGATGTGCAGCGGGCGCGAGCGGCCGTGAGCATCCCGGCGGTTCCAGTCGAACAGCCGAAAAGTGACGTCACTGGATTGCTGAATCTCGGCCAGGGCGATGCCGGCTCCGATCGCATGAACGGTGCCGGGCGGAACAGAGATCACGTCGCCGGCTCGCGCGGGAATCGCGTGCAAACACTGCTCGACGGTGCCGGCCGCGAGATGCCGTTCGAGTGCGGTTCGATCAACGCCCGGTTTCAGGCCGACCGACAAGCGGCTGTTGGGGTCAGCGGCCAGAATCAACCACGCCTCTGATTTACCATGCTGTCCAGGAGCGAGCGTCGCCGCCTGTGCGTCGTTGGGATGAACTTGAACCGACATCGTCTCGGCGGTATCGAGGTATTTGAACAACAACGGAAATTGCTGGCAGCCGGCGTGACGGCCGAGCAATTCGTTGGGATGCTCGCGCACCACATCGTGCAGCGTGCATCCGTCGAAGGGACCACCGTGGACTCGGCTTTGATCATTGCCGAGATCAACGACCTCCCAACTTTCCGCCCAATTGGTTGTGCTCTGATTCAGCTTGCGCCACTGATTGGCCAATCGCTGTCCGCCCCACGGACGTTGTTTGAACAAGGGCAGCAAGCGGAGTGGCGGCATCGTGCGAAGTCGGTTCGTGAAAGAAAACAATATTTGCTCGTCTTCGAGACGCGGGACTATAGTTCGCCCCCGCTCTTCCTCGAAGCCGACTCGCAGCGAATTCTCTCACCGCGAGCATCCATAAAGTCACGAACACAAGGAGGTGACTCATGCCGACCAACGAACCGCTTTCCGGTCTGCCGCCTGGTGAACTTCCGATGGTTGAAGTTTGGCTGGATGTCGGCGATGCGCTCCGTCTGGGCGACCGCGTGCTGCGAGTGCTGGACACCGACGGCGAGGACACGATGTTGCGGGTGGAGCCTGCGACGCCAGAGGATGACGACGAATCTCGTTGGGCGGAGTTGCCACGCTAGACTCCTTTGGAGTGCGGTGTGTCAGCACCGCTTTGGATCGAGCCACACTGGATAACCACAAAATCCAAAGCGGTGCTGACACACCGCACTCCAAAGTCTGCGACTATGACGCACTACATTGAACGACTGCATACGGCCGTACGACGCACCGGAACCGCTGCTCTGGTGGGACTTGACCCGCGATTTGATCAGCTTCCGCCAAACGTGATCGCCGCCGCCAAACAGCGTGCGACCTCCGAACGAGCGATCCAGGCGACTGCGTTTGAAGAGTTTTGTTGCCGGATCATTGATGTCGTCGCCCCGCTCGTCCCGGCGGTGAAGCCGCAGGCGGCATTCTTTGAGGAGCTTGGCCCAGACGGCTGTGTCGCGCTGGCGAATGTGATGCGACATGCTCGGCGAGCCGGCTTGATCGTGATCTGTGATGCGAAGCGCGGCGACATCGGATCGACGGCGGAAGCGTATGCTCGCGGCTATTTGGCCGGAGCCGATCCGCACGCGGCGGCGTGGGCGGCGGATGCTCTGACCGTGAATCCGTACCTCGGTCGCGACACGCTGGAACCGTTCGTGAAGGTTGCGGCCGAGCGAGGGGCCGGGTTGTACGTCCTCGTCCGCACCAGCAATCCCGGAGCGGGTACGTTGCAGGATCGCGTGACCGACGGCACGCCGGTCTATCGGCACGTCGCGCGGATTGTCGAAGAGTTGTCACTTTCAACGCTGTGCCGATCGGGAACCGCGGGCGACGACTTCGGCTGTGTCGGGGCGGTGGTCGGGGCGACGTATCCGCAGGAGTTGGCCGAATTGCGGGAAGTCATGCCGCATGTACCGCTGTTGGTGCCAGGCTACGGAGCACAGGGAGGCAGCGCGGCGGACGTGCTGGCCGGGTTCCGAGCGGACGGGATGGGCGCGCTCATCAACAGTTCGCGAGCGATCAACTTCGCTCACACGCGCGAACCGTACCGCAGCCAGTTCGGCCCCGACCGTTGGGAGGACGCGGTCGCCGCGGCCACGCGAGACATGATCGCCGAACTGCGGCCCATCATTGGGAAGTAGCCGCACTCGCCAGAGTGCGGGAAAGTGGGCAAAAAACGCAGCCGCCGATGGGCCACCCGCGTTCTGGCGAACGCGGCTACAAGAACGTGGGCGAGTCACAGGCGGCACGACCGGCGTGCGCGTCACGGTTGGCAGGCGCGGATTGTTCCGAGCAATGCTTCCGGCGTGAGCGACCCTCGTTCCGCGATTGATCCGTGCTCCGCGCAGGACCGGCGTTTCGCGTGTGATCCGTGTGCTGCGGAGATTGGGCATGTCTGCCGCGACGTTTGTGAGAATGCTGCTGAGCGATCTGCAATTCGCCAGTTTGC
>CAMDDX010000327.1 GCA_945893075.1 Planctomyces sp. SH-PL62 | reverse complement strand
TGAGCAGGCTGGCGACAACGAGAACCCCGAGCGGTGAGTGGCTGACCCCGTCGTACTCGCCGGTTTCCCGATGGCGACGCGGCCACTACAAATCCGCTCGCCCGATCGACCGCTTAAAACAGCAATCCACCGGCAGGGGTCAGGCACCGGACAAATGCTGTTATGCACCCGCTTTCTTGTTGGAGAATCTCGCAATGGCCACTCAGCCCAGTTTGTACGAGCGACTTGGCGGCGTGTACGCGATCGCGACCGTCGTGGACGATTTCATCGATCGGATCATGATCGACTCGCGACTCAACGCGAATCCGAAAGTGGATGAGGCGCATCACCGCGTCTCGAAGGCCGGCTTCAAGTACCTTGTCACGGAACAAGTCTGCTGGGCCGCCGGCGGTCCGCAGTGCTACACCGGCCGCTCGATGCGCGATTCGCACGCGCATCTCGATATCACCGAATTCGAGTGGCAAGCGTTCCTCGGCGATCTGCAACAGACCTTCGACAAGTTTAAAGTCCCCGTCGCCGAGCGGGCCGAACTCCTGGCCATCGTCGAGAGCACGAAGTCCGACATCGTGCGGCCTTGAGCGTAGCCGCACTCGCCAGAGTGCGGGCCGCCCGCGTTCTGGCGAACGCGGCTACAGTAAAAGTGCGGCCGTGACCGTTTGACGGCGCACTCGTTCCCAAAGGACTCGCAGTCTCATGCCCGACGAAGCAGAAATCTCCTCCGTCTGTGCGGCGGTCGGTGAAGAGGGCATCGGCCGAGTGGTCGCGGCGTTCTATCGCCAAGTCCCCGATGATGATTTGTTGGGGCCGTTGTACCCGCCTCAAGATTTGGCCGAGGCGGAGACTCGGCTGCGCGAATTCTTGATCTTCCGATTCGGCGGCCCCGATGATTATCTGCATCACCGCGGCCACCCACGCCTGCGGATGCGACATGCTCCCTTCCCGATTTCGCAGAGCGTTCGCGACCGCTGGGTCGCTCTGATGGATCGCGCTCTGGCCGAAGCCGAATTGCCCGCCGCCACCGCTGCGATCATGCAAGAGTTCCTGCATCACATAGCTACGTTTCTACTCAACTCTTGATTGAGCATTCCGTGTCCGGAAAACAATCCGCTAAACAGAGGAGCGATTGATGACGCTATCGACCCAAGCCTTGCGAACTCAGATTGCTGGCGTGCCGCGAATACCGCTGGCGCACTTGCCGACGCCGCTGGAATTGTTGCCCCGCTTCAGCCAAGCCGTCAGCGTGAATGGGCCGCGCATCTGGATCAAGCGAGATGATTGCACGGGGTTGCTCTTCGGCGGCAACAAGGCGCGGCATAATGAGTTCCTGATCGCGGACGCGCTGGCCAAGGGAGCTGACTTGGTCGTGTGGGGCGCGGGGGTGCAGAGCAACAACTGTCGGCAAACCGCCGCCGCTTGCGCGAAGGTCGGACTCGATATCCATCTGGTGCTCGGCCGAGGCAAGCCTGCGACAGCGCCGGATGCCGTGCAGGGGAATCTCTTGCTCGACCACATCGTCGGTGCGAGCATCGAGATCGTCGAAGAGTCGATCGGCCCGATGCTCGACCAAAAGATCGCTGAAGTTGCGGAACGGTTTCGCGCGCGAGGTCGCAAGGTCTATCTGTGGGACCGCCCGGTTGTGCTGCCGCTCGCCGCGGTGAGCTACGCGCTCTGCATGGCCGAGATCGTCGAGCAATCCTCGGCCAATGGTTTTGAACCGGCGGCCGTGTATGTCTCGTCGTCCGGTTCGACCGGAGCCGGCGTCGCGCTCGGCGCGAAAGCGCTGGGAGTCCCTTATCCGGTGAAGAGCATCGCTCCGATGATCTGGCCGTGGGACAGCCGGCAAGAATTGTCGGCGACGGCCAATCAAGCGGCTGAACTCATTGGCGTCGAGACGCGGTTGACGCCAGACGACATTCTCTTCATCGGCGATTATCTCGGCCCCGGCTACGGCCAACCTTCCGACGCGGGGATCGAAGCCATGACGTTGCTCGCGCGGACCGAAGGTCTCTTGGTCGAGCACGTCTACACCGCCAAGGCGCTGTCGGGACTGATCGACCACATTCGCGCCGGCCAGTTCCGCGCGGATCAAGACGTCGTCTTCGTCCACACCGGCGGCACCCCGGCCATCTTCGCCGAGGCCGAGATGCTGGCGGCACGGATTCCTCGCCGAGTGTTCTGATCGTCTCGATCTTCTTCCTTACGGAACGGTTCGCTTGCGTTGTTGAGACCAGCGGCGAATCGCCGTCAGCACAATCAGGTTGAAAAAGTGCATCGCGCCGAGAACGGTCAACACGAGACCAATCTTGGACGACAGAAAGTTGACCCCATCCCACACGGTGATCATCGAACTGCCGAACGCGAGGTTGAAGAGCACTCCGGCCAGGTTCATCAGATAGAATCCCACGACCAGCAGCCGATTCACGGCATCGGCCCGAACAACATTGCCGTCGAAGACATCGATCAAGAACACACGCCCGTGCCGCGAGAGCGTCTCGGCGACCCAAACGGTGATCGTGGCGCTGATGCCCAGGTAAACCGCATACGTCCAGACGGCGATCGTCACGGCATGGTCCTTCTGGCGTTCGTCAACTCAGAGACGGTCATCGCAACGGGGTCGGGAGTCTTTTTCAGGCCGCACTTGCAGAAGTTTAGGTGATTTCACTTGTGTCGTGCGGCCTGAAAAAGACTCCCGACCCCTTTCCGGTCACAGCCGGTGGTTATGACGGATCAGCGGAACCCAATGTCGGTAGATTCTTGTCGTCCGCTCCCGTCGTTTCGTGGGTGAGCTTCCGCCAGTGTTTCATACGCTCTTCCGCGGAGGCTTGTTTCCGAGACCCAGCCAGCCCGAACAGGACGATGAAGTGGAACGCTCCCAAGAAGACCAGGACGGTGCCGACCTTCGTGCTGAGCAGTTCGATGCTGGCTTTCGCATCAATGACCTCTCGATCGTGTTTCAGGACGAAGCAGATCACGCCGAAGCTCACCAGATAGAAGCCGACCACCAGCAAATGAGACATCGCTTCTTGCAAGGCGCGTCTCTCTTCATGACCTTCGGTGAGATAGATGGTGCCGTAACGTCGCAAGGTGCGACCGACCCAGATGGCAATCGCCACACAGAGAACCACGTAAACCAGATAAGTGATAACGGTCGTCATGATTTTCCTCGTTTCGATGGGAAGCGCTGGAGCAGGGTGGTCAACAAGGCAAGAAACCGGACAACTCCGCCCGAATTAACGACCCGCACATGGTGTTTTTCAACAATAGGGAGCCACTCGGATGGAGTCCATTCGCCAGCGTTGGGCATTCTGGCCGCGCTGGATGTGTCCTATGCGCACGTTGTGCTGCTCTCCGCCTGCGAGATAGGTGGTCGGCGTCTTGTGCTGACTGCGAAGGGGTGAACCTGGCGCGCACGAAAAACGTGGGCAAGTCCACTTCTATGTGGGAGCGATGGCGAGCCTGGCTTGCCGCAAGTCTTCCAAAGTCGGCACGGGGATCAGTCCGCCGACGACGCGGCGGCAGAAGTGATCGAGGAGCACTTCGGTCTCGGTTCGCTCGGCCGTGAGTTCTTCGGACTGCTGGCGACCGTCGGCGGTCCATTCAATCGTCGTTGCGCCGAGCAGCCGTGCGTCGCCGCGCTCGCAGTGCAGCCGGACTTCGTCGAGCGTCGGTTGATCGGCGATCGGTGCGGTCGGGCAGAGCGACAGTTCGGCAATGCGCGGCTCATTTGGAGCGAGTGGCGGGAAGTCCAACCGCAAGCCTTGTCCGTCGCCTCGGTGAGTCACTTGCTGCGGTGTGGCACGGAAGAGGTAGTGGCACCAGTCGATCCATTCCAGCAGCGGGTCTGGGGGCGGCGGAGCGTGTCCCCCGAAATCGGCGTCGGTCGCGAAGGGGACCGCGTGCAAACTGGTGGGTGAGATCGCAACTTCGACACGCAACGGCCGTCCGAGCTGCGTGGCCAGCAACTCTTGCAGTCGATGACTGGCGGGAGTGCAGCGGCGCGGGAACGCCGGCATGATGGTCAGCCCGTGCGACACGGCGTGCTCGTGCAATTGCTGAAGTTCCAGTAACGGCACATCGGCTCGCGCGGCGAACAAGATCGGCTTGTGGCGTTCGCTCAACAGACGCAGCATTGCTGAACCTTGCCAACCGGTATCGAGCAGCAGCAATGCTTGCACGTCGGCTCGATCTGCCAGTGCCGCGACGCCGTTGACGACCCGCGAACCTGTCTCGCGTGCGGCCTGCTCCGCGCGGCTCACGACGTTGTCGTAGACGGCGACGACACGCAGCTTGGCGGTGATCTTCGTGAGCGCCGGCCGGTATCGACTCTCCCAACTCGGTCCCAAACCGATGAGTCCCAAGTTGACCGGAGCGGTCGCCATGCGAAGTGTCTCGTGAGATGTGAGTGAAGGGCGGTCGCAGTGTAGGAGATGGCTTCGGCGAGACAAAGTTGATTGACGGGGTCGGGAGTCTTTTTCAGGTCGGCCCGTCACTTACTCACCGATCGACAATTCCATGGGGCCGACCTGAAAAAGACTCCCGACCCCTTCGCGTTTTCAACCGGCTTGATCAACTTTGTTTTCAACGTGCGGACGGACCTACCCAGCGAATCGAGCATCCGTTACCGTGGCCCTCTTCGCGCCGATGCGTAGTTTTGGATGACCGGTGGCGTGGAGACGTCAAGTTTTCACAACCGACTTTGCCTGAGGAGCCGGGGAGCCGTCTGTGTCGTTGTCGTCGCTGTTGGAAAGTAAATTTCGCGGAGATATCCGCTTTCGTGGGCAAGCGTACGTCAAAGCCGAGCGAGTCGCGATTACGCGGGTCACGGCCGACGAATTGTTCGGCGTCGTCGCTGATGGAACCGAGTTCCAGACGCAGTTGACTCGCCGCGACGATGCCCTGCTGATGACCTGCTCGTGCGCGAACGGTCAGGGCAATCCGCACGAGGTGCGCTGCAAGCACGTCTGGGCCACGATCCTGCAAGCCGAGACCGCCGGCTATATCAGCGACGCGGCGAAACTGAACTATTTCCCCCCCTTCACCACCGAAGAAGAGCCGCTGGAGTGGGAATACGACGAAGACGATTGGGATGAAGTCCCGTCGGGCGACGCGGTCCGTCCGGTCAGCCTGAATCGTAAGCGGATGAAGCCGGCGGCCGCCGTCATCGAGCCGCGCGTCCGCGAATGGGAAACGCAGCTCAACCAGTTGCGGAACACGATGGACGCCGGCGATGCGGCTCCGTCGGCCGAGTTGCGTGAGACCGAAATCTTCTATGAAGTCGACGTCAAACAGAGCCAACTGGAAAAGCAGCTCGTCGTGGGCTTGGTGCAGCGGCAGCGCCGCAACAGCGGAACCTGGGGCAAGCTGAAGCCACTGCGAGTCCGAGCGAACCGTTTTGATGACGTCACGCTGGAGGAAGACCGCCACATTCTGGCGACTCTGTTGGGGGGCGTGGCCGAGCGGTCGAATTGGTACGCTCAGCAAAGCGAACTGCAAGCGGCCGCGAATCGCTTTCGGATTCCCTATGACCTCGCCGAACTCCTGTTGCCGGAAATCTGCGCGACGGGGCGGCTGCGATTCCAAGAAGACGCGGAAGAGCAGGAATCCTTGCGGGCCATCACTTGGGACAATGGTCCGCCGTGGGAGATGGCCGTCAGTGTCGCGTTCGATGAAGCCAATCAACTTTGGCAACTCGTCGGCCGCTGGCAACGCGCCGGGGAAACGCTGCCGATGCGCGCGGCCGAGTTGGTCGTGCCCGGGGGCTTCGTGCTGATGCCGGTCGCGGTCCTGTCTGAGACCGCGATGGGAGAGTTTGATCGCGAAGACTCTGGCGCGGAAGAAGAGTCGGACGCGAATGGAAAGTCTTCCGAAGTCGCCGAGACTTCGGAAAACTCAGCAGCACCCGACGACGCTGGTATGGAGCCGCGACCAGAGATCCGCATCACGCATCGGCTCTGCCGCTGGAGCGATGCCGACCAAATCGAATGGGCCGAGTTATTGCGGCGCAATCCGCCGTTATCTGTGGCCGATGGCGAAGAGGCGGAACTCGTCGATCGACTGCTCGACATGCCCAACGTGCCGCCGCTCGACTTGCCGGAGAACCTCAAGCTGGAGGAAGTCCGTGTTGTCCCGGTGCCACAACTTTTGATTCACACACCGCGCGGGCCGCGCTGGCAGCAAGAGCGTTTGCGCGGTGAAGTCCAGTTCGATTACTCCGGCACGTTGATTCGCGCGAGCAGTCCGCAAGGTGCGATCGTCGAACGGCAAGCGGGCCGGTGCCTGGTCCGCAATCGGCAACTCGAAGAGATGGCGTGGACTCAGTTGGTCGGGGCGGGCTTCAAGCGGCTGATCGACAAGCGGCGCGGAGCGCATGACGTCGAGATTCTGGCGCGTGAACTTGGCCCGGCGGTTCGCGATCTGATGCCGAAAGGTTGGAACGTCAAAGCGGATGGGCGGCAGGTCTGGCAGGCGGGGCAACTCAAGCTCCGCGTCCAGTCGAACATCGACTGGTTCGAACTGCACGGCGAGGTTGATTTCAGCGGTCGCCGTGTGACGTTTCCAGAATTGCTCGCCGCACTGGGACGCGGCGACAGCACGGTGCGACTGGATGACGGCAGCCTGGGCATCATCCCGGAAGAATGGCTGCACCAGTACGGCATGTTGGCCGGTTTGGGCGCGGCGGATGGCGACCATCTGCGATTTGAGGCCCATCAAGTCGGACTGCTCGATGCGTTGCTGGCGACGCAGCCGCTGGTGGACTTCGACACGCGGTTCACCGAACTCCGCGACAAACTGAAATCGTTTTCCGGAGTCACCTCGAAAGACGAGCCGGCCCACTTTGAAGGCACCTTGCGGGCCTATCAGCGGGACGGCGTGGGCTGGTTGGAGTTCTTGCAAGAGTTCCGATTCGGCGGCTGTCTGGCGGATGACATGGGCCTGGGCAAGACCGTGCAAATGCTGGCCGTTCTGCAAGACCGCTCGAACCAATCGAAGTCCCAGAAGAAAACGGAACATCGAGCGTCGCTGATCGTGGTGCCGAAATCCCTGCTCTTCAACTGGGCGCAGGAGTGCGAAAAATTCACGCCGAAGCTGCGCGTGCTGGAGTACGCCGGTCTCGACCGAGCGGACTTGCGGGCGGCGTTTAACAACTTCGACGTGATCCTCACGACCTACGGCACACTCCGACGCGACGTGCTGGTGCTGAAGGACATCCCGTTCGATTACGTGGTGCTCGACGAGGCGCAGACGATCAAGAACGCTGGCTCGCAAGTGGCGAAAGCTTCGCGGTTGTTGCAGGCTCGATTTCGCCTCGCGCTGTCGGGCACGCCAATCGAAAACCATCTCGGCGACCTGTGGTCGATCTTCGAGTTCTTGAACCCCGGAATGCTCGGCCGCAGCACCGCCTTCCGCACGCACGCGGCCGACGTCGAAAAGCCGGAGTCACGCGAATTTCTCGCACGGGGCTTGCGGCCCTTCATCCTCCGACGCACTAAGCAACAAGTCGCCGCCGACCTGCCCGACAAGATCGAGCAGACCTTGTTCTGCCAGATGAGCGAAGAGCAAGAACGACTCTATTCCGAGATGCGCGACCATTACCGCCAGTCACTGCTGGGCCTCGTCAAGAATCAGGGACTCGCGAAATCGAAGATGCACGTCCTCGAAGCGCTGCTGCGTCTGCGTCAGGCGGCCTGCCACCCGGCGCTGCTCGACAAAGCCAAAACGGACGAAGGCTCAGCAAAGCTGGACGTGCTGCTGCCGCACTTGGAAGAACTGATCGACGAGAAGCACAAGACGCTGGTCTTCTCGCAGTTCACCAGCATGTTGTCGATCGTGCGGCATCACCTCGACAAGCGCGGCATCGTTTACGAATACCTCGACGGCCAGACTCGTGACCGCCGCGCATGCGTCGAACGTTTCCAAAACGATCCGAACTGCCCGCTGTTCCTGATCAGCTTGAAAGCCGGTGGACTCGGTTTGAATCTCACCGCCGCCGATTATGTTTTTCTCTTGGACCCGTGGTGGAACCCCGCCGTCGAAGCACAAGCCATCGACCGTGCTCACCGCGTCGGCCAAACCAAACAGGTCTTCGCCTATCGCCTGATCTGCCGCGGCACCGTCGAGGAAAAAATCGCCGAACTCCAAGTCAAGAAGCGCGGCCTCGCCGATGCGATCCTCCAGGAGAACGGCAGCGTGCTGGAACAGCTCTCGGCCGAAGACTTGGAAATGCTGCTCTCGTGATGTGTGAGCGGCACGGCGCTAGCCGGGATTATTCATGGGTCGGGGAAAAGTCTTCGCAGTGTGTCACGAAATTAGCACGACGC
>CAMDDX010000326.1 GCA_945893075.1 Planctomyces sp. SH-PL62 | reverse complement strand
ACAACACGACGACCAACCCCTGCTCAAAACCGTCGACTACAAGTTCCCTCAAAAACGATTCACCGAATAACCAACAACCCGACCTAAAGGTCGTGTCACTTGCCAATCACGAAACGTTTCACTGACCTAAAGGTGCTGTCACCTGCCCACTAGGCTCTGTCCCGTAAATCGAATGAGCCGCAGGGCGCTAGCCCCGGTTCTCGTCACACAAACCGGGGCTAGCGCCCTGCGGCTGATTGACGGGCTAGTTTGAAGCTCAGCCCTCGCGAAGGAACGCAAGATGTCGGAAGCCGTGCGAGTCATCTACATCATGGGAGCTGGCCGGAGCGGCTCGACCCTGCTGGACACCGTGCTGGCGAATCATCCCGATGTGGTCGGCGTCGGCGAGTTGGTCAACCTGCACAGCGCGGGCTGGACGTCGAACGAAGTCTGCGCGTGTGGTCAACTCGGCACCGAATGCAGCTTCTGGACGCGAGTGCGCGAAGCCTGGCTGCGGCGCGTGCCACAGGCGACCGTGGCTGGTTACGTCGCATTGCAAAAGCGGATCGAGTTTTATTCGGGACTCGGTCTGCTGCAGATCGCACGCATGTTGCGGCAACGCATCTCGCCGACGAGCGAATTCCAAAACTATCTCGCACAGACCGAAGCGTTATATCAGGCGATCGCGGAAGTCAGCGGCAAGTCGGTGGTCGTCGATTCTTCCAAGCATCCGTTGCGCGGCGCGCTGCTCGCGCATCTGAAAGGGATCGACTTGCGACTCGTGCATCTGGTGCGAGACGCACGCGCGGTGACGTGGTCGCGCAAGAAGGCGCTCGAAGCGGACAAGCAGTCGGGCGTGCAAACGGCGAGCAAGCCGCAGCCGGCGTGGTATTCGGTGGCGTATTGGGCCTTCGTCAACGTGCTGTCGCTCATCATCTGCCTGTTCCGCCGCCGCCAATCGCTGCGGATGCGGTACGAGGATTTTGTGGCGGAACCACAAGCTCAACTGGAACGACTCGGCCGCGTGTGCGGCTTGGATTATTCCGCGACCGCGCAAGCGTTGCTCATCGGCGAGCCGTTGAAAGTTGAACATCCCATTGCCGGCAATCGAATGCGGATGAAAGGGAGCGTCACGCTCAAGCCCGATTGGGAATGGCGTGAGCGATTGCCGGCTCGCGACCGCGCAGTCTGCTGGCTATGTGCCGGTTGGCTGCTGTTGGCGTTTGGCTACGGCTGGCGCGATCGGCGGCCAAAGACGGCGCGACCGCCGAGTTCGTCCTGGTTCGCGGGCGTGTGGGATTTCTTCGCTTGCTCTGCGGCCAGTTCTGTGCCTCGGCCGTAATCAATCCGCTGACGAATTCGCCGGACGTGGTGCGAGCAATTCGCCCCTGTATTTTCGTGGGTTCGGTTCGTATTCTGTCGCGTCCTTCCGCTCGC
The DNA here is from genome assembly GCA_945893075.1 of Planctomyces sp. SH-PL62. GTDB lineage: Bacteria > Planctomycetota > Planctomycetia > Planctomycetales > Planctomycetaceae > SXKJ01. Next base: position 6,925 of record CAMDDX010000326.1, on the reverse strand, counting down.
CAAAGTCGCTGTGTGTCGGCCTTTCGAGCTTCACTTTTCTTCCAATCCATGCTTTTGAGCCGTGGTCATGTAGACCGGACGCCCACGTCCGGTCAGTTGTCAGTTCGGACGTAGGCGTCCGAACTACTTTTCTAGTTGCGAGACATTTTGCGTGAGGAGTTGATCGTGTTTCAGTCTGTTGCAATCGTCGGGGCCACCGGAGCCGTGGGTCGGATCATGTGTCAGTTGCTCGAGGAACGCGGCTACAAGGCCGGCAGTTTTACGTTCCTCTCGTCGAAGCGGAGTGCCGGCACAAAGCTGACGTTTCAGGGGAAAGAATACACGGTTCAAGAACTCACGAAGGACTCGTTCAAAGGGCACGATCTGGTCATCGGCAGCACGCCGGACGAGACAGCTCGCGATTACTTCCCGGCGGCGGTCGAGGCCGGTTGCCTTGTCATCGACGAGTCCGGTTACTTCCGCATGAATCCGGACGTGCCGCTCGTCATTCCGGAGATCAATCCGCAAGAGGCGTTGAAACTATTGGCCGCCGGACGTGGCATCATCGCCAGTCCGAATTGCTCAACCACGCAGATGGTCATCTCGCTGAAACCGCTGCACGATGCGGCGCGCGTGACGCGGTGCATCGTCAGCACCTATCAGGCGGTCAGCGGAGCCGGCTTGCAAGGCTCGGTCGATCTGTTTGAAGGGACCAAGGCCAGCCTCGCGAGCGGCGAGTATGCGTACTCGGCGTTCAAGCACGCGATCGCGTTCAACGCCATCCCGCAGATCGGTGGCCCGAAGGAAGAGGGCTACACCAGCGAAGAGATGAAGATGGTTTACGAGACTCGGAAAATCCTCGGCGACCAGTCGATCCAGATTTCCGCAACGTGCATCCGCATCCCGGTCGCCAACTGCCACAGCGAGACCATCTGGGTAGAAACCGAACGCCCGGTCTCACCGGAAGAAGCTCGCAAGCTGTTCGAGTCGTTCCCCGGCATCGTGGTGCTCGACGACCTGGCGAACGGCCAATACCCGATGCCGATGAATTGCACCGGCCGCGACGAAGTCTTCATCGGCCGCATCCGCCGAGACCTCTCGCACCCCAATGGCCTCACCTTCTGGTGCGTCAGCGACAACCTGCGCAAAGGAGCCGCGACCAACGCCGTGCAGATCGCGGAGTTGCTGGCGAAGCACAAGGGATAAAGTTCAGCAGGCTACGAATGCTCGAATCGCTGGAGGACTAACCATGGATGCCGTGCAGATCGCGAGTTGTGCGCGTTAACGTAGGTCAGCCTTTCCAGGCTGACATGGGCAAGATCGAACGCTGTTTGGCCAATCGGGTCAGGCTGGAAAGCCTGACCTACGGAGCCTGCCATGAACCGGCGTGATGCCTTGAAAGTGCTGGCACTGGCTTCCGCGATGCGGTGCTCGGCGGCGGAGCCAACCAAGAAGCAGCCGCTGGGATTGGTGATTCATTCGTATTGGATTCGCCGGGACCGGCCGTTGCCTCCGGACTTCGGCAGCGTGGCCGAACCGCTCGCGTTTCTCGAAGCCGCCGCGCGGATCGGTGCGCGCGGGATTCAAACCAAAGTCAGCGGGCTGGAGGGGACTGCGCTGGCGAAACTGCGTGACGCGCTGGAGCGACGCGAAATGTACGTCGAAGGGACGATCGGCTTGCCGAAGGATCAGGCCGACATCGCGCGGTTTGAGGCTGACGTCCTCTCCTCAAAGCAAGCCGGCGCGACGGTGCTGCGAACGGTCTGCATGAGCGGGCGGCGTTACGAAGTATTCGCGTCGGCTGAGCAGTTCCAGCAGTTTGCCGATCAATCGTGGAAGTCGCTGACGCTCGCCGAGCCGATTGCGGCGAAGCATCACGTGCGGCTGGCGGTCGAAAATCACAAGGACTGGCGGATCGACGAAATGCTCGGCTGGCTGAAGCGGCTGAGCAGCGAGTTCGTCGGCGTGTGTCTCGACACCGGCAACAGCATCGCGCTGCTGGAAGAGCCACACGCGGTGGTCGAGGCGTTCGCGCCGTGGGCGTTCAGCACGCACCTCAAAGACATGGCCGTCGCTGAGTCCGACGACGGATTCTGGCTGTCCGAGGTGCCGCTCGGCGAAAGCTTCCTGGATTTGAAACGGATCGTCACGACACTGCGCAAAGCGCAGCCGCAGGTCAAACTCAATCTCGAAATGATCACGCGCGACCCCTTGCGGATTCCGTGTCTCGCGCCGAAGTATTGGGCCACCCTCCGCGATGTTCCGGCCCGCGAACTGGCCGAGATGCTCGCTCGCGTCCGCCGCCACAAACATCCGCAACCGTTGCCGACGATCTCGTCACTGTCGCACGTCGAGCAGCTTCGCATCGAAGCCAACCACATCGCGCGGTGTCTGAATTTCGCGACCGAGCACCTCGTTTGAACAGACGAGGGGTCAGGTGTTCTGATTTCTGTTTTGCTGCTGCGAAATGCCGCGAATCGTTGATTGGAAAACTGTCTGCGAACCAAGGTTGGGGTGCATCGCGTGAGCAAAACAGAAATCAGAACACCTGACCCCGGCGCGCAAGGTGAGTCGTGCGTGCGAATCGAGTTACTAACAATTTAGTATTGCGGGCTCGGCGTGAACCGGTAAACTACTAACCGAATAGTATTTCGCGGCGGCTGACACTTCGGGCGAGCCGATGTCGACGCGACTTGTCAGACTTATGAAGAGGAGCATCATGGCTCGTTCAGCGTCCAAGCATCCGACGGAACTGGAACTGGAAATCCTCAAGGTCGTGTGGCAGATCGAACCGGCCACCGTGCGGCATGTGCGCGACGCGCTCGCCAGCGTGCGCGATTTGGCCTACACGACAGTCATGACGGTGATGTCGATCATGGCCGACAAGGGTTATCTCAAACGGAAGAAAGACGGACGCAGCTTCGTCTACCAAGCGGTCTATCGCGAGCAGAAGGCCAGCCGCAACATCCTGCAAGACGTCGTCGATCGCGTCTTCGGCGGCTCGACCACGGCCGTCATGCAGCATCTGCTCGAAACGTCCGAGATCGACGATGAAGAACTGAAGCTGATTCGCTCGCTGATTAACCGCAAGACGCGCGAACGGAAGTGACCTTGTTGTCAGAAGGGGTCGGGTGTTCGGTTTTTCGGAATTGGCGGGAATGAAGCGTGATTCGCCAATCGAACTCGATCCCCGCCAATTCCGAAAAACCGAACACCCGACCCCGGATTCACAGAGGGGAATCAACATGCCTGCTTGGCTTCAACATGATTGGTGCTCGTCGTTCGTGCTCGCGCTGGGGCACTTTTTGTGGCAAGGGACGTTGATCGGCATCGTGTTGGCGATTGCTCTGCGAGCCACGAAAGCTGTTTCGGTGCGGTATTGGCTGTCGCTCGCCGCGCTGTTGGTGATGCCGTGCTGCGCGGGAGGGACGCTGGTTTGGTTGTGGCCAGAGAATCCGGGGTCAGGTCTTCAAAATTCAAAATTGGCGGCCCAAGTTGTCGATCCAACGCAGACTCCCGAACTGCCAATTTTGAATTTTGAAGACCTGACCCCTGCGTCGCGCGACGTTCCGATTCCAGATCACCCGCCCGTCACGAAGCCGCTTCCGTCCGCTCCACAATCGGCATCGCCATCCGAATTGCCAATCAACGATCACTGGCAGCAATTCGCGCCGTGGCTGACGAGCGGTTACTTCGCGGGCGTGGCGTTGATGTTGTTGCGGCTGGTGTTCGGGTTGTGGGGCGGTCGGCGGTTGCGGCGGCGAGTCCACTTGATTGACGACCCGTCGTTGTTGGCGGCGATGCGGCGGCAAGCGACGGCGCTGGGCCTGAAGCTGCTGCCGGTGCTGGCGTACTGCGAACGAGTCACCGTGCCGACCGTGGTCGGGGTGCTCAAGCCGATGATCTTGTTGCCGCTCACGCTGACCAGCGGCTTGTCGCCGGAGCAGATGGAATCGGTGCTGGCTCACGAGCTGGCTCATCTGCGGCGGTACGATCATCTGGTCAATCTGCTGCAACGCGTGATCGAGTCGCTGCTGTTTTTCCATCCGGCGCTGTGGTGGGTCTCGCACCGCATTCGGGACGAGCGTGAGCATTGCTGCGACGATCTGGTGGTCGCCTGCGGAGCGATGCCGCTGGACTACGCGAAGTCGCTGCTGGTCGTCGCGGAACTCAGCCGGCGGGGTCGGGAGACCCGCGCCGAGCTCGGTCGCTCGGTCGCGGCGGTGAGTTTGCTGGCGACCGGCAATCGGAAACCGTCGCATCTCCGCCAGCGGATCGCACGGCTGTTGGGCGAATCAGCCACACCGTCGCTGCGAGTCAGCCCGCGAGCCTTATTGCTCGCGATCGGCATTCCCGTGGTGGCCGTGATCGCGACGATTCAGTCCGGCGCGTCGCATCCGCCGCCGAGTCTCAAGCTCGACGTGGAGACGTCGGAGAACCTTCGCGCTGAGGATGGGTCTCGCGCCGGGAGCGAGTCTCCTCGCGTTGGGCGCGGGTCTCCCGACCCCGCCCTCGACCCGACCGCAGGTCTCCCGAATTCGGACGAAGAGACGAACCAGCCGAACAACGCCAACGGAGACCTGCGGTCTAACCCAGCGGCGGGGTCGGGAGACACACGCCGAGCGCAGCAAGCAACCGAAGAGCCGACGAAAACGAAGCCTGCGACCCAACTGGCTGACTTAATTCAGCGGCTGATGAAGGAAGAGCAGAAATACAATCGAATTGAAGTCATCGTGCGTTCGCACCAAGAGCCGTTGAAGGTACTCGATAGCGAAACGCAGGAAATTGAGATTGTGCGGCGACTGATTCGAGACCGTGATCTGTCGTATTACCTTGAGGAAATGAATTGTCGCGTTCAAGAAACGGGTACAACGTCTCGCATCGTCCACGAAGAAACGATCCAAGGACGCTGGTGGCGGCAAAGAATCGAGTCGAATGGACCGGGAGCTGCGAAACATTCCAACGACTCGTTGTTCGTCCTATCAAAACCCAATCATCGGCTTGGTCCGCACACTCTGGCACTGGGATACTGGTTGGATCGTCCTGAATCACTTTCGGACATCCTCACGGACGCGACGCCAGGGCGGCGAAAGATCATCGAACTGCTCGGCGAGGAGACCATCAGCAAAGAACGCTGTGTGAAACTCAAAGAGCGCGATGTCTCGGCTTTCGGCTCCAAGTCCTACCGCCTGATTTGGCTCGCCCTCGACAAGAATCTGCTGCCGGTGCGCAGAGAGCGCTGTGACGAAAATGTTGAGCGGCCTCAGCCAATGGGCTTCACACAGGTCACCGAATGGAATGAGGTTCAACCTGGAATCTGGTTTCCGAAGTGCATTGAGACGTATCAGAAGCAGAAGACGGCAAACAGCTCAGACAACCTTGAATCGGTGCGAACGCACACACTCACAGTCGAGCTTGTCACTTTGTTGCCGCAAATCGAACGAAGTCTCTTCGACAAATTGGGCAAGCCGCCATCGAACAAACCATCTCCAAACGCCAAGGCCAAAATCGAACAAGGGTCTACCGACGCGGAAGCGCGAGACACGCAAGCCGCCGCGAAGACCGCGCCACCGGAGGGACTGGCGTTTCTAAAGCCATATCCAAAGCTGTATGGCTTGTCGCTCGACATGACCGAGCCGCAGTTCTTGGAGATCGTCAAGCAGCAGGAGTTGAAGACTCGCAAGACCGTCGAGGGCGAGAAGGTCACGCATCACATCGCGCTCGGCGACGGTCACACGCTGATCGTGATGTTCGACAAGGACGGGAAGTGCGGCGGCATTCAACGCGTGCGCGGGGAGGACAGCGACAGAGTCGTCGTCGATGCGCCTGTGGCTAACACGACGGCTACCAAGAATCCTGCGAACTCCGGCGTGCAAGCGGTCCTGCCGCTGTTGGAGTTCCGGTTTGTTGCTCAGCGAGCCGACAATAAGTTCGAGCCGCGTGTGCCGACCGATTACGAGAAGCGGAACTACTCGGGAAACTCGGTCATTGGCCGCATGGTCGCCAAAGACAAAGGCTTCATCTGGGTTCCGGTCGCCGAGTCGAAGGACCGCATCGGGGCGCTGCCGATCGAACGACTTCGCGGAGGTCAAGTGCGCGAGGCACTGCTCGCCGACACTCCGGAGCACGCGCTGCCGTTCAATGGCAAGTGGTCGATCGAGGACTGCCGAGTCATCCCCGATCCGAACAACGCGGATCGGTTCTTCATTACGCTGAAGCTCAATGAAGCTGGCGGCGCGGCAGTGAGGATCCTCACAAAGTCGCATCCGAATCAGCCGCTGGCGATCCTCGTCAACAACGAGATCATCACGGCACCGATCGTCCGCGAAGAGTTTGGTCGAGACATTGCGCTCACCGGGAACTTCACTCGCGAGCAAGCGGACAAGCTCGCAGAGACGCTGCGAGCGGGGGCGGTCAAGCCGCGCAATGAGAAGAATAAGGACAACACTCGTCCCCAAGCGGAGCTTGGGAACGAGAAAGGCTCGCCTGAGCTACGCACGCTGAAGAAGCCGGCGTTGCTTCTACCGGATCATTGGATCGTGATGGCGGTCGGGTTTGATAACGATGGCAAAGAACTGGTCACGGCTTCGAATCAGAGCTTCATCACGATTCGGCGGTGGGATGTGGTCGGCATGAAGTTGATCAGCGAGATCAAGCTGCAAGCCGACAAGCATGGGCGAGCGGTTCGCGACGGGACGTTGAAGTTCTCCGGGGATCGGCGGCGAGTCCTCGCGGCCACGGACGCCTACGTCGGGATTTGGGAGACGGCGACCGGCAAGCTGCTCAAACAACTGCCGTTCAAGACGAAAGAGGGCATCTATGACTGTGCCATCGACATGCTGGATTGCACTCCGGATCTCTCGGTGATCGTCGGCCATCGGGCGCTGCCCGGACGCTTAACGCTGTCTTACGACGCGCAGGTGATTGTTTGGGATGGCGTCTCTGG
>CAMDDX010000325.1 GCA_945893075.1 Planctomyces sp. SH-PL62 | reverse complement strand
CCACCTGCTCCCGAACCGCTGGCATCAACAACCCTGATTTCACTTGTGGCACATCATCCATGATCGACTCCAGAAAGAGGTTCCGAACATTTCTAACCTCATTCTGACAGCTCCTTATTCATCGCGCCAGCCAAAATTGGCACACCCGGTGCTCGGTGCTCTCTGAATGCGGCCGCAGGTCTTCGGGGATACTTCGTTGACAAGGTGTTCTGCAAACTTACGATGCTCACCGCAACGAGCCGGAGCGCTTGGTTTCTTGAACATGGTTCGTCGCTCTTGATTTGCATCTCGCCTGGTCTCCTCCGCGAAACGGACCGCCCATCATGGTCACCCCTTTGACTCCGGAAATTCACAAGTGCCGCAGCGTGACGGTGATCACGTTCGGCCCGCAGTTTGAAACGCTGGATGAATTCACGCTGGATCAAATCCGAGACTTTGTGCTGGAGGCTGCTAAAGCCGCGAATCCTCCCCGAGTCGTGATCGACCTCAGCTACACCAAGTTCTTCGGGTCGTCCTTCATTGAGGTGCTCTTCCGCGTCTGGAATCGCGTGAATGGAGCTGGCGGAAAGTTTGCCCTGGCGGGCCTGACGTCGTACTGCCGCGAAGTGTTGGAAGTCACCCACCTCGACAAGTTGTGGCCGTTGCTCCCCAACGAAGCCGAAGCCGTGGCGGCGATTGAGTAGCCGTCGGCCTGGAAAGGCTGGCGTGCCAACATGCTTCCCGATTCGGAACAGACTCAGCAGTTGTTGAATGCCGCACGAGACGGAGATTCCGCCGCGGTCAACGAATTGCTCGAGCGGCATCGCGACTCACTGCGGCGCATGGTTCAAGCTCGTCTGGACCGCGCCGTCGCTGGGCGAGTCGATGCCAGCGATGTCGTGCAGGATGTCTTGCTCGAAGCGCATGGCCGGCTGAGCGACTTCATTCAAAGCGGCTCGATGCCATTTCACCTGTGGCTGCGGCATCTGGCCAAAGACCGCATGATCGACGTGCATCGCCGCCATCACGCTCAACGTCGCAGCGTGGATCGCGAACAACACGCGCCGCAGTCGGCCGATGTCTCCTCAGCGTTTGATCTGTTCGCGCAAATCAGCGCTCAAGAACTGACGCCGGCAGCCGCTTCGATTCGTAAGGAGATCGAACAGCGATTCCTGGCCGCGCTCGAACAACTCGACGAGACCGATCGCGAGATCCTGCTCATGCGGCATTGCGAGCAACTCGGCAACAGCGAGGTCGCCGAACTGCTCGGCCTCTCGCAGCCTGCCGCTGGAATGAGATACCTGCGAGCACTGCGACGGCTGAGATCGGTGCTCGGCATCGAAGGCTCCGCTTCCCTTCCCTGACTTCATCGTCCTGCCCCCATCGTTCTGCCAATCTGTCTCACAACGAACTTGGTGCCATCAGTCATGCCTGATACGATCCTCAACCGATCTTCTGAGTGAATCGACCCGATCCATGTTCCGCAGGAAGGTGCCCCGAAAATGCTGACGCTTCTCGGCCAGTCGGATGACCAGCAATTCTGCGACGGAATGTCGCGCCGCAATTTTCTGCGGATCGGCGGGCTGGGCTGGGGCGGATTGACGCTGTCGCAATTGCTGGCGGCCGACGCACGAGCGGAATCGACAACCAAACGGCCGAAGTCGGTCATCATGATCTATTTGGTCGGTGGTCCTCCGCACCAAGACCTCTTTGATTTGAAGCCGTTCGCACCGTCCGAGATCGCCGGTCCGTGGAAGCCGATCGCGACCAATGTGCCCGGCGTCGAGATCGGTGAACTGCTCCCCAAGATGGCGACGATGATGGATCGGTTCGTCCCGATCCGCTCGCTGGTCGGCGCTCAGGCCGAGCACGATGCGACGCAATGCTTCACCGGCCGTCCGCCGCGCGGCGCGGGAGTCCCCACCGGAGGCTGGCCGCAATTCGGATCGACGGTGTCGAAGGTCAAAGGGCCTGTCGATCCGGCAACGCCGCCGTATGTCAGCCTCTGCTACACCTGCACTCACGGGCCGTACAACGAGCCGGGACCGGGGTTCCTCGGAGTTGGTCAATCGGGTTTTCGGCCGCTCGGTCCGACGCGCGATGACATGGTGCTCAACGGTGTGACGCCGGAACGGCTCGGAGATCGCAAGGCTCTGCTATCGAGCGTCGATCGCTTCCGCCGCAACGTCGATGCGAAGGGGATGATGGACGGTCTCGACACGTTTACTCGACAGGCAATGGACCTGTTGACGTCGTCTCGATTGGCCGAGGCTCTCGATCTGTCGAAAGAAGATCCGCGCATCGTCGCGCGTTACGGCACGGGCAACACGAAAGACATGATCGACGGCAACGGCGCACCGCGAGTCCCGCAGAGCATGTTGATGGCTCGCCGATTGATCGAAGCGGGCGTGCGAGTCGTGACGCTCAACTACAGCAAGTGGGATTGGCACGGCGGTTCGTACAACACGATCTTCAATCGCGAGAAGGAAGATTTCCCGATCTTCGACAACGCGATCACGACACTGGTTGACGACCTGCAAGTGCGCGGCTTGCTGGATGACACGTTGGTCTTGGTGTGGGGCGAGTTCGGCCGGACGCCTGTCATTAGCAAACAAGTTGGCCGCGATCACTGGCCGCGCGTCGCGTGTGCTCTGCTCGCCGGCGGCGGTATTAAAGCGGGACAAGTCATCGGCTCGACCGACAAGATCGCCGGCGAAGCGGTGGATCGGCCGGTCACGTTTCCAGAAGTCTTCGCGACGCTGTATCAGCACCTCGGCATCGACGGCGCGACCACGACGATTCAAGACTTCCAAGGCCGCCCGCAATACCTCGTCGATGCCGACGTGAAGCCGATTCATGAATTGCTGTGAGACTGCGCAACGGGGTCGGGAGTCTTTTTCATGCCGCACTTGCTGGAATTGACGACTCTTCAGAAACGTTGTGCGGCATGAAAAAGACTCCCGACCCCTTCCCGGCGACACCAACTCTCGCTGACCCGCGCGCGTGGCAAGCGGAAACGATCGACCCGCCCACCGCCTGGCGCTACGAACTGACTTCCCGCTGTCTGTCGAAACTCGATCAGACGCTTCGAGAACTGCGGAAGCAGCCGCGCGAGATCACGGAGCTTCGCGTCGCCGAAACGCCGCTGGCGGAATCCGCGGTCGAACTGCGGGACGTGCTGCACGCTCTCGAAACCGGACGTGGCTTCGCCATCATCGAGGGACTTCCCGGCGATGTCTCGCGGCAGGAGTTTCAGGCAGCGTACTGGTTGATCGGACAATTGCTTGGCCAGCCGATCGTGCAGAATGTGGAAGGAACGTTGTTGTATGACGTGCGCGACACTGGGCAGAGCGTCCAATATGGCTCCCGCTTTTCGGTGACGAATGCCGAGAGCAGTTTTCATACGGACAACTCGTTTGGCGATGACGTGCTCGACTATGTCGGTTTGCTCTGCCTGCAACCGGCGAAGAGCGGTGGGTTGAGCCAACTGATCAGCGGCTTCGCCGCATATCGCGAGCTTCAGTCCCGCGATCCGCAGGCGCTGGAGGTTCTGTCACAGTCATTTCATGTGGACCGTCGTGGTGGCGTGAGGCCGGGCGAATTGCCGACCGTGCAATTCCCGGTGCTCGCGCGACAGGACGACGAACTGCTGCTGCGTTACCTGCGCTACTGGATCGAGGTCGGACACGAGAAGGCAAATCAACCGCTCACGCCAGCTCAACGCGCGGCGCTCGACACGCTAGATGATGTTCTGCGCGAGCCACGGCTGCGCGTCGAATTTCATCTACGGCCGGGAGACATGTTCTTCATCAATAACCGCTGGCTGTTTCACAACCGCACGGCGTTCGACGACGACTCCGATCCGGATCGGAAGCGGCACCTGGTTCGCTTGTGGTTGAAACGGGGTCGGGAGTCTTTTTCATGCCGCACTGGCTTGAATTGACGTCTTGTCGAAAACGTTGTGCGGCATGAAAAAGACTCCCTACCCCTTCTCGGACAGCCGTTGAGTGATCCATGTCTCAGCCTTCACTTCACGGACATCCTGCCCCGGCCGCTTCGGAGGAGTCTCCGATCTGGCTGCGATTGCCGTTTGACCGGATCGGATTCGTGCTGGGTCCGGTGCTGATGGTCGGTTGGCTGACGCTCACCGAACCCGGCTCGCTGACGCCGGAAGCGCATCGTCTGGCCGGGATCATGCTGCTGACGATCTTGTGGTGGATCACCGAGCCGATTCCGATCTTCGCGACGGGATTGCTGGCGATCGCGCTGTGCGTCGTGTTGCAAGCTGTCCCCACGGACAAGGGCAAAGTGGAAGCGGTCCGCACCGCACTGGCTCCGCTGGCCGATCCCGCCGTGTTTTTTCTGATGGGCGGATTGTTTCTGGGGCGAGCCATGACGCGGCATGGTCTGGACCGTCGTCTCGCTCTGTCGATCCTTTGCACGCGCTGGGCAGGACGCGGCCCCGGCTCGTTGCTGGCGGCGGTCGGGCTGTCGGTCATGCTCATCTCGATGTGGATCAGCAACACCGCCGCGACCGCGATGATGTATCCCGTGACGCTCGGCATCATCAGCGTGCTCGCGGCCGGGACGGCGACTGCGACGAATCGTTCGAGCGATTCGGCGGCGGACCTCGCGCGATCTCCGTATGCTTCGTCCTTGCTGCTGATCACGGCTTACGCATCGAGCGTCGGAGGCATCGCGACGCCCATCGGCACGGCGACGAACGTGGTCGCGATTGGATTCTTTCGGCAGCCGGACTATTTCGGCCGCTCGGCCGACTTCCTGAGCTGGGCGATCGTGGGTGTGCCGATGATGCTGTGCATTTTCTTGGGCCTGTTCGTCTGGCTGCGTCGGCTGAGTCCGACTACTGACCTGAACCTTCCGGCGTTGCGAGATTACCTGCGCGCGGAACGCTCACGCCTCGGACCGTGGCGGCGCGGCGAAGTAAATACGTTGGCGGTCTTCCTGATCGTCGTGGCGATGTGGGTCGCGCCGGGAATGCTCGGATTGATCGGCGCATCGGAAACGCAACGAGCGTTCTCGTCGCGATTCCCCGAAGAGATCACCGCGCTGTTGATTCCGGTGCTGCTCTACCTGTGCCCAGTGAATTGGAGAAACCGCGAGTTCACGCTCGATCGGTCGGACTTTGTGCGGATCGACTGGGGCTCGCTGGTGCTGTTTGGTTCGGGGCTGTCGCTGGGCAGCCTGATGTTCAAAACCGGGCTGGCTCTGCAAGTGGGCCAAGCGGTGTTCGCGATGGTTGGCACGTCCGACGTGGGAACGATCACTGCGTTGGCAGTCGGTGGCGGAATCCTGCTCAGCGAGTTCACCGGCAACACCGCAGCCGCCGCGACGCTGATTCCCGTCGTGCTGACGCTCGCCCGCGAAGCCCACATCGACCCGCTGCTGCCACTGCTGGGCGTGACCTTCGGTGCCAGCTTTGGTTCTGCACTTCCGGTCTCGACGCCGCCGAACGCCATCGTCTTCAGCTCTGGGTTGCTCCCCGTGCGGCGCATGATCGTGGCCGGGATCGGTCTCGACCTGCTGTGCGCCGTGGTGATCTGGAGTACGCTGCGCATCGCGTACGGGCTCGGGTGGAATCTGTTCGCCGACCCTTAGCGGCTTCGACTTTCGGACGACTTCCAAACTCATGTCTCACTCCGCCGACATCCCTGCGACCGTTGCGCCCGCCGACCGCGACGAGTTGTTGTGGGGGCTTCTCGAACGTCTGATCGCGTTGTCGCGAGATGGTCGGATGCCGGATTTCGCCGCCGTCACGCGCGAGCATCCAAAACTCGAAACCGAGCTTCGTGAGCTGTGGGCGACCGCGATGATCGCCGAGGATGTCGGCAGCTTCAGCCGTAGCTCGGGCGGCCCGCATGAGCTGGGATTCGGCAATGCTGAAGACAGTCGCACGCGAGCCGCGTGCGCCACGCCACGGCGCGTCGGCGATTTCGAGTTGCTTGAGGAGATTGGCCGCGGCGGCATGGGAGTCGTCTACCGCGCGACACAGATCAGTCTCAACCGCGCGGTCGCATTGAAGATGATCCTGCCTGGCCGTTTGGCGTCGGCCACGGACCTGTCGCGATTTCGAGCGGAGGCCGAAGCGGCGGCGAAGCTCAAGCATCCGCATGTGGTCTCGGTCTACGAAGTCGGTGAACTCGACGGTCAGCCGTTCTTCATCATGCCGCTGATCGAAGGCACGACGCTGGCGAAGCGGCTCGCGGATGGACCGCTGCCGGCGCGCGAGGCGGCCGAGTTGCTCATTCCCGTTTGCCGAGGGGTCGCCGCAGCGCATCGGCATGGCATTCTGCATCGCGACCTCAAGCCGTCGAACATTCTGATCGACCGCGAAGGACAGCCGTATGTCACCGACTTCGGACTCGCGAAGCGACTCGTGGGGCACGTTTCCAACGTGCCTGAATCGAAGCACGTTGAAAACGTGCTCCACGCCGAACAACTCACTCAACTCACCGCGAGCGGCGCGGTGCTCGGCACGCCGAGCTACATGGCTCCCGAACAAGCCGCCGGCCAGCGCGGTGAGGTCGGCCCGGCTAGTGATGTCTACAGTCTGGGAGCAATTCTGTTCGCGATGCTCACCGGCCGTCCGCCGTTTCAAGCAGCCTCGCCGGTGGACACAATCTTGCAGGTGCTCGAACAAGACCCGATCCCGCCGCGAGTGCTCAATCCCGATGCCGATCCCGACCTCGAACTCATCGCGCTGAAGTGCCTGCAAAAGCCCAGCGACTTGCGCTATGCGACCGCCGATGCGCTCGCCGATGATCTGCAAGCGTTCTTGGCTCACGAGCCGATCTCCGCGCGATCGGGGCACTTCTCGCAAATCATCAGCCGAGCCTTTCGCGAAACGCATCACGCGGTCGTCTTGCAGAACTGGGGCCTGCTCTGGATGTGGCACGCCGCCGTCATCTTCGCGATGAGCATGCTGACCAACGTGCTGCTGCTCTGCGATGTGAAATCGCGCTGGGTCTATCCCGGCCTGTGGGTCGTGCTGCTGGGCATCTGGGCCGCCTGCTTCTGGAACCTGCGTCGCCGAGCCGGCCCGATCACATTCGTCGAACGCCAAATCGCTCACACCTGGGCCGGCAGCATGATCGCCAGCACCGGCTTGTATGTCGTCGAGTGGACGCTGAGCCTGGGCGTGCTCTCGCTCTCACCTGTGCTGGGCCTCATCAGCGGCATGGTCTTCCTGGTCAAAGCCGCGATCTTGTCCGGTCGATTCTACTTCCAAGCAGTTGCGATGTTCCTGACGGGCGTCGTGATGGCTCTGATGCCGCTGTGGCCGATTCCCGATTTGCGGCTCGCGCTGTTTGGAGTGGTCTCTGGCTTGAGCTTCTTCGTGCCAGGTTGGAAGTATCACCGCCAACGTCGTGAGGCCACGGTGCGACGAGATTGATTGTCTCTCGTTGTCAGCCGTCGTCGCCCGATACTACCATGCGCCGCATCGGTCCTGCCGGATGTGTCCCGAATGACTCCCACCGAAATCTTCCCGCCATCTGAGTGCCTACCATGCTGAATTTTTTCGGATCGAAGAAGACGCTGTGCGATGGGATGACTCGTCGCGACATGCTCAGGGTCGGAGCGTTGGCGGTCGGTGGGCTGACGCTGGCCGATCTGCTGCGAGCGGAACAAGCGGCGGGGAAGAAGTCGGCGAAGTCGGTCATCATGGTCTACATGTGCGGTGCTCCGGGGCATCAGGACATGTACGACTTGAAGATGAACGCACCGGCGGAGATTCGGGGCGAGTTCCGGCCGATCCCGACGAACGTCCCCGGCGTCGAGATTTGCGAGCACATGCCGCGCATGGCCGCGATCATGGACAAGCTGGTGCCGTTGCGGTCGGTCTACGGGTCGCCGGACGGGGATCACGATTCGTTCATTTGTTACACCGGCCGCTCAAAGCGGCAGCAGCCTCCGGGCGGTTGGCCGTCGGTTGGTTCGACGATCTCGAAGGTGCTCGGCCCGCGCAGCAAGTCGGTGCCGTCGTTCGTGGGCTTGTCGCCGGACACCGGGCATCCGCCGTACGGCTCGCCGGGGTTGCCCGGCTACTTGGGAGTTTCTCACGCCGCGTTCCGCCCGTCGGGGCCAGGGCGAGCGGACATGGTGCTCAATGGAATTGATGCGACTCGGCTGGGTGATCGGAAAGCGTTGCTCGCGTCGGTCGATCAAATCCGCCGCGAGGTCGATGCGTCGGGGACGATGATCGGCATGGACTCGCTTGCACGGCAGGCGTTCGAGATTCTCACGTCGAGCAAACTGGTCGATGCGCTCGACCTGTCGAAAGAAGACGCCGCGACGCGCGAACGCTATGGCAAAGGGGACACGAAGAACTTCGGCGACGGAGCACCGCGAA
>CAMDDX010000324.1 GCA_945893075.1 Planctomyces sp. SH-PL62 | reverse complement strand
GGGGCAGAGGCCACTCCATTCGTCGTCTCCTTTTATTCGTCGGGCACTTCTCCTGCTCAAACCCGGTTACGCAATTCAAGCACATGTTGCTCGGTCAGCGGAATCACCGTCTGATCCGTCGGCAGTACCGGGATCAAGCGAGCCACAATGGCCGAGGACAACTCTCGCAGTCCGGTGCGCTGCAACGACGAGACGCGGATCGCGTCGTGCGGCAATGATTCGCCCCAGGCATCCGGCAGATCGGCCTTGTGTGCGACGACGATGGCATCGGGCCACTCCGCCAGCAAGCGTCGGTCGTCGTCTTGCGGGGGTTCGCTGATGTCGATGAGCAGCAGTCGCGCGTCGGCAGATGCGAATGCTTCGCGCGCCCGCGCGATGCCGGCCGCTTCCAGATCGTTCGACGAGCCGCGCTGACCGGCGGTGTCACTGAAACGAATCGCCCAGCCATCGAGTGCCGTTTCCGCCGTGACTACATCGCGTGTTGTTCCCGGTTCGTCGAACACGATTGACCGATCAAAGCCGACCAGTGCATTGATGAGACTCGACTTGCCGACATTCGGCCGCCCCGCCAGGACGACGTCCCACGGTTGAGTCAAATGCCGGCCGAAGTTCGCCCACGCCAAAACCTCGTTGGCCCGTGCAGTGGCTTCTTCTTGTCTTCCATCAGCGACGAGTGCGGTGAGTTCCGCCATCGCTCGCTCCATGCGCCCGGCTTGAGCCGCGATCCAACCGGCGGCTCGCAACGTGGTCGCTCGCGACAGTGCGTTGGCGTACTCGCTGTCGGTCTCACACTGCGACTGCCAATCGACGACGTTACAACCGAGACTCTTCAAGTCGGTCAGAATTCGCCGCACGGCCGCGTCGCCGCCGTGACAGTGAATCTCGCAAGCCTGTGATCCTGTGCGGCAGAGGACGATCTCTTCGGCGGGATCGCTGCCCCAACGGCCGAAATGAATTTGCTGCTCTGTCATCTCCAGCAGCGATCGGCCACTCGCGGCGCGGAAGAGATTTGTCAGTCGTACTGAAAGCGCGGCGATGTCGCCACGCAGGCCAATCGTCGCGATGGCACCTCGGCCTGACGGAGTCCACACGGCGGCAGTCAGCAGAGTCGAAGACATGCCGGGATGCTGGACGGTTCGAGCCAAGATTTCAAATCCGCTGGGTGACTGGCCAGACCATCCTCGAAAACGCCATGATGTCGCGGTCTTGTGATTCCGACTTTCGACACAGGAAGGTGACTCATGCAAACGCGGACTTTGTGGCTGAGTGCTTGGGCGGTTTGTTGTTGTTTCGTGTTCTCGGCGATCGGCCGGGCAGAGAATTGGCCGGGCTGGCGTGGACCGCGCGGCGATGGTTCCAGTGAAGAAATCAACGTCCCGGTGACTTGGAGCGAGTCCGAACACATCGCTTGGAAGATCAAGCTCCCTTACGGCGGACACTCGTCGCCGGTCGTGTTCGGCAACCGCGTGTTTCTGGTCGGAGCCAACACCGCGGAACCGCCGAGCCGCGTGCTGATGTGTTTCGATTTCGCGACCGGTAAGCCGTTGTGGGAGAAGGTCGTCGTCCAATCGCCGTTGGAGAAGAAGCATCAGCTCAACAGTTGGGCCAGCGGCACACCAGTCACGGATGGCGAGAAGGTCTATGTTTCGTTTCTCGATCAGAAAGACTTGCTGGTCTCCGCGTATGACTTCGACGGGAAAGAACAATGGCAGGTCCGGCCGGGCGTGTTCAAATCGCAGCATGGGTTCTGTTCGTGCCCGGTGATCTTCGAGGACAAGCTGATCGTCAACGGCGATCACGACGGCGAGTCCTACATCGCGGGGCTGAAGCGGACGACCGGCGAGACGGTGTGGAAGACTCCGCGCGAATACAAAACGCGCAGCTACTGCACACCGATCATTCGCGAGATCGACGGTCGCACGCAGATGATGCTGTCGGGCAGCAAGTGCGTCGCCAGCTACGATCCGCGCACTGGCAAGCAACTCTGGATGCTCGACGGCCCGACCGAGCAGTTCGTGGCCTCGCTGGTCTACAACAAAGGGCTGATCTTCATGACCGGCGGCTTTCCGGATCATCACGTCATGGCGATTGACCCGCGCGGCAGCGGCAAGATTACGAAAGAATCGCACGTGAAGTGGCACTACACGAAGAAGGACAGCTATGTCCCGTCGCCGATCGCCTGCGGCGATTATTTCTTGATCGTCTCGGACGACGGCTTCGGCACTTGCTACCACTCTGAGTCCGGCAAGATCGAATGGCAAACGCGGCTGGGGACGCACTATTCGGCGTCGCTCGTGACCGCGAACGGCCTCGTCTACTTTCTGGACGATCACGGCCTGATGAAAGTCATCAAGCCGGGGCCGACGCTGGAAGTGGTCGCCGAGAATCAACTCAACGAGGACACGTTCGCCTCACCAGCCATCAGCCAAGGGCGGATGTTGATTCGCGGCACGGACTCGCTGTACTGCATCGAATGATTCGGTTACTTGCACGAGCACCAAAGGTGCGTGACTCGATAGCCCAGGCCAACGGCCTGGGTCTGTGAGTCCAGACGATTTGAAGCCCCAACGGGGCGGAACTCTGGTGCCTGAAATCGAGTCGCGCCCCGTTGGGGCTGAAGAGATCGTTATCGAGCCGTTACCCCAGGCCGATGGCCTGGGCTATCGAGTCACGCACCTTCGGTGCTGAAACAATTCGGATCGCCTCTATGGCTTGGCCTTCGCCGCAGCCAGCGTTTTCAGGCGGCTGATGGCACCACGCATTTCGCCTTGAGCACCGGGATCGGTTTCCTTTTCCAGCGCTGCCTCAAGCGCTGGGAGCGACGCGGGATCGCCCGTGCTGCCTAACGCGCGAGCCACATAACCGATGCGATGATGGTCGGTCTCCCGCTTGAGCACTTCGACGATTTCCGGAGCCGCTGCCTTGGCGGGCAGACCAATCATGCCGAGTGCGTGCGAGGCTTTCATCCGCACCAAGGCTTCGTCGTCGTGCAGATACTTTCGGAGCGATCCGATCTGTTTTTCTAACTCAACATCCAGCATCGCCAACGCACCATGCGCGACGACTCGCGTGACTGGGTCGGCATCCTCCTGAGTTGCGGCACGCAGCGGAGCGACGAGTCTCTTTTCCGCCGGAGTGGCTTTACCAATTCGGCCCAGAGCCCGCGCGGCGGTCTCACGCGCCTCTTTGTAAGCATCGTTCTTGAGCTGTGCGATGAGTTGCGGAACGGCCGGCACCGCCTCGGCCCCCAGATTGCCGACGGCCGTAGCGGCCGTGGATCGGACAGCTCCGTCACGGTCATCGAGCGCGGCACGCATCTCGGCCAGCATTTTCGGCGAGATGTCGGAATGGATGAGCGATCCGATCGCCGACTGCCGGACGGCAACGTCGGCACTCTTCAGATCCGCTTTCACTTTGGCAATTCGCTCGTCCGCCGTTTTGGCCGGGTCGGCCGCCGCAGCGAATGCGGCCCCAAGAACGAGGGCCAAAAATGATGCGAGAAACGTCGAATTCCGGTGAACCGTCATGAGGGCATCCCTTCTTGGGAGAGGAGCAGTCGGCTGACAACAGACGCGGAAACTGTAATGTCACTCGGCCTGCCGTTAAAACAACTCGGTCGCAGTCCCGACCCCTTCGCCAGCATTCACATCCCTCATTGAGGCAAGCCAGCAACATGCCCACACCAGCGCCCGGCCAGCCACTTGTCGATCTGGAAGTCAAAGACGTCCGCGTCATCTTCAGACCGATCTGGGAAGACCTGCAAGAAGACGTTGGGTACGAGAGCCTGCGATTCCCCAAAGAGATCATCCTGCTGGGAGGAGCGCCTGGAGCCGGCAAGGGAACCCACACTCGATTCATCATGGCGGCGCGCGGGCTGACCTGCCCGCCGATTGTGATCAGTGACCTGCTCACCACACCCGCCGCCAAGAAGATCAAAGCCCAAGGGGCGATGGTCGGTGATAAAGAGGTCATCGGGTTGCTGCTCCGCAAGTTGCTCGAACCAGAGTTTCGCGACGGCGTGGTGCTGGATGGCTTTCCGCGAACTCAGGTGCAGGTCGAATGTCTCAAGCTGCTGGTCGACAACATCAACCAGCTTCACAACGAGTACGCCAACACGCCGCTGGCGATTCATTTCCGCCGCCCGACGATTCACGCGATGGTGCTATTCGTCAGCGAGGACACCAGCATCAAGCGTCAGCTCAATCGGGGCCGCGAGATCACCGAGCACAACCGCAAGGTGACGGAGACCGGCGTCGGCAAGCTCATTGAGCAACGGACGACGGACATGTCCGAAGACACGGTCCGCCGCCGGTATCGCGTCTTCAAGGAGCAAACGTGGGATGCCCTGACTTCGTTGAAGCAGCTTTATCATTACCACTTCGTCAACGCCGAAGGCCCCATTCAAGAGGTCGAGGAGAACATCCTCAAAGAGTTGCAGTATCAAAGCTCGCTGGAGTTGGACCCGCGCACCTTCGAGCGGCTGCGAACCCTCCCGCTGGCCGACGAAATTACGTTGCACGCCCGGCAAGAATTAGTGCGACGACTCGACAGCTATGAGCTGGATCACACCGAGTTGCTGAAACGCGTGGTGGGACTCATCAAGACCAAGTTCATCCCGATCATTCAACGCCATGCGTTGTCGGGCCGCGCGCATGTGAATTCCGAAGACCCAATCTTCGAAGACCCAATGGCGATCGCGATGCTGATCGACCTGTTCTCCGAACGAGGTTTTCACGCCGTGGTCGATAAGCACATCCGCGAAGTCCCGGATCGTGTCGATCTCGAAACCGGCGTGATCCATTCGCGGACGAAAGTCATCTACCGGATTCAGATCCACTTCAAAGGCTCGAAGATCCGGCGAGGCTGACGGGGCCGGGGTCGGGTGTTCGGTTTTTCGGAATTGGCGGGAAGAGAGCTTGGATTGCAAACGAGGCTCATCTCCCGCCAATTCCGAAAAACCGAACACCCGACCCCTTGCTCTCACCGGCGGCTAGCGCCGTACCGCTCAATCGAGAAACCGAAAGTCCACGCTGGCGAAGAGCGCCTGAAAGAGTCGTTCCCAAGCGATGGGGCTGGGGGTCGTGTTCTCCGCGCTGGGCGAGATGACTCGCAGAGCGAGGCTGCGTTCGCGCGGGGTCGGTTCGCGGCCGACGGTGGTGCGATAGGCGGCGACGACACGCTGCTCGTCGGTCAGATCGGATTGCGAGAGCAGTTCACGGGCGGCGTCGCGGGATTGATCCATGACAAACGGCGAGTTCATCAGATACAGCGCCTGCGTCGGCACGGTCGTGATGTTGCGGCGGCCGATGGACAAATTCGGATCGGCGAAATCGAACGCCTCGAAGAGTTCCAGCAACCGATTCCGCAAGATGGGCGTGTAGACGCTGCGGCACGTTTCGTCGAAGACGTAAGTCATCTCGCCGATGTTGGCGTTAGGTCCGTCTTGCTTGGGATTTCGCAGCGTGCGGCCAAACATTGTGCGGTCGAGCGAATCGCTGGTCAGCAGCATCGCATCACGAATCGCCTCAGCCGAATGCCGGCGGCGGTTCTGCCGCCAGAGCAGACGGTTTTCGGGATCGCTCTCGTAGGGTGGGTCGAGTCTTCGAGACCCACCATTGGTCGTCGCACCGGATTGGTGGGTCTCGATGACTCGACCCACCCTACTATCGAGCCCATACGTCCGCGACAGCACGATCTCGCGCACCAGCGATTTCACGGACCACTCGTCGCTCATCAATCGCGTGGCGAGATGATCCAGCAGTTCCGGGTGCGACGGCGTTTCGCCGGTCGAGCCGAAATTGTCCACAGTGCGGACCAGACCGACGCCGAACAGATGATGCCAGATTCGATTGGCCAGCACGCGGGCCGTCAGCGGGTTCGTGGAACTGGTCATCCACGTGGCCAGCTCGCGGCGTCCGCTTTCTTTCGGAGTTGGCAGCGTCGGCGAACCGTAGCTGGCGACTTGCAGAAATCCGCGCGGGACTTTGTCTCCCTTCGAGTGGACGTTGCCGCGGATGCGGATTTGGGTTTCTTCGATCTGCTTGGCCTCTTCCAGCGACATCGCCATCGGGCGATACGGGGCGCGGTCGGTGAGTTCTTTGAGTTGCTTTTCGAGGTCTTTGAGATCGGCCGATTTCACGGGAGCCGATTTCGTCGCGACCGGTTTGGGTTGGCGGATTTCGGCTTTCGGCTCACGACTTTCGGCCGGTAGCAGTTGCAGAGCATCGACGATGACGTGCCCGTCGGTCCCCTCGTTGCTGATGAGGACGTACCACTGGCCCGACTCGTCGAAGCGGAATTTGCCCAGCGACACGAAGCGATGGTCGATGGGGGGCGGCGTGCGCTGGTTGATCTTGAGATCGTGCTCGCCGTCGAGATCCAGAATTTCGATCGGGACGTTGGTCGCGCGACTGTCGCCCGCGTTGTAGGCCAAGCGGACTTCATACACGCCGGCCTTCGGGACAGACGGGCTGAACGTCAGCGTCTTTTGGCCTTTGTCTTTGTTGCCGTCGTGCGAATAGCCGTCGCCGATGTAGTGCTTGCTGAATTGCGAGTTCGTCCACTCACCCACCTTTTTGGCGTCTGAGTCATCGACCATGATGCCGGCGAATGCTTTGAGTTCAATCGGTCCTTTGGGCGTTCCCGGCATGTCGTCGTCATCGTCGCCGACGTTCTTCTTAGCCGACGCGATCCGTTTCTCTTCCGCCTTGGCAGCGTCGATCTGCTTCTTGAGGTCTGCGACCGCCAGTTCGTGCTGTTTGACGGCGACGGAGAGTTCGGCCGACATCGGCAGCGGGCGTTCGAGCCACTTCGAGACGTTGTCGTGATCCAGCAAGTGCGTGCTGCGGAAAATGCCGGCCAGAGCGTAGTAATCGCGCTGCGGGATCGGATCGAACTTGTGGTCATGGCATCTCGCACAACCGATGGTCATGCCGAGCACCGCTTTGCCCAACGTGTCGATCTGCTCGTCCACGACATCAAATTCGAGAGCTTGCTTGTCTTGCTCTTCGTAGTTCGTCGGACCCAGAGTGAGCAGCGCGGTCGCGACCAGTTGCTCGGCCTGCTGGTCGGGCGAATCGAACGGCAACAGATCGCCGGCTAATTGTTCGAGCAGAAACCGGTCGAACGGCTTGTCGTTATTGAATGAGCGGATCACGTAATCGCGATATCGCCACGCTTCGGCCAAGATCATGGATCGACCGCCGCCGCTCGATTCCGCGAAGCGTGCGATGTCGAGCCAATGCCGGCCCCAACGCTCGCCGAAATGCGGCGAGGCCAGCAGTCGATCGACGACTTCCTCACGCGCGGTCGGAGAATGATCGGTGACGAAGTCGTCGATCTCGGCCGGAGTCGGCGGCAGGCCGATCAAGTCGAAAGTGACGCGCCGCAGCCACGTCGCGCGGTCCGCATCGCCGGTCGGCCGGATGCCGACGGACTCTTGCTTCGCGAGAATGAATCGGTCGACGTCGGACCTCGGCCACGCCTTGTCCTTCACGGTGGGGATCGCCGGCTGCGCGATCGGCCGGAAGCACCAGAACTGTTGGCCGGCAGCGATGTCGATTTCTCGCCGAGCCAATGCCTTCGCCGGGGCGGTACGCGGATCGGGAGCACCTTGCTCAATCCACTTCACGAAGTCGGCGATGATTTCGTCTGGCAGCTTGCCTTTCGGCGGCATCTCCATGCCGTCTTCATGCTTCAACGCTTTGATGAGCAGGCTGTCGTTCGGTTTGCTCGGCAGCAGTGCCGGTCCCGAATCGCCACCTCGTTTCCAACCATCGCGGCTGTCGAGCAGCAGCCCCCCCTTCACGGCCTTCGCGTCGGCCGAGTGGCATTCGTAGCAATGCTGGACGAGGACCGGCCGAATTTTCTTCTCAAAGAACTCGATGCCCGTGGGTTCGTCCGCCGCTGAGACAACGGTGGGCAACAGGCCGAACGTGAGTAAAGCAAGGCCGACGATTGGATTCCGCATCATCATGGAATTGTCACTGAGGGGGTGTGGTTGATGGACGATGGGATGATAACTCACCCACGACTCAGAATTCACGAGCCGGGGTCAGGTGTTCTGATTTCTGTTTTGGCCACCCAATTGCCATCGATCTTCTTGGCGAGACAGTCGTCCGGACCACGACTGACTCCGTTTGCGACGCCAAAACAGAAATCAGAACAGCTGACCCCTCGCCTCATCGGTCCTGACTCTGGAAGTCTGAAAACCGACGTGTCATGCTGAGTTGGGCGGACGGCGCTTCTTGGACGGGCAACTGTGAGATCTGCGATGACATCGGAACGGGCGGTCGGGATTGATCTGGGGACGACATTTTCCGCCGTCGCCTTTTTGGATGACGATGGCCGGCCGGTGACGGTGCG